>JAJXTE010000012.1 GCA_021784115.1 Pseudomonadota bacterium | reverse complement strand
CCAGCGTCAGCGGCTCGAAGTACAGGCGATCGGACGTGTCGTAGTCGGTCGACACGGTCTCCGGGTTGCAGTTGACCATGATGGTCTCGAAGCCGTTCTCGCGCAGCGCCAGCGCAGCGTGCACGCAACAGTAGTCGAACTCGATGCCCTGGCCGATGCGGTTGGGCCCGCCGCCCAGCACCATGATCTTCTTGGCGTCGGTCGGATGCGCCTCGCACTCTTCCTCGTAGGTCGAATACATGTAGGCGGTCTGCGTGGCGAATTCCGCCGCGCAGGTATCGACCCGCTTGTAGACCGGGTGCAGCGCCAGTTCATTGCGGCGCCCGCGCACGGCGTGCTGGTCGGTGTTGAGCAGCTTGGCCAGGCGCCGATCGGAGAAGCCGGCACGCTTGAGCTCGCGCAGTTCGTCGCGGCCGAGGTCAATCAGCAAACGTCCGGCCAGCGAGGTTTCCAGCTCGATGAGGCCCTGGATCTGGTCGAGAAACCAGGGGTCGATTTTCGACACCGCGTGGATTTCCGCGAGGCTCATGCCGACGCGGAACGCATCGCCGACGTACCAGATGCGCTCGGGGCCGGGCGACATCAGTTCGGCTTCGATTTCTTCCTGGTCGGTGGTCTTGGGGTCAAAGCCGTCGGCGCCCACTTCCAGCCCGCGCAAGGCTTTCTGCAGCGACTCCTGGAAACTGCGGCCCATCGCCATCACCTCGCCCACCGATTTCATCTGCGTGGTCAGGCGGTCGTCGGCCTGCGGGAATTTCTCGAACGCGAAGCGCGGAATCTTGGTCACCACATAGTCGATCGAGGGCTCGAACGAGGCCGGGGTCGCGCCGCCGGTGATTTCGTTCTGCAGTTCGTCGAGCGTGTAGCCGACCGCCAGCTTGGCCGCCACCTTCGCGATCGGGAAGCCGGTCGCCTTCGACGCCAGCGCGGAGGACCGCGACACCCGGGGATTCATCTCGATCACCACCATGCGACCGTCTTCCGGGTTGATGGCGAACTGGACATTGGAGCCGCCGGTGTCGACGCCGATCTCGCGCAGCACCGCGAGGCTGGCGTTGCGCATGATCTGGTATTCCTTGTCGGTCAGCGTCTGCGCCGGCGCCACCGTGATCGAGTCGCCGGTGTGCACGCCCATCGGGTCGAAGTTCTCGATCGAGCAGATGATGATGCAGTTGTCCTTGCGGTCGCGCACCACCTCCATCTCGTACTCTTTCCAGCCGAGCAGCGATTCCTCGATCAGAAGCTCGTGGGTCGGCGAGGCTTCCAGCCCGCGCTCGCAGATGGCGACGAACTCGTCCTTGTTATAGGCGATGCCGCCGCCCGAGCCGCCCATGGTGAAGGACGGCCGGATGATCGTTGGAAAACCGAGCGCCGCCTGCACCTGCAGCGCTTCTTCCATGCTGTGGGCGATCGACGAGCGCGCCGAGCCGAGACCCAGCTTGGTCATCGCAACCTTGAACTTCTCGCGGTCTTCAGCCTTGTCGATGGCCTCCTTCGACGCGCCGATCATCTCGACGCCGTATTTTTCCAGCACGCCGTGCTTGGCCAGGTCGAGCGCGCAGTTGAGCGCGGTCTGCCCGCCCATGGTCGGCAGCAGCGCGTCGGGGCGCTCCTTTTCGATGATCTTCTCGACCACCTGCCACGAAATCGGCTCAATGTAGGTGACGTCGGCCATGTCCGGGTCGGTCATGATCGTCGCCGGGTTGCTGTTGACGAGGATGACCTTGTAGCCCTCCTCGCGCAATGCCTTGCACGCCTGGGCGCCGGAATAGTCGAACTCGCACGCCTGCCCGATGACGATAGGGCCGGCGCCGATGATGAGGATGCTTTTTAGATCACTGCGCTTGGGCATGGTCGGCCATCATCTGAATAAATCGGTCAAACAAATAGCTCACGTCATGCGGGCCGGGGCTGGCTTCAGGGTGACCCTGGAAACTGAACGCGGGAACGTCCGTTCGGGCGATGCCCTGTAGCGAACCATCGAACAGCGAAACATGGGTGCTGCGCAGATTGGCGGGCAGCGTCGCCGCGTCCACCGCGAAGCCGTGGTTCTGGCTGGTGATCGCCACCCGTCCGCTGTCCAGATCCTTGACCGGGTGATTGGCGCCGTGGTGGCCGAACTTCATCTTCACCGTCTTGGCCCCCGACGCGAGCGCGAGCAGCTGGTGTCCGAGGCAGATACCGAACGTCGGGACCTTCGCTGCGACCAGTTCGCTGATCGCCTGGATCGCGTAATCGCACGGCTCCGGATCGCCGGGGCCGTTGGAGAGGAAAATGCCGTCCGGCTTCAGCGAAAGCGCCTGCTCGGCGGTTGCGGTCGCGGGCAGCACCGTCAGGCGGCAGCCGCGCTCGGCCAGCATGCGCAGGATGTTGCGCTTGACGCCATAATCGAAGGCCACGACATGAAAGCGCGGCTCGGTCTGCCGGCCGTAGCCGCGTCCGAGCTTCCATTCGGTTTCAATCCATTCGTACGCCGCCGGCGCGCTGACCACCTTGGCCAGATCCATGCCGGCCAGGCCCGGGAAGGCGTGCGCGGCCTCAAGCGCCTTGGCTTCGTCCACCGCACCGGCCATGATGCAACCGCTCTGTGCGCCCTTTTCACGCAGGATGCGTGTCAGACGCCGGGTGTCGATGTCGGCGATCGCGACGATGTTCTGGCTTCTGAGGTAATCGGGCAGCGACTGGCCGGCGCGGAAATTCGAATGCAGTCGCGGCACGTCCCGCACCACCAGACCGGCCGCATGGATGCGATCCGCCTCGATGTCCTCGTCATTGATGCCGGTGTTGCCGATGTGCGGATAAGTCAGCGTCACGATCTGACGCGAATACGAGGGATCCGTCAGAATTTCCTGATATCCGGTGAGCGCGGTGTTGAACACCACCTCACCGGTCGTGATGCCGTCGGCGCCAATGGACAGGCCGCGGAACACCGAACCGTCAGCTAAAACAAGGATGGCGGGCTGGGCACGAGACAAGGAATACTCCGCAAGACAGGTGACAAAATTCAGGCGAGCCGCTTGCGCGAACCCGCCTGAACTTGAATGTCGCAATTATAGCCGAAGCGGCGTCTGTCTTCAATGCTCAACGACGCTAGAGCGGGCCTTTCCCCGCCCGGATCAGGGCTGCAGGTGATCCAGCCCGCCGTCCATGTCGAGCTCGGTGAGCTCGGTGAAACCACCGATGCAGGTGCCGTCGACGACGATCTGCGGCACGGTGCGCGCGCCGTTGGTGACGACGGCGAATTCCTTCATGGCCTCGCGGTCGAGATCGATGCGGACTTCGTCGTAGCCGATCCCGCGCTTGTCGAGAAAGGCCTTGGCCTTGACGCAGATGGGGCAGGTGCCGGTACTGTATACCTTGACGGCGTTCATGGTGTATTCCTGTTGCAAAGCGGTTATTTCAGATTCAGCACGTCGCGCATGTCGTACAGGCCCGGCGCACGGCCCTGCAGCCATTTGGCGGCGCGCAGCGCGCCCTGAGCGAAGGTGGCGCGACTGCTGGCCTTGTGGGTCAGCTCGACGCGTTCGCCGATGCCGGCGAACAGCAGCGTGTGGTCGCCGACGATATCGCCGCCGCGCACGGTGGCGAAGCCGATGGCCTTGGGGTCGCGCTCGCCGGTGACGCCTTCGCGTCCGTAAACGGCACAACTGGCGAGGTCGCGGCCGATCGCGCGCGTCACTGCCTGCCCCAGTCCCAGCGCGGTGCCGGACGGCGCATCGACCTTGTGGCGGTGATGCGCCTCGATGATTTCGATGTCGTAGCCATCCTCGAGCACCTGGGCGGCGATCTCGGCCAGCTTCATCAGGAGATTCACGCCCACGCTCATGTTGGGCGCGAACACAACGGGAATCCGCTGCGCCGCCGCGGCAATGCGCGCCTTGCCCGCCTCATCGAAGCCGGTGGTGCCGATGACCAGCGGTACGCCGGCCGCGACACAGGCCTCAAGATAGCCGAAGGTGGCTTCGGGACGGGTGAAGTCGATCAGCGCGTGCGTGCCCAGCAGGGTCGTTGCCGGCTGATCCGTCACCCGAATCCCGCTGGCTGCACCCCAGGCGGCGCCCGCATCCTGGCCCACCAGTGGGCTGCCCGGACGGTCGATGGCCGCGCCGAGCGTGCAGCCGGCATCGGCCGCCACGGCTTCGAGCAGGGCACGCCCCATCCGGCCGGACACACCGGCAATCGCGATCCGCACGCTCACGGCCGGCCATCCTTCAGCGTCGACAGCACCTTTTCCTCCGTGATCAACCAGTGGCCCTCGCGTTCGACCATGCGCACCTGTTTGACGACGGCATCGTGATAACTGCCCGATCGGTAATACTGCTTGAAGGTCACCGTGGCCGTGCCGTCGCTGCCCTTCTCGACCGACGGCGAACCGATTTTCACTTCGATGTTTTTCGCCGCGCTCAACGCCTGGCGTTTGCGTGCCGCCCAGGCGGCGCGGCTGCCCCCATCCTGTGGAGCAAAGCTGGCGTCATACGCCGCGAAATAGGCGTCGCTGTCGCGGTGCGCCCAGGCGTCGGCCCAGGCATTCAGCGATTTCAGCACCGGGTCGTTGCTTGCGGCCACCGCTGCATGCGGCTCGGGGAAAGGCGGCATGGCATCCGGCTTGATCTGCGCCACGTCGGTTTCAGGCTTCAGGCTCAGCTCGGGAGCAGGACGCGGATCGACGTAGGCCGGGGCATCCTTCGGGCTCGGCAGCGGTGGCACGATGCTGGTTTCGGACACCGGCGGCTGGGAGGCCGGCTCGGTCCTGGACGCTTCCGGCTGTGCAACCGGGGCCACAACAGGCGCTGCTGGCGTCGGGGCACGCTCGGCAGCGACCGGTGCAGGCTGCGCCACCGGCTCGACAGCGAGCGGCGCCGCTGAGGCTGCCGGTACCGCCGGCGTGACGGATGCGGGCTGCGGCTCAGGCTTTGGTTCGTCAGCCGGCGGCGGCAGATCCCCTTCGATGCGCGTCAGCGTATCACCCTCGAAGAACAGGGTAATGTGCTTCTGCTCGGTCAGTTTCCCCGCCTTGTAATAGAGGTACACATAATCCCAGCGATCGGTGCGGAACGGGTCGACGATCAGCGGCGTACCGAGAAGGAAGCGGACTTGCGAGCGATTCAGGCCCGTCTTCAGGCGAGCGACGTTTTCCTGGTCGAGCGCATTGCCCTGCTGCACATCGATGTGATGGGGACCGATGCTGGAACATCCCGCGAGCAGACTCAAAAACAGGGCAGAAATCAGGAAATGACGCATGGCCAGGAAACCGGAAAGGTTTGGGCGGTTGGAAAAAAACGTATCATAACGTATTCGCGTTCCCGTTCTGGAGACCCCATTGAGCAATCCGTCCGATCTCAAGAGCATCGGTCTCAAAGCCACGCTGCCGCGCCTGAAAATTCTCGATCTGTTCGAGCAGAGCAACAAACGTCACATGACTGCCGAGGAGGTGTATCGCCTGCTCTCCGACGAAGGCCAGGATATCGGCCTTGCCACCGTCTACCGCGTGCTGACCCAGTTCGAGCAGGCCGGGCTGTTGATTCGCCACCACTTCGACAGCGACAAGGCGGTGTTCGAGCTCAACCAGGGCGAGCACCACGACCATCTGGTCTGCCTGCAATGCGGCAAGGTCGAGGAGTTCTTCGACAGCGAAATCGAAAAACGCCAGAACCGGATCGCCAAGGAACGCGGATTCGCCATCCACGATCACTCGCTGCAGATCTATGCCGACTGCATCAAGGAAAACTGTCCCAACCGCAAACCCGCCGACCCGCGTCACCGCACGTAAGGCTCAACCGCAGCACACAGCTCGGCCACGCCGTCGATCAGACGCGGCGTGAGACGATGCAGGCGGTCAGCATCCACCCGCACGAAAGCCTGGTTTTTCACCGCCGGCAGGCTGGCAAACTGCTGCCACGCGCGGCGCATGTCGGGCGCGTCGCTGCCGCTCACGATCAGTTCCGGCGCACGCTGCAGCACCGCTTCGCGCGACACCACGGGAGACAGCGCATGCAGGTCGGCAAACACGTTGCGTGCGCCGCATCGTGCCAGCGCATCGCTGATCCAGTGCGTGCCACCCACCGTCATCAGCGGACGATCCCATACCTGGTAGAACACGCGCACCGGCGGCGTCCGGCCGGGCCGTACCCGCAGCGCGGCGAGCTGCGCAGAAAAATCCCGGGCCGCCCGGTCCCCATCCTTGGCGTGGCCGCTCGCCTGCCCGATCAGCCGCAACAGGCGCGCCACGTCGTCGAGCCGGGTAGCCTCGGTCTGCAACACGGGAATGCCCATCTGTTTCAGGCGGTGAATGTCGGCGGCCCGGTTGCCGCCCACCCAGACAACGACCAGATCGGGTTTCAGCGCCAGGATGCGCTCGAAGTTGATGCGGCTGAAATCGCCGACGCGCGGCAACGCCTGCACCGCTTTCGGATAATCGCTGGCGCCATCCACGCCCACCACCTTGGCGCCAGCGCCGACGGCAAACAGCAGTTCAGTGAGATGCGGGGCCAGCGAGATGATGCGCTGCGGCGGCAGGCTGAATTCAAGCGTCTGTCCGGCATCGTCGCGCAGGTGAAGCGTCGCCGCCTGGGCCGACACGACAACCAGCAGACCCAGACAGAGGAAGCCGCGACGAATCACCGATCGGCAAGTCCGCCGCCGTGGAAGATCAGGCTCCCACGCCCGTCGTCAAAGCGCAGGCGGGTCAGGCCGGCACTCGCCACCTCGATGCGGTAGGCGTTCTCCAGCGGCACGTGCAGCGCCCAAGCGAACGCCATGCGGATGACTCCGGCATGCCCGACCAGCAGCACGTGCTGGTCGGGATGCTGGGTCAGGATGGCATCCAACGCGGCGGCCACTCGCGCATGAAAATCAGCCAGCGGTTCCGCCCCCCCCGGACGCGCATTCACGGGATCACGCTTGAAACGGGCCAGCGTGCCGGGCGCGTCCGACTCGATCTGGGCGGCGGACTTGCCCTCCCACGTGCCGAAGCCGACTTCCTTCAGGCGCTCGTCGAACGCCAGCGGCAGGCCATGGCGGTCGGACAACGTCTCGGCAAAGGCACGGCAGCGCGCCAGCGGCGACGAGACAATCCGCGTCCACGGCGCCATCTCGCCCACCGCCGCGTGCATCTGCGCCCAGCCCTTTTCGGACAGCGGATCGTCGATCTGTCCGCGGTATTTGCGCCCGCCGACGGGCTCCCCGTGACGCAGCAAATCCAGCGTGGTGGTCACGCCAGCACCACCAGATTGTCGCGGTGGATCAGCTCCGGCTCGTCCATGTAGCCGAGTTCGGCCTCGATCGCGCTGCTCGGCTTGCCGGCAATGCGGCGCGCCTCGCCGGCGCTGTAGTTGCTCAGCCCGCGTGCGATTTCATGGCCCTCCGCATCGACGATCGCGACCACCTCCCCGCGCTCGAAGTCGCCGGTGATGCCTTTCACGCCGACCGGCAGCAGGCTCTTGCCGTCCTCGCACAGGGCGCGTACCGCGCCGTCATCGAGCACCACGCCGCCGCGCAGTTGCAGGTGGTCGGCCAGCCACTGCCGCCGCGCGGCGAGCGGGGCCTGCCGCGCCACCAACTGGGTGCCGATTGCCTCGCCCGCCGCCAGCCGCAGCAGCACGCGCTCCTCGCGGCCGCTGCAGATCACGGTGTGGGCGCCGCTGCGGGCTGCGCGCTTGGCGGCGAGAATCTTGGTCAGCATGCCGCCGGTGCCGACGCTGCTGCCCGCCCCGCCTGCCATGCGCTCGAGTTCGGGATCGCCGGCGTGGGCGTCCATCACCAGCGTGGCGTCCGGGTGCTTGCGCGGATCGGCGGTATAGAGCCCGGGCTGGTCGGTGAGGATGATGAGGCAGTCGGCTTCGATCAGGTTGGTCACCAGCGCGCCCAGCGTGTCGTTGTCGCCGAGGCGGATCTCGTCGGTGGCGACGGTGTCGTTCTCGTTGATGATGGGCACCACCCCGAGCTCCAGCAGGGTGCGCAGGGTCGAACGCGCGTTCAGGTAGCGCGTGCGGTCGGCCAGGTCTTCATGGGTGAGCAGCACCTGCGCCGCATGCAGGCCGTGGGTGCGGAAGATGGATTCATAGGCCTGCACCAGCCCCATCTGCCCCACGGCGGCGGCGGCCTGCAGTTCGTTGACGGCCTTCGGGCGCTTTTTCCAGCCCAGCCGGGCGATGCCCTCGGCGATCGCGCCCGAGGACACCAGCACCACTTCCTTGCCCTGCGCGGTCAGCGCGGCGATCTGCTCGGCCCAGCGCGACAGCGCGGCGTGGTCGAGCCCGCGCCCCTCGGCGGTGACCAGGCTGGAGCCAACCTTGACGACGATGCGCCGGGCATGCTTCACCACGGAATTCATCAGCGCACCCCGCGCCGCAGGCTTTCCACCGCGGCCTTGGCATCCCTGACGTTGACACCGTCGGAACAGAAATGATCCTCGTACAGCGCCTTGTGATACGACAGCAGCGAACGGAACCTGATGCTCTCCCAGCCGGCATTGCGTGCTTTTGACCAGGTGCCGTCCGGGTGCCCATAGGCATACAGGCGGCGCTCGCCGTTTTCACATCGCATGCCCTCGTAGGATACATTCCGCGCGCCGCCCGCAGCATCGATCACCACGGTGTAGCGCACCACCTTGTCGGCGCCGACGCTGATCGACGCGGAATCGACGAAAAACCTGTTGCGGGTCGCCGACGAAACGTTGAACGGAATCAGGTTCTCGGCCTTGGGATAGGGCGGCAGTTGAGCCGCCGTCTCGACCCAGGGTTTGTCCTGCTCGAAATCGTGATCGAACTCATTCCACTCGGCATGGGCGACAAGTGGAAGACAAAGCAACAGGGCGGGCAGGATTTTCATGCCCAGCATTTTATTGATTCAACGGCGGGATGTCTTCAAGAAAGATCTGGCCACGGGCGCCGCAATGCCCTGCGGAGGGGCCGGGGCTCAATCGAACGGCTTGCGGATTCGTTCGGGTGCGTCGTGGCGACACTGGCCCAGGGCGATGACGAGCGCCGGCACCTCGCCCGATCGCAGGGACAGGGCCTCCGTCAGCGCGGGCGTGTCATAACCTCCGATCGGGCAACTGCCGAGCCCCATGTGCGCGGCCTGCAACAGCATCTGCGCGGCCGCAAAATTACACTGCCCCTGCGCCCATTCGGCGATGGATCCGTTGCGATAGAACGACCGATAGGCAGTATGAATAGGTTCGGCATCACGGCCGCGGGCTTCCGCCAAAAATTGCCTCCGCACGTAGTCCGAATCCGGTTCGAGCGCAGCCACCAGCGCCACGATGGCAATCAGCGCCGCAGCCGTCGTGGCGGCCGGCTGGTCGTAACAGGCCCGTGCAACGGCTGTCCGCCCCGCCTCGTCCGTCACGACGATGAAACGCCACGGTTCCATGCCGAACGCCGAAGGCGCCAGCCGGCCGGCCTCCAGCACCCGGGCCAGTTCCTCCGCCGAAACCTGTTTCCCCGCCACGAATTCGCGGCAGGCGTAACGCTGTTGAATCGCCTCGATCAGCGCGGTCGCCATCGTGATCCCTCCCCTGCACTCATGCCTTGACCATAGCGCACAGGTCGGGCTCCGTCAGGAAGGCCCCTACAAGACCCTTGTCCGACATGTCCGGGAAGAACCCGCCGGGCCTGGGATACAATCGGGCCCACTTCATGCGTCCTTGCGAAGCACCGAGATGTTACCTGCCTCCCTCAAACGCTACGCCTGGCTTTCCATTGCCGCGGCCCTCGCCACCATTCTGCTCAAAGGCCTGGCCTGGCGGCTCACCGGTTCGGTCGGCCTGCTCTCCGACGCGCTCGAATCCTTCGTCAATCTGGCCGGCGCGATGATGGCGCTCGCCATGCTGTCGCTGGCATCACTGCCGGCGGACGACAATCATGCGCACGGGCACGGCAAGGCCGAGTATTTCTCGAGCGCGTTCGAAGGCTTTCTCATCCTCGTCGCCGCAGTCGGCATCGCCTATGCGGCCATCGAGCGCCTGTTCAATCCGCAGCCGCTCGAGGCAGTGGGGATCGGCCTCGGCGTGTCGGTGATCGCCTCGGTGATCAACCTGGCCACCTCGCTCATCCTCATGCGCGTCGGCCGGAGATACAAATCCATCACCCTCGAGGCCGATGCACACCACCTGCTCACCGACGTCTGGACGTCCGTGGGCGTCATCGCGGGCGTCGGCCTGGTCTGGCTGACCGGCTGGCTCTGGCTCGACCCCGTGATCGCCATTCTGGTGGCCCTGAACATCGTGTGGACGGGGTGGCAACTGCTGCAGCGTTCCGCCGCGGGCCTGATGGACGTTTCGATCGCGGAGGAAGACCTCAAGGCCATCGAAGGCATACTGGACCGCTACCGCCAGCAAGGGCTGGCGTTCCACGCCCTACGCACGCGGCAGGCCGGCACCCGCGCGTTTGTCAGCTTCCATCTGCTGGTGCCTGGCGCGTGGACGGTCCAGCATGGACACGACTGGTCGGAACGCATCGAGGCCGACATTCGACGGGCCGTGTCGCACGCGCACATCACCACCCATCTGGAACCGCTGGAAGACCCGGTCTCGCTGGCTGACCAGGACCTGGACCGCCATGCGGGCTGAGCCTGCGCGCCGACGAATCGGAAGCCTCCCCCTTTTTGATCGCCTCCCCCGCTACCTGCCACGCCTGCGCCGCCAGGCCCGGTAAGCCAGCGCATACGCGACAAGGTTCACGGCCACAACCACGCCGCCCAGAACCTGCTGGATCGGCAAGGTCAGATTCTCGGGATACAGGACCGGCAACAAGTAGCGTTCGACAAAGCCGCCGCTGTAGGCGCCGTGTCCTCCGAGAACGCGCAGGTGATTTTCAAGCGGTGTGAGCGGACAGATCCAGCCGGTAAATTCGATGCCCGCCCCCCACGCCGCAGCCGGCAGATGCAGCCATGCCAGCTTCGGCCAGCGCACCAGCAGGAACCCGCCGGCAACGACAAAGGCGACGAACAGCAGGTGCACCATCACCAGCGCGTCGGCAAGCATCAAGGCCATTTGATCCCCTCCGGGCTACGCCCACTGATCGCGTGTCAATGTGACGTCATGCGTCTGGCAACGCGGTGCGTCGGGTCTTCGCCCATTTGAGCACCTCGAACCAGGCTATTCCCGCCGCGCCGGCGGCGAATGCAAGCAGCACGTCACTCGCGTGCAGAAAGGTGAAGCCGAACACCTCGCGCAGGCCGGGCACATAAAGCACGAATGCAAGAAAACCGAGGGTAGCGCCGATTACCCACCACAGGGCAGGATTCGGCGTATTCAGCGACGCCAGCAGGCTGCTTGACCAGGAGCGGTTGGCCAGAATCAGCCACAGATTCCCGATCACCAACGTGGCGAACGTCAGCGCGCGGGCCTCGTCCGCAGCCTGCCCGCGCTGCAGCGAGATGGCATACACCACGGCTACGGCAACAAACACGGTCGCGCCCTGCAGCAGCGACAACGACAGTGTGCGCAGGCTGAAGAGGGGCGCATCGGCGCGGCGCGGCGGCCGTTTCATGCTGTCGGGTTCTTCCGCCTCGGCCTCGAACACGATCGAGCAGGCGGGATCGATGATGAGTTCCAGAAACACGATATGCATTGGCGCGAGCACCAGTGGCAAGCCGAACACCAGCGGCAGCAGCGCCATCCCGGCAATTGGCACATGCACTGCGAGGATGTAGGCCATCGCCTTGTGCAGGTTGTTGTAGATGCGCCGTCCGAGGCGGATGGCGTCGACGATGCTGGAAAAGTCGTCGTCGAGCAGGACGAGCGAGGACGCTTCGCGTGCGACATCGGTGCCGCGCCCACCCATCGCGATGCCGATGTGGGCTGCCTTGAGGGCCGGCGCATCGTTGACCCCATCGCCGGTCATCGCCACCACTTCGCCGTTGGCCTTGAAGGCCTCGACCAGGCGCAACTTCTGTTCCGGCACCACGCGCGCGAACACATGGGTCGTTTCGAGTCGCCGCCGCAAGGCCGCATCGTCGAGCGTGTCGATCTCCGGGCCAGTGAGGATGCCACCGCCAAGATCGATTCCGGCCTCGCGCGCGACCGCTTCGGCGGTGCCGGGATAGTCGCCGGTGATCATCGCCACCCGCATGCCGGCGACGCGTGCCACGCGGATTGCCTCCGGCACGCGTGGGCGCACCGGGTCAGCCAGCGCGATCAAGCCGAGGAAAACGAAGGGGAAATCGTGCTGTTGCGGCGGCCAGGCCGTGCCCTTGAACGTCGCCCGGGCAATGGCGAGGACGCGCAGCCCCTGCCCCGCCAGGCGATCCGCCTGCGCGGCGATGGCCGCAGTGTCGTCCTGCGACAGGTGGCACAGATCGGCAATGGCTTCCGGCGCCCCTTTGGCGGCCACCACGTATTCGTCGCGCCGGGTGGCCTGCCAGCCGTGCGACATGGCGAGCATGTCGCGGCTCAGCGGATAGTGCTGGATCAGCGTCCAGTCGTCGTGCAGGTGTTCGGTCCCTGCCAGATAATGATCGGCGAGGCGACGAAAGGCTTTCTCCATCGGATCGAACGGATCGACCATGCTCGCCAGGACGCTGAACTCGACCAGTTCGTGAAAGGCTTCCGGAAGCGTATTCGCCCGCGCATAGTCGACCGCATGGTGCGCGTCGCGCGTCACCAGTTGGGTCACCGTCATGCGATTCTCGGTAATGGTGCCGGTCTTGTCCGCACACAGAACGGTAGCGGCGCCGAGCGTCTCCAGCGCCGGAATGCGCCGCGTCAACACGCGGCTGTGCGAAATGCGCCAGGCGCCCAGGGCGAGGAAGACCGTGAGCACCACCAGGAATTCCTGCGGCAGCAGGGAAATGGCGAGCGTGATGCCGGCAAGCAAGGCATCGAGCCACGCGCCGCGCGTCAGGCCATACAGCACGACGACCACGCCGCACAAGAGGATGCCGAGCAGCGCGAACATCCACATCATGCGGCGCACCTGGCTCTGCATGGGGCTCGGTTCGGGACGCAGGGCCTGCAGCGACTTGCCGATCCTGCCGATTTCCGTGCGTTGACCGGTCGCCGTCACGCGGGCGATGCCCTGGCCCTGAACGACCAGCGTGCCCGAGTACACCATCGGCAAATCGTCACCGCCCGGGCGCGTCGCGGCCACACCCCCTTCACCGGCCGCCTTTCGCACCGGCGCCGCTTCGCCGGTCAGCAGCGATTCGTCCACCTGCAGGCCGTTGCACATCAGCAGGCAGGCATCCGCGGGCACCCGGTCGCCCTCCGCCAGCATCACGATGTCGCCGCGCACCACTTCGTGGCCGGCGATGCGCTGCTTTTCGCCATCGCGCAGCACCAGGGCGCGCGGACTGGTCAAATCGCGCAGGGCCTGCAGGACCCGCTCGGTCTTGTGCGACTGGTAGAGGGTGATGCCCATCACCACGCACACGAAGAAGAGCAGCAGCAAGGCCTCGCGCAGATCGCCCAGGACCAGGTAGATGGCAGCGGCGGCGAGCAGCAGCAAGAACATCGGCTCGCGGATCACCTCGCGCACAATGGCTGCCGTGCCGCGGGGTCCGCCCGCAGGCAAGGCGTTCGGCCCCTCGGTCGCCAGGCGCTCGTGCGCGAGCGCGGTCGTCACGCCCTGGAAGAGGGGAAGTTCGCCGGGGGGTGCGGATTCTCGTTCGATCACCCGGCCACCTGCATTCAATGTCCCGTCATCGTTGCCCTGGCCTGCACCAGACGGCCCGCGTGATAGTCTGCGAAGGCCTGCTCGATCTCGTCGCGGGTGTTCATGACGAAGGGACCGTATTGCGCAATGGGCTCGCCGATCGGCCGCCCCGCCACCAGGATGAAGCGGGCGCCGGCGGCACCCGCCTGGATCTCCACCGTGTCACCCGAACCCAGCACCGCCAGGGTGTGCGTCGCCAGGTCCTCGCCGGCCAGACGGGCGCTGCCCTCAAAGACATAGGCGAAGGCATTGTGCGTGTCGTTCAGCGGCAGCGTGAAACGCGCACCGGCTGCCAGGGTGACGTCGAGGTAGAGGACATCGGTGGCCGGATCGTCGATGACGCCACGCCTGCCGACCAGTTCGCCAGCCAGTACGCGCACCGTCGCACCGTCCAGCGTCACCTCCGGGATGGCCGCAGCGGAGAACTCCTGATAGGCGGGCGCGGACATCTTTTCACGGGCCGGCAGGTTGATCCAGAGCTGGAAGCCGCGCATCAGGCCGTTGGTCTGCTGCGGCATCTCCGAATGGATGACCCCGCTGGCCGCCTTCATCCATTGCACGCCGCCGGCCTTGAGGTCACCCCGGTTGCCCATGCTGTCGCGGTGTTCCATGTGACCGTCGAGCATGTAGGTGAAGGTGATGAAGCCGCGGTGCGGATGATCCGGAAACCCCGCGATGTACTCGTCCGGATTGTCGCTGCCGAAGTGGTCCAGCATCAGGAAGGGATCGAGGTTCTTCAGCGCCGGCGTGCCGATGCTGCGATGCACCGTGACGCCGGCGCCTTCGGACACCTCGAAGGCGGGCACGAGCTGGCGGATGGGTCGTAGGGTCATGGGGGTTTCTGCGTTGTTTGGCGGAGGATGGCCCGGGGACGGCGCCGATTTCAAACGCGCCCCCCGCGCGCTGCGGCTCAGGCATCGCGATAGATGAAATCCCGCCTGAACGAATAGTTCGGCTGCATGCCGTCGACGGCCTTGCCTGCCAGCACCTGCCACAGTTCCATCCAGCCGTGGTCGAACGCGTAGGCCGAACCCGCCATGTAGATGCGCCAGATGCGGTATTTCTGCTCCCCGATCAGGCGCCGCGCTTCGTCGGCATGGGCCTCCAGCCGGGTGACCCAGTGCCACAGGGTCTTGCCATAGTGGGGGCGCAGGTTCTCGGCGTCGAGACATTCGAGGCCACTGCCTGCGGCGGCGCGCAACACGTCGGACGCGTGCACCAGTTCGCCCCCGGGGAACACGTAGTCTTCGATGAATTCGGAGATGCCGCTGCCGAGGCCGCTGGCCTCGGGCGCGGACGTGGTGATGCCGTGGTTGAGCACCAGCCCGCCGGGCTTCAGCAGCGCGTTGATCTTGTCGAAATAGGTGCGCAGGTTGGGGCGGCCTACGTGCTCGACCATGCCGACGCTGGCGATCTTGTCGTAGCCGCCGTGTTCGGGCACGTCGCGGTAGTCCATCCGCCGCACCTCGACCCGGCCGGCCAGGCCACGCGCCTCGATCTGCTGGCTGACGTAGGCATGCTGGTCATCCGACAGAGTGATGCCTACCGCGCGCACGCCGTAGCGCTCCGCTGCGTGCAGGATCAGCCCGCCCCAGCCGCAGCCGATGTCGAGAAACCGCTCGTCAGGCTGGAGGTCGAGCTTGCGGCAGATGTGGTCGAGCTTGGCCACCTGCGCGTCGTCGAGGCTCATGTCCGGGGACTTGAAATAGGCGCAGGAATAGACGCGCCGCGTGTCCAGCCACAGGCCGTAGAAGTCGTTGGAGACGTCGTAGTGATACTGGATGTTCCTGCGATCCTTGCTGCGCGTGTGGCGCCACCATTTCCAGCCCTCGGAGCCGGTTTTCGGCGAGCAGTCGCCTGCGTTGCACAGGCGGTCGCCCAGCGCGAGGATATCGCGGACATCGCCCTCCAGATCGAGATGGCCCTCGACGTACGCCCGGGCCAGTGTGCCGAGGCTGGGGTCGGCCATGGCCTTGAGGCTGGCCGCCTGGTGCAGCCGCACCCGCACCGCCGCATCGGCAACCGAGCCGACCTGTTCGCCATTCCACAACTCGACAACAAACGGCAAGCCGGACGCTTCCACTCGCCGCCGCACCTGATGAACCAGCAATTGATCCAGCATCACACCTCCTCCAGGGATTGCGGCGCGTTGTCGTGATGGGTCTTGGCCGCGTACTTATAACCTTAGGCCAAATCCACGACCAGCGCAGCGCGCGTGTTGTCCGCCAGCGTGATCGATTCCACCCGGTAGGCATCGAGATCAATCCCCATGCGGATCGGGCTGCCCGCCTTGGCGGCGGCGATCGAGGTGGGATCGAGCTCGAAACGGAGAAAATGCACCGACGAGGTCTTCTCCTCGTTCTCGCGTTCAAGGTCTTCGTCGGCGATGGCGAACACGCGCGGCTGGTCGGCCACCTGCACCCACACGCGGTCCTCGATACCCTTCAGCTTGGCCAGCGCCACCTTGCGTTCGTCCGGGTCCGAATACTGGATCATCATGGTCGCCTTCCAGTTGGTGCCGTCCGGAACCAGCGGGTTGTAGGCGTCGAGCTCGTCCTGGATGCCGGCTTCCTCGAAGGTGCGCTCCGCGCGCAGCATCTCCTGTATCTGGTAGCGCATGGTCTTCTCGTCCTCGAAGATCAGCGTGACGTGGTCGCCCAGTTCGACCATGCGGTTCTTCTTGTGCGCCATGATCTCGGCCCGCATGGTCGGGCGAACCTTGGCGTAGCTTTCCAGGCTCATCAGGCTGTCACGGGTAATGTGCGGCATGTTTTTCTCCTTGCAGACAACGATTCATTCCAGGCCATAGGCGATGCGCAGCAGCGTGATCGGATGCTGCTTCTGCGCGGTAGACTCGCCCATGCCCTGCAGGATGTGGCGCGCGGCGATCGCGCAGTCTGAACTGACGTAATCGGGCTGCGGCTCGGCCATCTGGCGGAACACCGGCTTGCCGATCTTCATCGACTTGTCGAAAAACTCGCTCTTCACGCCCCAGGTGCCGTCGTGGCCGGAGCAGCGCTCGACCATCGTCACCGTGGCGCCGGCCAGCTGCAGCGCATCGCGCGTCTTGTTGCCGATGTTCTGCACGCGCTGGTGGCACGGCACATGGTAGGCGACCTTGCCGAGCGGGCTCTTGAAATCGGTCTTCAGCAGGCCGTCGACGTTGCGCGCCATCAGGTACTCGAACGGATCCCACATCGCCTCCTTCGCCGCCTGCACGTCGGCATCGTGCGGGAACATCAGCGGCAGTTCCTGCTTGTACATCAGGGTGCACGAGGGCACCGCGGTCAGGATCGCATAGCCGTCACGGGCAAGCTTCGCCAGATGCGGGATGTTGGCTTCCTTCAGTTTTGCCACGGCGTCGAGATCGCCCAGTTCCAGCTTGGGCATGCCGCAGCAGGCTTCCTTTTCCACCAGCACGGCAGGGATTTCGTTGTGTGCCAGCAACTTCAGCAGGTCGTGGCCGATGCCGGGCTCGTTGTAGTTCACGTAGCAGGTCGCGTAGATCGCAACCTTGCCGGGCGTCTTGTCGCCGGCCTTCACCGGGAAGTCGCTGCGCGGCTTTGCGGTGGAACGGAATTTGGCGCTGTCGTATTCCGGCAGCCTGCGGTCAGGGTGGATGTGAAGCACGCTGTCCACCAGCTTGCGGATCGGCTTGTTCTTCAGGCTCGCGTTGACCGCCTGCACCACCACCGGAATCGAGGCGAGCTTGCCCATCGCGTCGGTGCTGGACAGCAGCTTGTCGCGGAAGGTCGTGCCGCCCTTCTTGAATTTGATCGCCTTGGCGCGCAGCATGGTGTGCGGGAAGTCGAGGTTCCACGGATGCGGCGGCACATAGGGGCATTTGGTCATGTAGCAGAGGTCGCACAGGTAGCACTCGTCGACCACCTTCCAATAGTCGGCCTTGGCGACGCCATCCACTTCCATCGTCGACGATCCGTCCACCAGGTCGAACAGGGTGGGAAACGCGGTGCACAGCGACACGCAGCGGCGGCAACCGTGGCAGATGTCGAAAATGCGCTCGAGTTCGTGGTTGAGCTTGTCCTCGTTGAAGAAATCGGGATTTTTCCAGTCGAGCGGGTGACGGGTCGGGGCTTCGAGGTTGCCTTCGCGTGTGCTCATGCGAACTCCAGTTGGACTTGGTATCAGTTGAAAAACGAGTTCGAAAAAAAGCGGGCCGAACCCGACCCGCTTTTTGCCTGGGCGAAATTACGCGCCCAGAGTGTCCAGGGTCTTCTGGAACTTGTTGGCGTGGGAACGCTCGGCCTTGGCCAGGGTTTCGAACCAGTCGGCGATTTCGTCGAAGCCTTCGGAACGCGCGTCCTTGGCCATACCCGGGTACATGTCGGTGTACTCGTGGGTTTCGCCCGCGATCGCGGTCTTCAGGTTGTCGGCGGTGGGGCCGAACGCCATGCCGGTGGCGGGGTCGCCGCACTTTTCGAGGTACTCCAGGTGGCCGTGGGCATGGCCCGTCTCGCCTTCGGCGGTGGAGCGGAACACCGCGGCAACGTCGTTGTAGCCTTCCACGTCAGCCTTGGCTGCGAAATAGAGGTAGCGGCGGTTGGCCTGCGATTCGCCGGCGAAGGCGGCTTTCAGATGGTCTTCGGTTTTCGAACCTTTGAGTTGCATAACCTGATCTCCTTGGTTTACATGACATGCTTTGCAGCACTGAAATTTTCACTCTTGCCCCGCCCTGCAATGGCTTCTTTATAGCAGGTGTGGCAAGGGATGAAATGCGGTTTTTAGACTAAGTCTAATACCTGAACGAAGATTAAACCGGTTAATATAACACTGTCAACCTTCCCTGGAACTCGAGATCAATGGAGGCCTGCCATGCGATCTGACAAGACAAAAACCGACGCCGAATGGCGCGCCGAACTGAGCCCGGAGCAGTACCGGATCCTGCGTGAGCAGGGCACCGAACGGGCCTTCACCGGGCAATACTGGGACCACCACGAGACCGGCGAATACCGCTGCGCCGCGTGCGGCGAGCCGCTCTTTTCGTCCACCGCCAAGTTCGATTCCGGCACCGGCTGGCCAAGCTTTTATCAGCCGCTGGACGCCGACGCGGTCGCGGAAAAGACCGACAGCAGCCACGGCATGGTACGTGTCGAGGCGCTGTGCCATCGCTGCGGCTCGCATTTGGGTCATGTCTTCCCCGACGGCCCCGCCCCGACCGGCATGCGCTACTGCATCAACTCGGCCTCGCTGACTTTCCGCAAAAAACAGGACTGAACCTTGCATATCTACGATGCGCAGATTACGGCGATCACCCCCGCCACGCCCAGCATCCACGCCCTCCGCCTCGCCATTCCCGACGGCGGTTTCCGGTTCCTGCCGGGACAGTGGGTGGACCTCAGCATCGAGATCGATGGCGCGACGCATACCTCCGGCTACTCCATCACCAGTTCGCCCATCCATCAGGGCCAGATCGAACTGGCGATCAAGGCCAGCGCCCGCCATCCGGTGGCGCGCTGGGTGCACGCGCAGGCCCGGGTCGGCGACCGCGTGCGCGTGAGCCAGGGCCAGGGCCCGTTCGTCTACCTGCCGGAGATGAGCGACAACGTGGTGCTGATCGGCGGCGGCGTCGGTGTCACGCCGCTCCTGTCCATCTTCCGCCACGTGCGCGATGCGGCGTTGCCGACCCGCGCGCATCTCGTCTACAGCGTATCGGACAGCAGCGAAATCCTGTTCCGCGACGAACTCGAGGCGGCTGTCCGCACGCACGACAACCTGCATATGAGCATTACCGTCACCCAGCCCGATGCCCAGTGGCACGGCCTCACCGGACGCATCGACCCGGTCAAGCTGCATGCGCTCGAGGTGCCGGACGACACCCTTTACTACCTGTGCGGCCCCATGGGCATGGTCGAGAATTTGAGCACCCTCTTGCACGACCTGGGCGTGCCGATGAACCGCATCATTTTCGAGAAGTGGTGGTAGGCCGATTCGACCATTCGCCAAATTCACCCCTCTGGTATGTTCAACTTTCAATCCGAACGGAGAATTCCCATGCGCATCATTTCCCTTCTCGCCACCCTGGGCGTCTGCAGCAGCGTGCTGGCCGGTCCCAATGACGCCGTACGCCCCTATCCTGCGCAAAAGGTCAATGCCGACACCTACGTGATCCACGGCCCGCAGGGCGTGCCGTCTGTCGCCAACCAGAGCTTCATGAACAACCCGGCCTGGATCGTCATGAAGGATGGCGTCGTGGTGATCGATCCCGGTTCCAGCGTACAGGCCGGGCGCATGGTCGTGGCGCAGCTGCGCAAAACCACGAAGAAACCGGTCACCCATGTGTTCAACACCCATGTGCACGGCGACCACTGGCTGGGCAACCAGGCGATTCTGGAAGCGTGGCCGAACGCCACGATCATCGCCCATCCCGACATGATCAAACAGGCGAAAAACGGTGCCGATGCATTCTGGCTCAAGCTGATGTCGGACATGACCGGCGGCTACACCGAGGGTACCCGCGCCGTGATTCCGACCGTCGAGGCGGCCGACGGCCAGGCGTTCAAAATCGGCGGCAAGACCTTCCGCATCCACTCCTCGACCGACGCGCACAGCAAGACCGATCTGATGATCGAACTGGTGGAAGACCGCACCCTGTTCACCGGGGACAACGTGCTGAACCACCAGGTCATGAACCTCCGCGACGGCACGTTCAAGGGGGTGATGAAAGCGACCGACCAGGCGCTTGCCCTCAACGCGAAACTCTACGTGCCCGGCCACGGCAAGACGGGCGACCGCAAATTTGTCGAAGACCACAAGGCCTACTTCGAGACGCTGATGTCCGAAGTGCGGCGCATGTACGACGAGGGCAAGAGCGATTACGAAATGAAGCCCGTCATCGCCGAAAAGCTCAAGGCCTATCGGGACTGGGCGGAATGGGATACCAATCTGGGCCAGCAGATCAGCCTGGCAATCCTCGAAATCGAGCAGGAGTAATGCCGGCCTGGTGCCACGCCGTGCATCCGCAGGGCGTGGCCAGCACGATCAGTCCCCCAGCCGGCTGACGCTGGCCACGTGGCCCGGTTGCCACTCCCCGTCGAGGCCGACCCATTCGACGCGGTCACCGAGCATGCGGACGACGCCGGGGCGGCGGTTGTTGCCGGTGTCGGAAAACTCGAAGCGATAGTCGCGCTGGAATTGCAGCTGGCCGCTGCCGTTGCGCGCAAAACGGATTCGGCTCAGGGCCACGCTCTCGTCCAGGAACTGTACCCCGGCGTCGCCACAAGCACGGCGGCCCACTACGACGGCCTGTTCGCGCGCATGCATGCCCGCGTACCAGTACCAGCCGATCGCGCCCAATAGTCCGAGCAGCAGGATCTCCCAGCTCACTGGCCGGCGGAATCGGGTTTGGCCGGGCTGCGGAACAATGCCGCCACCTGCTTCTTGGGCGTCGGTCGCGTGAGGGCTGGCGCGCTCTCGGAGCGCGACGCTTCGCTCGGCACATAGGGCGCATCGAACAATGCATCGCGCGCCGCGGCAGGCTTGACCCGCGGCGCGCCGCGTTCGCGTTCGCCATGCCGATCCGGCCGCGGCGCACGCGGCTGGAAGGCGGGCACATCCGCCGCACCGGGCTCGAAGCCGGGAACGATCACCGGTTCGAGGGCGCTGCCGATGAGCTTCTCGATGTCCCGGAGGTAGCGCGTTTCCGACTCGCTCACCAGCGAGATCGCCTCGCCGAGCGCGCCGGCACGGCCGGTGCGGCCGATGCGATGAACGTAGTCCTCGGCGTTGTGCGGCAGGTCGTAGTTGACGACGAAAGGCAGCGCCTCGATGTCGATGCCGCGCGCGGCGACGTCGGTGGCGACCAGCACGCGGATGGTGCCGGCCTTGAAGGCGTCGAGCGCCTTGATGCGCTCCTGCTGCGTCTTGTCGCCGTGAATCGCGTCGGCGTGGATGCCGGCCTTGTTGAGTTCGTTGGCGAGCCGGTTGCAGCCCAGTTTCGTCCCCGTGAATACCAGCACCTGCCGCAGGTCGCGACTCTTGATCAGGTGTGCAAGCAGCTGCCGCTTGCGTTCGTGGTGCACCGGGTGCACGACCTGCGTCACCGTCACCGCGGTCTCGTTGCGCGCCACCTCGATGAAGGCCGGGGTGTTGAGGATGCTGTCGGCCAGCTTGCGGATTTCCTCCGGGAAGGTGGCCGAGAACATCATGTTCACCCGCTGCGTCGGCAGCAGCGCGACGATGCGCTTGAGGTCGGGCATGAAGCCCATGTCGAGCATGCGGTCGGCCTCGTCGAGCACCAGCGTATTCACCTGGGTCAGCATCAGCGTCTTGTTCTGCACGTGGTCGAGCAGGCGGCCGGGGGTCGCCACCAGGATTTCGACGCCGGTCTTCAGGATTGGAATCTGCGTGTTGATGTTGACCCCGCCGTACACCACCAGCGAGCGCAGCGGCACGTGCTTGGTATAGGCCTGAACGGCCTCCTCGACCTGGATCGCAAGCTCGCGGGTCGGCGTCAGGATGAGTGCGCGGATCGGATGCTTGGCCGGCGAGGTGCCGGTGTTGGCGAACGGCAGCAGGCGCTGGATCAGCGGCAACGCAAACGCCGCCGTCTTGCCGGTGCCGGTCTGCGCCGCGCCGAGAATGTCGCCGCCCTGCAGCGCCAACGGAATCACCTGCTCCTGGATCGGCGTCGGCGTCACATAGCCCATCTCGTCGAGGGCACGCAGGATGTCGGGGGCGAGCCCGAGTTCAGCAAAGGTCGTCAATGTCCATCCAGTTAAATTCTGATCCAGTCAAAGCCCGCCGTCTGGCAGGCCACGCGCACGTCGTCGTCCGCGCAGTTGAGCACTTGGGCCAGCGCACGCTGAGCCAGCGCCGACGTGTTGTTCTTTTTCGATACGTGTGCCGCCATCACGCACTGTAATTTTTCATGCTTGAGCTTTTGCAGCAGGGCCGCCGACTGTCCGTTTTCCAGATGGCCGAAACGCCCGCCGACGCGCCGCTTGAGACTCACGGGATAGGGCCCGCTCTCCAGCATCGCGGCGTCGTGATTGCATTCCAGCACCAGCGCATCGACACCGGCCAGCATGGCCTCGATGTGCGGCGTGCTGCATCCCGTATCCGTCAGCACGCCGAGCCTGCGGTCGCCGTCGCTGAACACGTATTGCACCGGTTCGCGCGCATCGTGCGGCACGGGATACGGCTGGATTTCCAGGTCGTCCACGGCAAACGCCGCATGGCTGTCGATCACCTGCACCGCCACGCCGTCGAGGTCCTGCGCCATCGCCAGCGTGCCGGCGGTCAGCCACACCGGAATCTTGTGCTTGCGCGCCAGCCGCCCTACCCCGCCGATGTGGTCGCTGTGCTCATGCGTCACCACGACGCCGGCGAGATCCGCCGGCTGCAAACCCAGCCGCGCCAGCCGGGTCACACTGTCGGCCAGACCAAAACCGCAGTCCATCAGCACCCGGGTGCCTCCGGCCTCGACCACCAGGCCGTTGCCTTCGCTGCCGCTGCCGAGGCTGGCGAAACGCATTACACCCGCACCTGCGTCACTTCAGTTCCTTTTCCAGCAGGTTGATGATGCGGTTCCGCGTCTTTTCGTCGGCCGGCTTTCCGTCGGCGCCGGTGACGCTGACCCGGCTCTTCTCGCCCGCTTCGCTGACCACGATCTGCAATTGCGGCGAGGTCTGCGACTTCTTGCTGCGCCAGAAGGCAAGCTTGGCGAACATCCCCTCGTCGCGCTTGCCGGCATTGTCGATTCCGGGATCGATGTAGCGCACGTAATAGACGCCCTTCGAGCGGTCACGGTCTTCCACCGCAAAGCCGACACGGTCGAGCGCAAGTCCGACGCGACGCCAGGCGCGGTCGAAGCCCTCATCCATTTCGAGTACGGGGGCACCGGCTTCCTGGATGATGCGCGCCATTTCCGGCGTCTGCTGTTTGGCCAGCAGTGCGTCGGCGCGGCTCTTTTCCACCCCGAAGCGCAGCATCAGGCGGCGCAGCATTTCGGCCTCAAGCTCGGGGTCGGGCTGGCGCGGTTCCCAGATGGTCTTGTCCTTGCCCTCGGTGGCGTAGACTTCCTTCATGCCGCGGTGGCTGACGTAGATTTCGGTGCCGTCCTTGCCCGTTTCGATGCGCGTGCGGAACTTGTCGCGCTCGGCCGTGGAATACAGCCCGTCGATCACCTTGCCGATCGTGCGGCGGATGATGTCCTGCGGAATCTTGGCCCGGTTTTCCGCCCAGTCGGTTTCGATGATGCCGGTCTCGGGCGACTCCAGGTTGATGATGAAACCGTTCTCCTGCCAGAAATCCTTGATCACCGGCCACACCTGCTGCGGGGTCGCCTGCACCACCAGCCAACGCTGGCTGCCGGCGCGCTCGATGCGGGCTTTCTCCTCCGTGGGCAGCAACGTGGTGGATTCACCAGGCGTGGATTTGCGTTCCTGGCTGTAGGTCGACAGGGTCGCGGTGCCGCCGCCCTGGGCGTCGGGAATCGCGTAGCGGTTGTCCGTCGTCGGCGCCACCAGATCGGGCGGCACTTCGAGCGTCGGCGCCTTCTGGGCCGATTTGTAGTCGATCTTTTTGGATTCCACGATGCCGCAGGCCGACAGGGCCACGGTAGCCATCAAAAACAGGGGCAATAAACGCATAAGGTGTCCTAAACGAAAGGCTTGCTTCAAAGCGTCGCGGTGCATCGCATCGCGCTAGATCAGTCCGGCGTGACGCATCGCATCACGCACCGTGTCATGCAGTGCGGCCGACAGCGGGGTGAGGGGCAGACGCAGACCGGACGGAATCCGTCCCAGCTCCGCGCACGCCCACTTGACCGGAATCGGGTTGGCCTCGACAAACAGCTTGCTGTGCAGCGGCAGCAATGCGTTGTTGAGTTCGCGCGCGCGCGCCAGGTTCCCTTCGCGCGCCGCCACGCACATGTCGTGCATCAGTTTCGGCGCCACATTGGCAGTCACCGAGATCACGCCGTGGCCGCCCAGCAGCAGGAAGGGCATCGCCGAGGCGTCGTCGCCGCTGTAGAGCGAAAAATTCTTCGGCGCGCGGCGCAGCAGATCGGCCGCACGCTCCATGCTGCCGGTGGCGTCCTTGATGCCGATGACGCCGGGCACTTCGGCCAGGCGCAGCGTGGTGTCGTTCGACAGGTCGGCGACCGTGCGCCCCGGCACGTTGTAGAGGATCAGCGGCAGGTCGACCGCCTCGGCGATCTTTTTGTAGTGCTGGTAGAGGCCTTCCTGCGTCGGCCTGTTGTAGTAGGGCACGACCGACAGGCCGGCCTGCGCGCCGGCTGCCTTGGCGCATTCGGTGAGTTCGATCGCCTCGGTGGTGGAATTCGCGCCCGTGCCCGCGATCACCGGCACCCGTCCGGCAACCTGTTCGACCGTGGTGCGGATCAGCAGGCAGTGCTCGTCAAAGCTGACCGTGGGCGATTCGCCGGTGGTGCCAACAATGCAGATCCCGTCCGTCCCCTCTGCGATGTGCCAGTCGACCAGGCGGCGCAGCGCATCGAGATCGAGCGCGCCGTCGTCCGTCATGGGGGTGACAATCGCAACCAGGCTTCCTCTGGCCGTGTTCATTTCTGCCATCTTGTTTCCGCCGCTTATATTTCAACACCGCGCCGTTGCTTCCGGCGGGTCAACGATAAATCGAAGCATTCTAATCTATCTCGCTGCCACTGGCTTTATCTCGACGCGAGCCGGCCCAGCCAGCCCGTCAGATGTTCGATGCCCAGGCCGACGCCGTGCGCAAGGAGCGGCACCGCCGCGATCCAGACGGCCACCAGGCCCAATGCCGCCACGCCCAGCCCGACCGAGAACATATCCATGCCCGGCGTGGTGCGCGCCACGATGCCGACTGCCAGCTGGACCAGCAGCGCCAGGGCCAGCAAGGGCAAGGCCAGCTGGATGCCGGTCGCAAACAGCCAACTGCCGGCTTCGGCCAGCTGGCGAACATCCATTGCGGCAGGCAGGACGGCAACCGGCATGGCGGCGAAGCTGTCACGCAAAGCGTGAACGATGAGCAAGTGGCCGCTCGCGCCCAGAAACGCCATCGCCGCCAGCCATCCGGCCAGGGCGCGCCAGGCGGCGTCCGCCGGGACGGCCTGGTCGGCGGTCAGGGCCAGCAGGCCGCCGGTGGCGGTGTGACCAGTCCACACCAGCGCCGCACTCACCGCCGCGAAAACCAGCCACACGCAAAGCGCCAGCGCGGCGCCCCACGCGACCTCCATGCCCAGTGCCAGCATGCCTTGCACGCTGAAGGGCGCGATCGCACTGGTGGCCAGGCCCGGCGCCAGCACGGCTGCCAGCACGGCTGCCAGGAACAGCCGCAGCAGCAGCGGCAGGCGGCCGGTCAGGGGATCCAGCGCCGTCCACCCCGCCAGCCGCGCGAAGGCGAATAGCCACACTGACAGGCCTGCCTCGGTCAGCGGCATGACCCGCTCATTCGACGAGGCCCGGGAAATCGGTCAGCATGCTGCGCGCAAACTCGACCAGCTGCCCGCCCATCCAGCTGCCCAGCAGCGCGAGCACGATCAGCACGACGACGAGCTTGGGGACGAATGAGAGCGTGGGTTCGAGAATCTGCGTGGAAGCCTGGAACAGGCTGATGGCGAATGCCGTCAGCAGCCCCGCCAGCAGCACCGGCGCGGCGATCAGCATGAGCAGCCAGAGCGCGTCGCGGGCGATGCCTTCCATCAGAAGCTCCCGATCAGCGAGCCGACCAGCAGATGCCAGCCATCGACCGTGACGAACAGCAGCAGTTTCAGGGGCAGCGACACCAGCTGCGGCGGCAGCATGATCATGCCGAGCGCGGTCAGCACGGCGGCGACCACCAGATCGATCACCAGGAACGGCAGCACCACCATGAAGCCGATCTGGAAGGCGGTCTTGAGCTCGCTGGTGAGAAAGGCCGGCGCCAGCGCCGCCAGCGGCACACTGTCGACCTTTTTTGGATCGATGGTCTTGTCGTCCCCGATGAACAGGCTCAGATCGTCAGCCCGGGTTTGCCGCAGCATGAAGTTCTTCAGGGGCGACGCGGCCTTCCCGGCGGCGTCGTTGAAATTCATTGCGCCGGCCAGATAGGGTTGGTAAGCCTCGGCATTGATGGTCTTCAGCGCCGGCGACATCACGAATATCGTCAGCAGAACCGCCAGCCCCGTCAGCACCAGATTGGGTGGCGCGGTCGGGCTGCCCAGGCCCTGCCGCAGCAGAAACAGCACCACGGCAATCCGGGTGAAGGCGGTGAACGCCAGCAGCAACGCGGGCAAGAACGGGAACAGCAGCAGCCACGGCAGGCTCGCCCCCGGCACGCCGATCACCTGCCCGCCCACGCCGGGCGTCACGCTCAACAGGGGCACGCTGGCATCCGCCGCCCAGGCCGGCGCGCTCAGGCCCAGTGCCAGCAGCAGCAGAATCGCCCTCACCGTGCGTGCTCCTGCGTCGAAGCCGGCTTCGGCAATGTATGCAGCAGATGCACGTTGCCGCCGCCCACCCCCAGCAGCAGCCAGGTGTCGTCGACCTCGACCACCACCACCCGTTCGCGCGCGCCCACCGCCGTGGTGCCCACCACCTTGACCACGCCTTGCGCACCGATGCCCGGCAGATAGCGCCGGACAAACCAGGCGACCCCTACGAAGCCGCCGAGGATGAGCACCAGGCTCAGCAGCACGGTGAGCATGCCGCCTGCGGGATCGGTTGCCGCCAGCGCCCAGGACGGAATCAGCAGCAATCCACCTGCCGCGACGAATCTAGCCATGCCGGATGACCTCCTGCGCCCAGCGCGTCATGTCGGTTGGGAAACGCGGCACCTGCACGGCGACCGTTGCCTGCGCGAGATCGGTGGTGATGCGCCACGCAAGCGCAGCGGGCAGCGCGGCCTGCGGCGGCGCATCCAGCCAGCACTCCGCCAGCACGGCATCGAGCGTGCGGACGAGCGTGGCGGGAACAAAGGAACCTGCCCCTGCCACGTGGCGTCCACCCAGACGGCGTGTCAGCCACAGGCTGGCCAGCACGGCATCGGGCTGCCAGACGGGCGTCACCGGCGCGTCGACGGGCGCAGGTGCCGGTTGCGCCGTCGCCTGAACCGGCAGGCGCAGGCGCGCGCTCAGCGTCGCAGCAAGCTTGCGGGTCAGGCGCGTCTGCAAGCCGTCCGGCGCCGAAGAAGGCGCCGACAGGAAAGCGATCTCCGCGGGCGTGAGCTCAAGCAGCTGCATCAGCGTCCCCTCAGTCCCGCGTCACGCCGATGCGTCAGTTCCACCAGCTCGTCGTGATCGCGCTGCTCGACGCGTCGCTGCAGGATGGCGGCCTGCGCCAGGTGGCGCTGTTCCAGCAGGCGCAATGCCTTGACCCGCTGCTCGGCCTGCATCCATTCGGACAGTCGCGCCTGCCAATCCCGCTGCGCGGCGTCGATGGCTTCCCGTGTCGCCTGCATCTCCGCCGCGTGAGCGTGTTGCAGACGATTCATCTCCTGCAGCTGTTCTGCCGTTACGCCGCCACGCAGTCGGCCCGCCATCCGCGCGATGTGGGCGTCACGCAGTGCGGTCAGCTGCACCTGGCGGCCGCGTGCGCGCAGCCACACGCCATGTGCGAGCTTCACCGTGCGCGAGAGCGTCTCGCTCCGACGCTCGGCGAGCTGCAGCACCCGGGCCAGCGCGAACGGTCTCATCCGAGCACCTCGTCGAGTCCGGCGCGGGCCGCATCCAGCGGCGCGCGTTCACGCATGCCCTGCATCAGATAACCCTGCATTTTGGGAAACAGCCGCACTCCCTCGTCCAGCACCAGATCCGCGCCCGGTACGTAGGCGCCGACAGCCAGGAGATCGCGGCTGCGCATGTAGCGCGAATAGAGATATTTGAAGCGGCGCGTTCGTTCCAGTGCGTCGTCGGAAAGCAGGTCGGGCTGCGCCCGGCTGATCGAGGCTTCGATGTCGATCGCAGGGTAATGCCCGGCGTCGGCCAGATCGCGGGAAAGCACGATGTGCCCGTCGAGGATCGCACGCGCGGCGTCGGCGATCGGGTCCTGCTGGTCGTCGCCTTCCATGAGCACGGTGAAGAACGCCGTGATCGAGCCGCTGCCGCTGCGGCCGTTGCCCGCGCGCTCGGCGAGCTGCGGCAGCTTGGCGAACACCGATGGCGGATAGCCCTTGGTCGCGGGCGGCTCGCCGATCGCCAGCGCCACCTCGCGTTGCGCCATCGCGTAGCGCGTGAGCGAATCCATGATCAGCAGCACGTGCTTGCCCTGGTCGCGGAAATACTCGGCGATCGACATCGCATACGCCGCGCCGTTCAGTCGCATCAGCGGCGGATGGTCGGCCGGCGCCGCCACCACCACTGCCCGCGCCATGCCCTCGCTGCCGAGGATGCGGTCGATGAATTCCTTGACCTCGCGGCCGCGCTCGCCGATCAGCCCGACCACCACCACGTCGGCCTCTGTCATTCGCGCCATCATGCCGAGCAGCACGCTCTTGCCGACGCCGCTGCCGGCGAAGAGGCCGAGCCGCTGCCCGCGCCCCACCGTCAGCAGGCCGTTGATCGCGCGCACGCCGACATCCATCGTCTGACGGATCGGCGCGCGCTCCAGCGGATTGATTGGACGGCTGTACAAGGGCACGCGGCGTTCCAGCGACAACGGGCCGAGGCCGTCGAGCGGTCGCCCGGCGCCGTCGAGCACGCGCCCCAGCAGCGCCTCGCCGACCGGCACCTGCCGCACCCGGTCCTGCGCGCGGCGGCGCGGAATGTAGCGCATCCCCAGGCGCGGCGGCTGCGCCGCCATCGGGTTGTCGGGAATCACCCGCGCGCCAGGCATTACGCCATAGATGTCGGTGGCCGGCATGATGAACAGCCGGTCGCCGGAAAACCCGGCCACTTCGGCCTCGATGCTCTGTCCGCCGGGAATCTGGATGTGGCACTGGCTGCCCACCGGCAGGCGCAGCCCGACTGCCTCCATCACCAGCCCGGACACCCGCGTCAGCCGCCCGCTGGTCGCGATCGGCGTCGCCCAGCTCACCGCGCGGCGGCAGTCAGCCAGGTATTCGCGCAGGCGGACGATGCGGTCCATCATTCAAGCCAGTTCTGGTTGGAGCCGAGCACCTGCACCACCTGGCGCCAGCGCGCCGGAAGCGTGGCGTCGAGGTCGCCCTGCGCGGTTTCGATCAGGCAGCCGCCGCGAACGATGCGCGCATCTTCCACGATGCGCAGCCGGTTCTTGTCGAGCACCTGCTCGAGGTGCGGGCGCACCAGCGCGGCATCGTCCGGATTCAGCAGCAGGCGCGCCTCGCGACTGGTTTCCGCCATCTGCTTCAGCGCCAGATTGACCACATCGAGGATGCGCTCAGGCCGTGCCGACAATTCGCCCGCCACCACCTGGCGCGCGACGTCGAGCGCCAGTTCCAGCACCATGTCGGCGAGGCGGAAATCGAGGCTGTCGAGCGTCGAGGAAAAGCTCTCCGCCAACTGCTTCATGCGGCTGCACGCCTGCTCCCCCTCCACCCGCCCGGCGGCGATGCCTTCGGCGTAGCCCTCGGCACGCGCGGCCTCGCGCAGCGCGGCCCGTTCGGCCTCGGGGTCGGGCTGGCGCGAGGCATCCTCGCCGGCAGACGCGGCCAGTTCCACTACCTCCCACTGTTCGAAAGCGGTGGGATTATCGAGCCTCGTGTCGTCCTCTGTGCTCATGCCGCCTCCTCGTCGGGGAACTCGATTGCGCCCTCTGCCGCCAGCCGTCGCAGGCTCGCGCCCGCTTCGTCCTGCGCGGCCTGGATTGCGGTCACCGGCACAGGCCCCAGGGTGTCAAGGTCGACGCGCATGCGCTGCGCGGCCGTCGGACTCATCACGGCGGTCAGGGCGTCAAGCACGCGTCGGTCGCTGCCCTTCAAGGCATGCAGCAGGGTACGCGCGCCGACGTTGCGCAGAAAAGCCTTGCGACCGGCCTCGGGCAGCCGTGCCAGGTCTTCGAAAGCGAGATTGCGCGTGCGCAGGCGCGCGGCCAGGTCCGCATCGTTCTGGTCGAGCTGGCTCAGCGCGGCGGCGGCACTGCCCGCGCTCATCTGCCCCAGCAGGCCGGCCACCGCCGCTTCGCCCTGCGGCGGCGCGTTGGATTCGAGACCCGCCAGCCAGTCGTCCAGGTCGCGCAGCATGTCGGCGCTGGGTGCATCGCTGTGTGCCAGGCTCAGCAGGGTGTCCGCACGCGTCTTGCCGGGCAGCAGTTCAAGCACCGCGGCGGCGACGTCGCGTGGAAATTGCGAGGCCATCGCTGCAATCAGCTGGGGCGCTTGCGCCTCCAGCAGCCCGGCAATCTCCGCCGGCTCGCGCCAGGCCAGTTTCTCCAGCGCCTGCGCACCGGACGCACCGAGGCGCTGCAATATGGCCTGCGCGCGCTCCGGGCGAAAGGCCTGCTTCAGCGTCTCATCGAGGAAACGCTCGGTATCTGCCGCGAACCCTGTCTGTTCGGCCGCCTCCGCGGCGTAATCGCGCAGGATCGCGCGCACGCGTTCGCGCGGCAGCACATCCAGTTCGCGCATGGCGCTGCCGAGCCGGCTCACCTCCAGCGGGCTCAGATAGCGAAATACGGCCGCCGTAGCCTCTTCGCCGAGTGCGAGCAGAAGCGCGGCGGATTTTTCGATGCCGGCCTGGCTCATGCACGCATCCACAGCTTGATGACATCCGCCGCCACGCGCGGATTGGCCAGCGCCTGGTTGCGGGCGGCGTCGATCTCGGCATCGAAATCCTCGATGGGCGGCTGCGCGGCGGATGTCCGCCGGTTGCGCCGCACGACGCCCAGGCCGAGCAGGAGCAGGGTCGCCGCCGCAGCCACCAGCGTCCCGAGCCGAATGTCGAAGAGGCCGCGCGTCTCCGGCGGCGGACTCACCTGCTGTACCTGGGGGATGGGTGCCGGCGCACTGGCAACGGCAGCCCCGGTCGGCACCTTGGGAGCCGCAGCGGGCAGCGCATACACATTCAGCGTGTCGCCGCGCACGGGCACCAGGCCCAGCGCCTGGCGGGCCAGTTGTCCTGCACGCGCGAGTTCGTCGGCGCTCGCGTCGAATCCGAGAATCACGATGGCGTTCACCCGCTGAATGCGGCCTTCCGGCGAATGCGTGGTGCGCACGGTTCTTTCCAGCGGACGCGCCTCGCCGCCGACCACGACATTGCGTACCCGTTCCACGGTCTGCTGGACATCGCTGTCCTCCAGCGTGGCCGTCACCTGCACGCTCACGCGGTCCTTGCCGAGCCAGGGCGTCAATATGGCGAGCGCCCGCTGCGCCAGATCCTGTTCCAGCGCCTGCCGGCGCGACTGCACCACTTCGGGCGCCGAGCCGCCCAGGAGGACGCCGCGGGGGTCGAGCACCTGCACGTCAGTCCGCTTCAGACGCGGCACGCTGGCCGCCACCAGGGTCTGGATCGTCGTCACCTGCTCGGTCGACAGTTGCGCATGAGGACGCAGCCGCACCAGCACCGCGGCGGTGGCCGGCGGCGCGTCGCGCAGGAAGGGCGAGACCTTGGGCAAGGCAAGATGGACCCGCGCCAGCTCGACCGCTTCCAGCGACTGGATCGAGCGCGCCAGATCGGTTTCGAGCGCGCGCTGATAGCGCTGCTGCTCCTCCAGCGACGACGCGCCGAAGCGTGGCGCGCGATCGACCTCATCCTGCGCGTCGGCATCGGAGCGGGGCAGGCCGCGCGCGGCAAGGCGGTAGCGCGCTGCGTGCAACTGATCGGCCGGCACCTCGATGGTGCCGTCGGCGGCGGACAGATGGTAGGGAATGTCGAGCTGCTCGAGGGCGGCGATGACCTCGCCACCCGCCCGGTCGGACAGATGGGCGTAGAGCACGCGATAGGCAGGCGGATTGAACCACACATAGGCTCCGGCCAGTGCCGCCAGCGGCACCAGCACCAGCAGGGCAAGCATCAGGCGGCGCAATGGGCTCGCCTCCGCGATCAGGTCGCGCAGACTGCTCAACCAACCCGGCATAGGGCGTACCTCGTCTGCATGGCCGGGGTCAACTGGTTCACCTCACACTGGATGGCTTGGGTAGTCACCCGGCGATTATAACCAGTCAGGCGTGGCCACAGCGCGCAAGACCACCTCCAATTGTCCACCCCGCTCGCGACCATGGAACCACCAGACGCTCGCCTTCCTGATTGTCAGGTCACCGGTCTGTCCCGCCAGCAGTTGCATCGCCACCTGACCCAGCGTGGGTTGATGGCCGACGATCAGCACCGGGCTGACCGCATCCGGCCAGCCTGCGGCGCCCAGCAGGTCTTTTGCGCTGGCCCCCGGCCCCATCGCCGTCGCCTCCTCGTATTCGCGTCCCAGCGCCTGCGCGGTCTGCACCGCGCGGGTGGCAGGGCTCACCAGAATCCGGATGTCCTGCGACAGCCGCGGATTGAGCCAGTCTGCCATGCGCGCCGCCTGCTTGCGGCCCTTGTCGGTGAGTTCGCGCTTGAGCTCGGGGACCGCATCATCGGCCTCGGCGTGTCGCCACAAGATCAGTTCCATCCGGGTTTCCTTTCCTCAAATACGTGTCTGATTGGGAATCCTGCAGTGGGGTAGCCAGCATGCCCGAAACTACCAGTAGGGCTTCGATTTCAGGAACGCGCGCACCTGCCTGGCGCTCCCGCCGCCGGCCATCTCCGCCTGTCTTGCCGCCAGCCAGCCGAGAGCGAAGGCGCCCATCGGGCCCGTCTCCGCCTGCGCGGTGACCAGGAGGCCCGATGCGATATGCGCGTCGTTGGCCTGTCCCAGGCTGTCCTGGGCGTCACGCAGCACCGCCAGATAACGTGCCTGCCGCCTGCCGTCGAACAGTCCCTGGAAGAACTCGGCTGCATAACGCTGGCGCTTGATCGCGATGCGCAGGGCATGGCGCTGCGCCGGTGCCAGTCTGCTGAAATCGCGTGCGCCGCGAACGATGGGACGATGCCCTGTGCGCAGGGCCCGGCGTGCCCATGCGTCCAGCGGCGCCAACTGGTCGAAACGCTGAGCCTCCGGCGCCGTCCGCCCTGAAGGGTGCGTCCCCTCCCCGCGATATGAACGCCACCCATGCTGCAACAGCCAGCGCTGGAATGCCAGCAACCACGCACCCGGGTGCGCCTGGTTCAGTCCTTCCCGCATCGCCGTCCGCACCGCGAGGCGGCGCCGCTCCAGCGCCTGCATGCCACGCTGCCAGGTATCGGCGTCGGGGTAACGCGGCGCGATCGCCGGCAGGGTTTCGTCGCACAGCACGTCCCAGTCCCGCGCCGGGCCCAGCGCGGCCGCCAGCGCATCCAGGCCGGCCAGCAGGTCGTCCGGCAGCACGCACACGTCGCGAAACAGCCGCAGCGCCGCACGCAGCCGCCGCAGCGCCACCCGCGCCTGATGCACGTATTCGATGTCGTCCGACGCCAGCACGCCGGGCAGATTGGCCTGAAATTGCGCAAGGCACGCCTGGCAGATCGCGGCAAATCCTTCCTCCACGCTCATGCCGTCGTCCAGCACCAGCGGCACGGATTTCAGCGGCGCCGGCTCCTCGCCGTGCGCCAGGCGCACGCCGCGCTCGGCCTTGCTGATGTCGAACGGCAGGCAGTCGAACGCGCCGGCCCACTCCAGCGCCAGCGCGAACAGCGCATCGGGCTGGCCGGATTTCAGTTCGAGCTCGATCTCGCAAAGCGGCTGGCGGCGTTCGCCGGCGTTTATGCCCGATAGGGTAATCACCTCGCCGACGTCGAGCGCCACCTCGATCTGCGCGCCGCGCTTGCCGGCGACCCGCCAGGCAGTGCGGTGAAAGCGCGTTTCGAACACCGGAACCAATTGCGCACGCAGCGCCTCGGACACATATGCCACCGCCTCGGGCGGAAAACGGTTCCAGTCCGGCGCGCCGCGCCGCACCGGCATCTCGAATTCGACGCGCCGCGACAGCCCGCCCTGCCGCTCACCCTCGGTCTTCAGGGTCTGCAGCCAGCGCCGCCCCGCCCGCCGCACGCGCAGCGCCACGCCCTGCCCGCTCAAGACAAAGTCCGGTGTGTCGAAATAACGGGTAACGAGGTCCTGCTGCACCGGCACGCTGCGCCGTCGGGCCATCCGCTTCATGAAGCCCGCAACCTGCCCCGGCGGCAGCGCCAGCTTGAGCTCGATTTCCATTGGATGCGGCGTTGTCATATAACTGTCATGTCAGCGTTGAGCGCGGGCCCTTATCATTGAAGCACACCACCAATAAACCCATCATGAATCTGCCCAGCCCCGATACCCTCATCAACCGAGAGCTCGGCATTCTCGCCTTCCAGCGCCGCGTGCTGGCCCAGGCCGACGATCCGTCCATGCCCCTGCTGGAACGCCTGCGCTTCCTGTGCATCGTGTCGAGCAACATGGACGAGTTCTTCGAGGTGCGCGTCGCGGGGCTGAAGGAACAGATCCGCGCCAACTCCACCCAGCGCTCGCCCGACGGCCTCACGCCGCGCCAGCAGTTTCGCGCGGTATCAGAGACAGCGCACGCGCTGGTCGCCCGGCAGTACGAACTCTTCAACAAGGAGATCATTCCCGAGCTGGCCACACACGGCGTTCACTTCATCCGCCGTACACAGTGGAACGAAGCCCAGGCGGGGTGGATACGCGACTACTTCTTCCGCGAGCTGATACCGGTGCTGACGCCGGTGGGGCTCGACCCGTCGCACCCTTTCCCGCGCGTGCTGAACAAGAGTCTTAATTTCGCGGTCGAGCTGTCCGGCCGCGACGCCTTCGGCCGCAATTCAGGCGCCGCCGTGGTGCAGGCGCCGCGTTCCCTGCCACGCGTCATTCGCCTGCCGGAAGAGATTGCCGGCTGCGAATACGGCTTCGTGTTTCTGTCGTCGATCTTGCACGCCCACGTCGGCGAGCTGTTTGCCGGGATGACGGTGCAGGGCTGCTACCAGTTTCGCGTCACCCGCAATTCCGACCTCTTCGTCGACGACGAGGAAACCAAGAACCTGCGCCAGGCCCTGCAGGGCGAACTGCCACAGCGGCACTTCGGTGCGGCCGTGCGGCTGGAGGTGGCCGACAACTGCTCGCCTTCGATGGCAGCCTTCCTGCTGGAACAGTTCGAACTCGAGGCCGACGACCTCTACCAGGAACGCGGCCCGGTGAACCTGGTGCGTCTGATGCAGGTGCCCGACTGGGTCGACCGTCCCGACCTCAAGTTCGCGCCCTTCGTCCCTGCCCTGCCGCCGCGGCTGGCCAAGCTGGACGACATCTTTGCGCATATCCGCAAAAACGACATCCTTCTGCACCACCCGTTCGAATCCTTCCAGCCGGTGATCGACTTCATCGAACAGGCCGCCGACGACCCCCACGTCGTCGCCATGCGACAGACCGTGTACCGCACCGGGACCGATTCCAAGCTGATGCAGGCGCTGATCCGCGCCGCGCAGTCGGGCAAGGAAGTCACCGTGGTGGTCGAGCTGCTGGCGCGCTTCGACGAGGAAGCCAACATCAACTGGGCGGCCAAACTGGAAGAGGTCGGCGCCCATGTCGTCTACGGCGTGGTCGGCCACAAGACCCACGCCAAGCTGGCGCTGGTCATCCGCCGCGAGGAAGGCGAACTGCGCCGCTACGCCCACCTGGGCACCGGCAACTACCACGCCCGCACCGCGCGGATGTACACCGATTTCGGCCTCCTGACCTGCGACGAGGCCATCACCGCAGACGTCGGCAGCCTGTTCACCCAAATCACCGGCCTCGGCAAGGCGGGCAAGCTCAAGCGCCTGTGGCAGTCGCCGTTCACCCTGCACAGCGAAGTTGTCGCCGCGATCAACCATGAAGCCGAACTCGCCGCCGCCGGCAAGCCAGCCGCCATCATCGCCAAGATGAACGCGCTGCTGGAGCCGCAGGTCATCGCCGCCCTCTACGCCGCCTCACAGGCCGGCGTGAAGATCGACCTCATCATCCGCGGGGTCTGCGCACTGCGCCCCGGCATCGCCGGACTGTCGGAGCACATCCGGGTGCGCTCGGTGGTCGGTCGCTTCCTCGAACACACGCGCATCTTCTATTTCAGAAACGGCGGCGACGAGAAGGTCTTCCTGTCGTCGGCCGACTGGATGGACCGCAACTTCTTCCGCCGCATCGAAACCGCTTTCCCCGTCCTCAACCCCAAGCTGAAGAAGCGCGTGATCGCCGAAGGGCTGAAGCCCTACCTGCGCGACAACGTGCAGGCCTGGGACATGCTCTCCGACGGCAGCTTCCGCCGCCGCGCCAAGCGGCGGGCCAAGCCCTACAGCGCGCAGGTGGAACTGCTGGCCCTGCTTACAAAGCAAAAACTGCCCTGACGGCAGGATTTGCAGCCTGCCGCCAACACTGAAACACGCCGCCCGACGGTCCGGCGGACCGCGCGAGCGTCAGGCCGCCTTCCTCATTTCTTCCTTGAACAGCGAGCGCAGGGTTTCGCGCAGTTCAGGCGTGTCGGTGTGGCCATGAACGGCCACGGCGTGCTGCACCGCCGCTTCCAGCAGTTCCGTGTCGCTGTCGGCAGACATGAACATCGTGCAGTTCATTTCGCTCGGGTATTCCCGGCAATCAATGTACTTGCGTGCCATGCTGTACCTCCTTCACCCCTCAACCCGGCACATCCGGGTCGCAAAAAGGGAACTTCTATTTGTAGACCATGAAGCAAATGAAACGGTGTTCGATCACCACAACAGGGCTTGAAACCCGCCGCCCCCGCCCCCACCTCCCGTTCCACCTTGTTTGTAATTGACGGGAGATAAAGGCATGTCCGCCACCACCAAAGAAACCCTGGGCTTCCAGGCCGAAGTCAAACAGCTGCTGCAGCTGATGATCCATTCCTTGTATTCCAACAAGGACATTTTCCTGCGCGAACT
>JAJXTE010000079.1 GCA_021784115.1 Pseudomonadota bacterium | reverse complement strand
GGGCCGGACGGCGCCACAAAATCCGGCAGCCGCTCGGCCAGTGCCGCGTGCAGCCCGAGCCAGGCATCCAGTCCCGGGTCGCGCTGATTGAACGCGACCAGAAAGGCGGCGGTTTCCAGTTCCGGCACGCCGCCGTCGAGCAAGGCCGCGCCCAGTGCGCGTGCGTCGGCAAAGCCGAGGCCTTCGCCGGCTTCGATCTGGCGGATGAGGGTGGCGTAGCTCATTTCCGTTTATCCGCGACGTGCGCAAAGCAGCACGAAGGCAAGCCCGACAGCCGGCCGAGTTCGGTTTCACCCGGGTTGCGGTCACCGCCGGCGCGGGACAGCTTGCGTAGAGCGCGCCGCAGCAAGCGGCCGATCAAGCTCCCCTGCGCGCCACCTTTCGATCCAAATAGTTCGGGAATCATCATGCCGCCGCCCGATTCCCGGCGAACAACCGTTTCAGTTCGGGCACGCATGAGCCGCACTCGGTGCCGCATTTCAGCGTGGCCTGCAGCGCAGCCAGGTCGGCGCCGGCCGTGATCGCGGCGACGATGTCGGGCTCGGCCACGTTCAGACAGTTGCACACGATACGGCCGCGGCCGGTGCCGCCTGCGGGCGGACGCGCCACCGGCGCCAGCATCCAGGCGCGCAGCGAAGCCGCGTCCACGCCCTCGAGGATGACATCGCGCAGCCACTCGAAGGCGGCGGTCTCGCCGGTGAGCCGCACGGCGGTTACCTTGCCGGCGTCCACCCGCACGCGCTTCGAAATGCCGCGCGGGCTGTCCTGGTAATGCATCACCGCGAGCGGATCGTCCAGCCCCAGCGCGACGTCGAGCTCGGCCAGCATGGATTCCGGCAGCGCCTGCGTGTGCGCAAGACGCAGCGTCAGCACGTCGCGGTCGCGCCCCGCCAGCCCGGCGGCAGCGTATTCGCACGCGCGCAGCAACGGCTGCACGGCGTCGAGCAGCGCCGCGCCGTCGCCCGCCGCCAGCGCGGCCATGCGCCAGGGCAGCTCGGCCTTCGCCACCTGCACCGCGGCATGCTTGAGTTCGGGCTGCTTCGACACCGCGTCGAACGCCGGCAGGGTGAGCGCGTTGACGCCCCGCCCGCCCATGAAGCGCGCGCCCCAGTGCATCGGCAGGAAGCACTGGCCTGGGCGCACGCTGTCGCTGGCCTCCACCATCACCACCACTTCACCGCGGCGGCTTTTCACGCGCACCAGATCGCCCGCTATCAATCTGCGAAATTCCATGTCGCGCGCGTTCATGGCGAGCGCCGGCGTGTCGGCGTGGGCAAACAGCCGCGCCACGCGGCCGGTGCGACTCATCGCATGCCACTGGTCGCGCAGGCGCCCGGTGTTGAGATGCAACGGATAGCGCGCGTCGATCGCCTCGGCCACGGGACGGTACGGCTCGGCGTGAAAGCGCGCGCGGCCGGTGGCGGTGGGAAAGCGGCCATCCACGTACAAGCGAGCCTGGCCCGACGCCGCGCCCTCGGGAAACGGCCACTGCCGCGGCGCGCTGTCCAGCAGCGCATAGCTCAGGCCGGTGATATCGAGATCGCGCCCACGCGTGGTCTCGCGGTGCTCGTCAAACACGTCCTCGGCGCTGGCGTACGGGAACAGCCGCGCGCCCTTCTCCGGATCGAGACGCTGCGCGAAATCGCACACGATGTCCCAGTCGGCGCGCGCTTCGCCAGGCGGCAGCGCGGCGGCGTGGACGCGCGCGATGCGGCGCTCGGAATTGGTCATCGTGCCGTCGGTTTCGCCCCAGGTGGACGCCGGCAGCAGCACGTCGGCATACGCCGCGGTTTCGGTGTCGGCGTAGGCCTCCTGCAGCACCACGCACTCGGCCGCCTGCAGCGCTTCGTGGACCCTGTTCTGGTCGGGAAGCGACTGCGCGGGGTTGGTGCAGGCGATCCAGATCGCCTTGATTTCGCCGCGGCGCACCGCCTCGAACATTTCCACCGCGGTCTTGCCAGGCGTCGCCGGCACCGCGTCCACCCCCCACAGTCGCGTGACCTCGGCACGGTGCGCGGGGTTCTCCAGATCGCGGTGCGCCGACAGCAGGTTCGCCAGCCCGCCGACCTCGCGCCCGCCCATCGCGTTGGGCTGGCCGGTGAGCGAGAGCGGCGCGGCGCCGGGCTTGCCGATCTGCCCGCTGGCCAGATGCAGGTTGATCAGCGCGGCATTCTTGTCGACGCCGCAGCTCGACTGGTTCAGTCCCTGGCAATACAGCGACAAGGTCGGCCCGGCAGCGAACCAGCGCGCCGCCTGCACGATGGTCGTGGCCTCCACGCCGCAGATCGGCGCGACCTTTTCCGGCGTGTAGTCGCGCACCAGGTCGCGCAGCGCCTCCCAGCCTTCTGTGTGCGCGGCGATGGCGGCGCGGTCGATCAGTTCCTCCCACAGCATCACGTTCAGCATCGCGTGGAACAGGGCGACGTCGCTTCCCGGCAGGATCGCCAAATGCAGGTCGGCCTCGGCCGCTGTGTCGGTTCTGCGCGGATCGACCACGACGAGCTTCAGGTTCGGGTTGCTCTTCTTCGCCTCTTCGATGCGGCGGAACAGGATCGGGTGCGCGTACGCCGTGTTCGACCCGGCAATGAAGATCGTCCCGGCATGGTCGATGTCGTCGTAGCATCCCGGCGGCGAATCGGCTCCCAGCGTGACCTTGTAGCCGGCCACGGCCGACGACATGCACAGCCGCGAATTGGTGTCGACGTTGTTGGTGCCGATCAGCCCCTTGGCGAGCTTGTTGAAGACGTAGTACGCCTCGGTGGTGAGTTGGCCTGAAATGTAGAAGGCAACGGCATCGGGGCCGTGGTCGCGGATGACGCTGCGGAATGTCTCGGCAGCGTGGTTGAGCGCTGCATTCCAGCTCACGCGCCTGCGTGGCGCCCCTCGGTCATTGCGCAGTTCCGCATAAAGGGCGCGCCCGGACGCCTGCGCCGACAGCGCCAGTGTCGCCCCCTTGGTGCACAGCTTGCCGCGATTGGCCGGATGCGCCGGGTCGCCGCGCACGCCGGTGATCTTCCCGGCGTCGGCCTCGATCAGCACCCCGCAACCGGTGCCGCAATAACAACAGACAGACGAAACGACAGACATGATGGCTCCTTGCCTTGTCTGTCAGCAGGGTACGTGCCAGGGTGTGCCATGTCTGTAAATTCAAGGGCTTGATGGACTTCCAGCTGGCTCGATGTTGGCGATGCGCTCAACCTCAGTGCATGGGCAGAGCGGTGTGCTGTAAATTGGTGCGCCTGTTGACGGCCAGCAGCGGACGTCCACCCTGACGAGGCCGATGGTCTCTCGCTCGGGCCATAGCGAAACGTGAACCCCGGACTTGGGTGTGGCCAGAAAACGGGGGCCAACTCACGTCGCTCAAACGGTGCCAGGGGGTGTGATAGAATAAAAGATAATTTGCTCTTAAACTCGTCTAGCCTATCAAGAAAGTGACTTAACGTATGAAAAACAAACGCATCCTGTCTTCCGGAGCCGCTGCGTGCGCGGCTGTTCTCGCCCTCAGTGGGTCGGCTTGGGCGGCTACAACCGTGCAAGTCGGAGCAAGCGGCAAAACGTTTGCGTCCAGCATGGTGCAGTGTGCGGCCAATCCGACCACCGGCGAGCAATCGCCGGTCGTGGAAGCCGGTCTGTTCAACGCAAAACGGGGTGCGAGCGCCACCGTGTCGCTTAATGGCACCGCCGTCGCAACGGTGACAGCCGATATACCCGCCACGAATGTCTGGCTTGCCGACGGTGCCAGCACAGTTGTGGTTGCGCTTAGCAAGAAGACCGCCGATAGCTACGGGTTTAACGTCCAGCCAGGCATGTGCACCCTCCCGGATACGTCTGGCAATACGTTCAGCGCCGACGGCCTGTTGGAATACGCCGCCAGCGGGAAATCATACGCAACAGTGACACCCGGTTGCGCATGGAATCCCAACACCGCTCAGGCGCAGCCCTATGTACACCTGGTCGATAATGGCAATTACCTGCTCAACGTTTCCGTCAACGGTGTCGCGCTGACACAGCTAAGCGCAACCCGCCCCAATACACCCGTTTTTCTGAGCGCGGGACAGAATGTCATCTCGGCAGCCAATGGCTTCGTGTCCATTGATTATTATGTTCGCGACGGTGGCAGTGGCACCTGCACGCTGCCGTAGCAAGGGGAATTTGAAGTGCCGGTTCTTCCGGGGCGGCACTAGACTGTCGGGGTTCTGCGCATGCCCTGACTCACGAGCCATCATTCCAAATGACAAGAGCCCTTTCCATGAACAAACGAAGACACCTCGCATCTGCGATGGCGACAGCCGTTGTCTTGCTGTCCCAGCCTTCTGCCCATGCCGTTACGACGACGTTTTTCGACGGCACCCAGACCGCCACGCTCGTCGGGTCGGGCCCCACATTCGATACGATCAGCAGCGAAGGCTATCTTTTCACCTACACGCTCGACAAGTATTCTGCGGTGGTCCGGCTTACGCCCGTGACATGGCCAGATGGCGTGATGGCACAGTCTGTCATAGCCGGCCCAACGCCGAGCCCGGCACAAATCACCATCCAGCGCGTTGATGGCAATGTATTTGACATCCCGACATTTACCGCAAAGCTGCTGGCGAGCACCGGCGGCGCAGGGGGGGCGATCGAAGTCATGCCGAAAATAGGCGGCGAAGATGCCCTGGCTTATCCGGTCGCGTTCAATGCGACGGGTTATTACGGGCAAAGCTTCACCTACGGCATGCCCGGCACCAGCCTGCTAAGCGGTGCCGATTCCTATACCTTCAGTCTTTACGTCGACTTTGCGCTGACCGGCCTGACCCTCGTTGACGCAAGCGCCCCGATTCCTGAGCCGGAAACCTACGCCATGCTGCTGGTGGGCCTGGGGCTGGTGGGCGTTGCCGTCCGTCGCAGGAAGCCATCAGAAGCCTGAGGCGGGAATGTGTCAGGACGCGAACGGGAGCCGCGGCTCCCGTTTTTCTTGGCCGTCCTTGTTGCATCGATCGGTCGAGCGCGCCCCTAGCAGGTAGACATTCCATCCGCTTGCCCTGACTAGCCATCACGGGCCGAATTGAGACGACGTTCCGTCCAGCACGCATGTGTCATCTCTGAGTGCGTCGCACCCATGCCTTGCGCGCTTCCTCCATCACCCCCATCAGAACCGCCAGAGCCACAGCTGACAGCCAGACCTCCGCGCCAATCGGCGCCGTGCCGAACAGCCAGTTGCCGGCCGGGGTGTAGACGATGAACAGCAGCAGAGCCAACTCTGCCGCGATGCCGACCAGGATCAGCGGGTTGCTGAACAGGCCAAAGGTCAGCGAAGACTTGAGGGGGTGGCGGCACAGGAAGACGTTCATCACCTGCGTGATCACGATCGCCGCGAGGCAGGCGGTGGTGGCCAGAAGGTAGAGCGGCGCGGATCCCGCCAGGGTTTCGCCAACCTGCCAGCCCGCAGCATGGAGGACGAAGAAGAACACGACCATCGCGGCGGCCGCTTCCAGCACGCCGAGGAACAGGTAGGCGCGCGCGATCAGGTTCCATGACAAGAGACGCTCGCTGCGCGCACGCGGCGGTCGGCGCATCACGTCGGGATCGGGCTTTTCCGCGCCGAGCGCCAAGGCCGGCAGCATGTCGGTGCCGAGGTCGACCGCCAGAATTTGAATAATGGTCAGCGGCAGCGGAACCCTGAACAGCACGAAGACGAGATAGGGCACCAGTTCGGGAATGTTGGACGAGAGGATGTAGGTGAGGAACTTGCGCAGGTTGTCGAACACCGCGCGCCCCTCCTCGATGGCAGCGACGATGCTGGCGAAGTTGTCGTCGAGCAGGATCAGGTCGGCCGCTTCCTTGGCGACGTCGGTGCCGGCGATGCCCATGGCGATGCCGATGTCGGCGACCTTCAGGGCCGGCGCGTCGTTCACGCCATCGCCGGTGACGGCAACGATTTCGCCCTTTTTCTGCAGCGCCTCGGCGATATGCATCTTTTGTACGGCGGCCACGCGGGCGAACAGAATCTCCGGCGCATCCAATGCCAGTTGCAGCTGCGCCGGAGACAGGCGCTGCAGGTCGTCGCCGGTGATGACGACCGGATGGTCGGTCTTCACCAGGCCGATCTCGCGGGCGATCGCCTGCGCCGTGTGCGGATGGTCGCCGGTGACCATGATGACGCGGATGCCGGCCGCGGCACAGCGCGCCATGGCCTCCGGCACTTCGGGCCGCGGCGGATCCTCCAGCCCGACCAGGCCCGACAGCGTCAGGCCTCGCTCGGTGGCGGGCACGCCACCGTCAACCGGCGCATAAGCAAACGCCAGCACGCGCAGGCCGGCCTCGGCCATCTCATCCTGCGCGGCGAGCAGACGGGTTTTTGCGGCAGCATCGAGCGGCATGACGCCGTCGTCGGATTGCATGAAATCGCAGGTATCAAGCACCGTCTCCAGCGCCCCCTTGCAGTACAGCATGCGCCCCTGCGGCGTCTCGCACAGCACCGACATGCGCTTGCGGTCGGTGTCGAAGGGGATTTCATCGATGCGCGAGATGCCATCGAGCGCGCCGGCCCACTGCCGGCCCATGCCGGCCAGCGCCACTTCCATCGGGTCGCCCTGCCAGACGTGGTTGCCGTTATTGTTGACCTCCTTCAGGTTGTGGCAGAGCGCGGCATTCACGAAGAGTGCAAGGTAATGCGCCGCCAGTCGAGGCTGTGCCGCGATGTCGTCTGCCGCGAGAACTCCGTTACCCAGCCACAGCCTTCGCACCGACATGCGGTTCTGCGTCAGCGTTCCGGTCTTGTCGGAGAGGATCACCGTGGTCGAGCCGAGCGCCTCCACCGCAGGCAGATGCCGCACCAGCGCATTGCGCTTCGCCATGCGCTGCGTCGCCATCGCCAGCGACAGCGTCACCGTCGGCAGCAGGCCTTCCGGCACGTTGGCGACGATGATGCCGATGGTGAACAGCAGGTTCTCCCAGAACGGCAGGCCGAGCGCCTGGCCGATCAGGAAGAACACGCCGCCGATGCCGCTGGCGAGCATGGCGACGATGCGGGACAGCCGGGCAATTTCGCGCTGCAGCGGCGAAGTGACTGCGCCGACCGTCTGCGTCAGATGGGCGATGCGACCAAACTCGGTACGCATTCCGGTGGCGTAGACCACGGCGCGCGCCTGGCCCGACACCACCGACGTGCCCGCCAGCACGATGTTCCTTGCGGAGAGCGGCGACACCTCCGGATGGGGGTCGGCAGTGCGCGCCTTGGGCAACGACTCGCCGGTGATCGTCGCGGTGTTGACGCGCAGGCCGAACGCCTCGACCAGCCGGCAGTCGGCCGGCACGAAGCCGCCCTCTTCCAGCAGCACGAGGTCGCCGGGCACCAGTTCGCTGGCGAGCATCTGCACCACCTCGCCATCGCGCGACACCGTCACCTGCTGCGGCAGCAACTGGCGCAGCGCGTCGACCGCCCGCTCGGCCTTGTATTCCTGCCCGAACGAAAAGACGCCGTTGATCAGGATGACGCCGACGATGGCGAGCCCCAGCCGCGCCATGCCCTGGCCGGGATCGGAATACTCGGCGAAGAACGCCAGCGCCGCGCCCAGCCACAGGATGATGGCGAAGAAATGGGTGAACTCGCGGGCGAAGCGCAGCAGCAGGCTTTCACGCGCCACCTCCTCGACGTGGTTGGGGCCGAACTCCGCCAGCCGGCGCCGCGCCTCGGCCGCGGTCAGGCCCGTGGCCGCCGTATGCAGGCTGGCGAGGGACTGCTCCGCGGTGAGGCTCTGGATGTGCACAGGAAAATCGGTGGCTTTGTCTGCTTCCTAAGCATAGACGGCATGGCGGGACGTTCCGGTCTTGATCTGGCGGGATACGGGTCTACATTGAGTGTGTGGTCCAAACAGCGGCCGGCGTCCGTCATTAACCCATTTGTCTCATCAGGAGAAGAAGTCATGGCCAACCTCACCCGTTACGATCCCTTCAATCTCACCCGCATCGATCCGTTCGGCGACCTCGACGACCTGTTCAAGGGCTTCTTCGTGCGCCCGGTCGCCTTCGAAGGCCAGCCGCAGATGCAAATCAAGATGGACCTGAAGGAGGACGACAACGCCTATACGGTGCACGCCGATATCCCGGGGGTGAAGAAGGAAGACATCCACGTCAGCATCGAAGGCAACCAGGTCTCGATCAGCGCCGAATCGAAAATGGAAAAGGAAGAGAAAAAGGGCGAGAAGGTGCTGCGTTCCGAGCGTTACTACGGCAAGGTGGCGCGCAGCTTCACGCTGGCGCACGAAGTGGACGACGCCAAGGCCCAGGCCAGGTACAGCGATGGCGTGCTGGAACTGACCCTGCCGAAAAAGGCGACCACGGCGGCCAAGAAACTGGCAATCCAGTAATTACCTGACAGGCCGACAAGGGCGACGCCATTGGGCGTCGCCTTTTTTATCGGTACGCATTCTGCGTGCGGCACCGGCAGCGGCCTGGACCAAACGGCCCATGGCCCAGTTCCCTCACGTTTCCTCTACAGGATCACCCCATGGAAATCCTGCTGTTGACCGCCCTCATCGTTCTCAATGGCGCGTTCGCCATGTCGGAAATCGCGCTGGTGACCGCGCGGCGGGCGCGCCTGGCCAGGCAGGCCGAGCAGGGCGACACCGCGGCAGCGGTCGCCCTGAAACTGCACGACAACCCGACGCGCTTTCTGTCGACGGTGCAGATTGGTATCACCTCGATCGGCATCCTCAACGGCATCGTCGGTGAGCGCGTGCTGGCCGAGCCGCTGGCGCTGTGGGTGCAGACCCTGGGGGTGGAAACGGAAATCAGCGGCATCGCAGCAACCGTGCTGGTGGTGGTCGTCATCACCTATGTCTCGATCGTGATCGGCGAACTGGTGCCCAAGCGCATCGGACAGTTCAATCCCGAGGGCATCGCGCGGCGGGTGGCGCGCCCGATGTACCTGCTGGCGCTGGTGGCACGACCGTTCGTGCGCCTGCTGGCGGGGTCGACCGACGCAATCCTGCGCCTCCTGGGCAAGCAGCCCTCCAGCCAGGAAGGCGTGATCGAGGAGGAAATCCATGCCCTGCTGGAAGAGGGTTCGGAGAGCGGCGCGATCGAACAGCAGGCACACGACATGGTGCGCAACGTGTTCCGGCTCGACGAGCGCCCCATCAGTTCGCTGATGACGCCGCGCGCCGACATCGTCTACCTCGATATCACGCTTCCACTGGACGACAACCTGCGACGCGTGGCTGAATCGGAGCACTCGCGCTTCCCGGTCTGTCAGGACGGGCTCGACGAGGTGCTGGGCATCCTCACCGCCAAGCAGTTGTTCAACCAGACGCTGCAAGGCGGCCAGGCCGACCTCGCCACCCAGCTGATCCCGGCGGTGTTCGTGCCGGAAAGCCTCAGCGGGATGGACCTGCTGGAACAGTTCCGCGCGTCCGACGCCCACATGGTGCTGATCATCGACGAATACGGCGAGATCAACGGCCTGGTCACTCTGCAGGATGTGCTGGAAGCGGTGACCGGCGAATTCAAGCCGCGCAGCGTGGAGGACGCCTGGGCGGTGCAGCGCGAGGACGGCTCCTGGTTGCTCGACGGTCTGATTCCCATTCCCGAGCTCAAGGACAGGCTGGAACTGAAGAGCGTGCCGGATGAAGCCAGGGGCCGCTAC
>JAJXTE010000011.1 GCA_021784115.1 Pseudomonadota bacterium | reverse complement strand
AACGCGGTGTCCATCGACCCGGCAGCGAGAACCGTCGCGCTGGAAAACGGCACGTCCCTGCCCTACGACCGGCTGGTGGTCGCGCCGGGCATCGACTTCAACGACGCCACCCTGGAGGGCTACAGCGAACAGGCGGCGACCGTCATGCCCCATGCCTGGAAGGCCGGACCGCAGACGGAACTGCTGCGCCGGCAACTGCAGCAGATGGCCAACGGCGGCACCGTGATCATCACGGTACCGCCCGCGCCCTTCCGCTGTCCGCCTGGCCCGTACGAGCGCGCCAGCCTCATTGCCTACTACCTCAAGCGGAACAAGCCGAAGTCCAAGGTGCTGATCCTCGACGCGAACGAGAGCTTCGCTGTCCAGGCAGGATTCATGGAAGCCTGGCAGACCCTCTATCCGAACATGATCGAATGGGTACCCGGTTCCAAGGACGGCAAGGTCGTCAAAGTGGACGCGCAGAGCCTGACCGTCTTCACCGGCACCGGGCGGCACCGTGGCAGCGTGATCAACGTGATTCCTCCGGAAAAAGCCGGCGACATTGCCGACAAGGCCGGCCTGACCGATGAAACCGGCTGGTGTCCGGTTGATCCGGGCAGCTTCGAGTCGACCCGCCAGAAGGGCATTCACGTCATCGGCGACAGCGCGATTGCCGGGCTGCTGCCCAAATCGGCCGCAGCCGCCAATTCCGAAGCCAAGGTCTGCGCCGCCGCCATCGCCAGTCTGCTGGCCGGACGGCCGGTCGGCGACCCCTCCTTCGTCAACGCCTGCTACGCCCTGGCCAGCCCGACCCACGGCCTGTCCGTCGCCGGCGTCTACGGCCGTGCGGCCGACAGCATCGCCCCTCTGCCCGGCGCCCTCGGCGTGAGCCCCTTGAAGACACCTGCGGCGTATCGGGCGAAGGAAGCGCGAGACGCCGACGGCTGGTACCAGAACATCGTCGCCGATTCGTTTACCTGAAATCTCCCGCTCCGCGTGCTGATCGCCGTCCCATCCTGAAGGAGAGGATGTCCCGAGGGATTTTTTCGGGAGCGGTCGTCCAACCTGTCAATCCTCCGAGGAGTCTTGCCCATGATCGAACTCAATGTGAATGGCACGCCGCAGCAACTCGACGTGGCGTCCGACACGCCGCTGCTCTGGGCGCTGCGCGATACGCTGCATCTGACCGGCACCAAATACGGCTGTGGCCAGGCGCTCTGCGGCGCCTGCACGGTGCACGTGGATGGCTCGCCGATGCGATCCTGCTCGGTGCCGGTGTCGGCCGTGGCCGGCCGCAAGATCACCACCATCGAGGCGGTGGACAAGAACCGCATCGGCAAGGTGGTGCAGGACGCCTGGCGCAAGCTGGACGTGGTCCAGTGCGGCTACTGCCAGTCCGGCCAGATCATGAGCGCGGTGGCGCTCCTGAGCCAGAACCGCAAGCCCAGTGATGAAGAGATCGACGGCGCCATGTCCGGCAACCTGTGCCGGTGCGCGACCTATGTCCGCATCCGGGCGGCGATCCACGAAGCCGCCAGGGCACTCGTCTAGGAGCGCGCGATGAGCACAATCGAAAACCTCAGCCGCCGTCGTTTCCTGCAGGGCAGCGCCGGCCTTACGCTCGGTTTCTGGCTGCCTGCCGTCGCCGCCCCGGCCGCCGGCCCCGGCAAGGCGGGCGAAGACGCGGTCGGACCGATTCCGTTTGAACCCAATGCCTTCCTCCGCATCGGCACCGACAACAGCGTGACGGTGATCTCCAAACATCTGGAAATGGGCCAGGGCACCTACACCGGGCTCGCCACCATCCTGGCGGAGGAACTGGATGCTGACTGGAAGATGCTGCGCGTCGAAGGCGCGCCGGCTGACGCCCGGCGCTACAACAACCTGTTCTGGGGTCCGGCCCAGGGAACCGGCGGCAGCACCGCCATCGCCAACTCCTGGGAGCAGCTGCGTCGCGCCGGCGCCGCCGGGCGTGCCATGCTCGTCGGCGCCGCGGCGAAGCGGTGGAGCGTGCCCGCTGCCGAAATCGCGGTGCGCGATGGCGTGGTCAGCCACGCGAAGTCGAAACGCAGGGCCACGTTCGGCGAACTGGCCGAACTGGCCGCGAAGCAACCCGTGCCGACCGTATTGAAGCTGAAGGACCCAAAGGATTTCCGCCTGATCGGCAAGCAGGTGAAGCGCAAGGACAGCGTCGACAAGACCAGCGGCCAGGCCCGCTTCACCCAGGACGTGCAGCTGCCGGGCATGCTGGTGGCGGTGGTGGCCCACCCGCCCCGCTTCGGCGCCACCGTCAAGTCCTTCGACGCGAGCCCCGCCAGGGCGGTGAAAGGCGTCGTCGACGTGGTACAGATCCCGCAGGGGGTGGCCGTGCTGGCGACCGACACCTGGAGTGCGAAGAAGGGACGCGACGCGCTCGCGGTGAACTGGGACGAACGCGCCGCGTTCAAGCTCGGCAGCGAGGAAATCCTCGCGCGCTACAGGGAACTGGCCAAGAAGCCGGGTCTCGTCGCGCACCAGAGCGGGGACACGGAGCAGGCCTTCGGCAAGGCCACCAAGGTCGTCCGCGCGAGCTACGACTTCCCCTATCTGGCGCATGCCGCGATGGAACCGCTCAACTGCGTGATCCGGCTCGGCGACGGCGGCTGCGAGGTATGGAACGGCGAGCAGATGCAGACCGGCGACCAATACGCGCTGGCCGGTCTGTTCGGCCTCAAGCCGGAGCAGGTGACCATCCACATGCTTTACGCCGGCGGCAGCTTCGGTCGCCGCGCCTCCAAGGATTCCGACTACGTGCTGGAGGCTGCCCACATCGTCAAGGCGATCGACGGCCGCGCGCCGGTGAAACTGGTGTGGATGCGCGAGGACGACATGCGCGCCGGCTACTACCGGCCGCTGTTCCACCATGCGCTGGAAGCGGCGGTGGACGGCAACGGCAGGCTGACCGGCTGGCGCCACCGTCTGGTCGGCCAGTCGATCATCGCCGGCTCGCCCTTCGCCGCCGGCATGATCAAGGACGGCATCGACCTCGTGTCGGTGGAAGGCGCGGCCAACCTGCCCTACGCGATCCCGAACATGACGGTCGATCTGCACACGCCGCAGGACATTCCGGTGCCGGTGCTGTGGTGGCGCTCGGTGGGTTCCTCGCACACGGCCTACTCGACCGAGACCTTCATCGACCAGGTGGCCACGGCAATGGGAAAGGATCCGGTTGCGCTGCGCCTGGAACTCCTCACCAAGCACCCTCGCCATGCCGGCGTGCTGAAGCTGGCGGCCGAGAAGGCCGGCTGGGGCACGCCGCTCAAGTCCGGCAAGCCAGGCGAGCGCCGCGGCCGCGGCGTGGCGGTGCATGAATCCTTCAACTCCTACGTCGCCGAAGTGGCCGAGGTGACGGTGGCCAGGGACGGCAGCGTCAAGGTCGACCGCATGGTCTGCGCGGTGGATTGCGGCATTGCCGTCAACCCCGACAATGTCCGCGCCCAGGTCGAGGGCGCCGTCGGCTTCGCCCTGTCGGCCGCCCTGCACGGCGAAATCACGCTCAAGGAAGGCCGCGTCGAACAGGGCAACTTCGACGGCTATCCGCCGCTGCGCATCAGCGAGATGCCGCAGGTGGAGGTGCACATCGTGCCGTCTGTCGCACCGCCCACCGGAATCGGCGAACCCGGCGTGCCGCCCGCGGCGCCGGCGGTGGCCAACGCCATCGCCGCCGCGACCGGCAAGCGTCTCACCCGCCTGCCCTTCAATCCCGCCGAACTGGTCGCCTGAGCATGGACAGCCAGGACAGCGAGGTGCTGGTGGCGGTCCGCCGCTGGGCAACCGCCGGGCACCGCTTCGCCCTCGTTACCGTGGCCCGCACCTGGGGCTCGGCGCCGCGGCCACCCGGCGCCTGGATGGCGCTGCGCGACGACGGCCAGGTGCAGGGCTCGGTGTCCGGCGGCTGCATCGAGGATGACCTGATCGCCCGTATGGGCGCCGGCGAACTGCGCGGCACGCGTCCCTTCATCCAGCGCTACGGCGTCACGCCGGATGAGGCGCGACGCTTCGGCCTGCCCTGCGGCGGCGTGGTCGAACTGGTGGTCGAACCAACCCCCGATGTCGCCGCGTTGAACGAACTGGCGCAACGCATTGCCGCGGGCCAGCTGGCGCTGCGCAGCGTCGACCTCGACGCCGGCACGGTGACGATCCGCGACGGCTGCCGCAGCGACCAGCTCACCTGGGACGGTCGGCGCCTGACCACGCTGCACGGCCCTGCGTGGCGACTCTTGATCATCGGCGCCGGGCAGATTTCCCGCTACCTGGCCTCGATGGCCCAGGCGTTGGACTACCAGGTGCTGATCTGCGACCCGCGGATCGAATACAGCGCCGGCTGGGACGTCCCCGGCGCCACCCTGGTGGCGGGCATGCCGGACAACGCGGTGGTGGAGCTGGGACTCGATCCGCGCAGCGCCGTGGTGGCGCTGACCCATGATCCCAAGCTGGACGACATGGCGCTGCTGGAAGCCCTCAAGTCGCCGGCTTTCTATGTGGGCGCGCTGGGCTCGCGCGCCAACAACGCCCGGCGCCGGGAACGACTGCGGCAGCACTTCGACCTTTCGGAAGCCGAGGTGGCGCGGCTGCATGGCCCGGTGGGGCTGCCCATCGGCAGCCACACGCCGCCGGAAATCGCCGTCTCCATCCTCGCCGAGATTACCGCGACCAAGAATGGCGCCCGCCCACCCACGGCAGCGGACTGGAACGCCATGGCGGATCGTTCCGGCTGCCACGTCGACTGACGCGGATGGCGCCCGCACGTCCCATCGTCGGCATCCTGCTGGCGGCCGGCAACGGCTCCCGCTTCGGCAGCGACAAGCTGCTGCATCCGCTGGCCGACGCAACGCCCCTGGGCCTCGTCGCCGCGCGCCGGCTGCGCCCGGCCTGCGACCGCGTGCTCGCGGTGGTGCGACCGGGCAGCGACACGCTGGCCGACCTGCTCGCTGCAGAAGGGTATGAGGTCGTGATCAGCGCCGCCTCGCTCCACGGCATGGGCCACAGCCTGGCATCGGGGGTTTGCGCCGCAGCAGATGCAGCCGGATGGATCGTCGCGCTGGCGGATATGCCCTACATCGCGCCCGCCAGCTATGGATGCGTGGCAGCCGCCGTGCGCGCCGGGGGAAGCATCGTGGTTCCCGAATACAGGGGGCGCCGGGGGCACCCGGTGGGCTTCGCGAAGCAATGGGGTGAACAGCTCACGGCGCTGTCGGGCGACGAAGGCGCACGGCGGATCGTCACAGCCTTTCCCGAAGCAGTCATGCATTGCGAGGTGGACGATCCCGGAATCGTTCGGGACGTCGATCAAGTGACGGACCTGAAAGATTGTGCCGAGGCCCGGTGATGCAGCATGGGCGGCCGGCAATCCATGCGGCCCCCGCGTGACCTGGTGATGGGACTCAGGATGGATGGTGGAACCGAGCAGCGTGTTGCGGGTCAATGCCATCAACCCGCCACGCTGCGCTGACGCATTGGTTTTTGCCAGCGCTGCCTGAAATCAGCCGGGGTCTTCACAAGGAGACTGCATGAGCCATGAGGCACGCTCGACGTCGAATGCTTACTCTGCATATCCCGGCTCATATGCATGTCCGGTGTGCGGGCAACCTGGCCTGCTCCGGGTCCGGCGCCGCCTCATCGATCGTATCCTGAGCGTGTTCCTCAGTCAGCGCCGCTTTCGCTGCACGCAGCCGGGCTGCGCGTGGGAGGGAAACCTGCGCAAGAAAGCACCGCGCGAACGCGTAACACAACGCATCAATAATGTCCGATAAGCTCATGTATAAATGACATTTATCTGACTCATGCAACCGATCCGTGGCCTGCAGTCTGTGCGGGCCTTGTCCAAAAGACCGCCTGTGCAGTTTCGAGGAAAGCCATGATCGCCCATCTCGTCCGCTTTGTTGTCGTGCTGCTCATGTCCCTGCTGGTGGGCACCATGTTCGGCATCTGGCTCGGCTTCAATCCCTCCGGGCTCTCGGCGGCAACGTACATCGAACAGCAGCAGCACGCGATACGTGCGCTCAACACCGTGCTGCCGGCAGCCGGGGGCGTGTGCATCGGCCTGACCGCCGTGCTCGCCTTACGCACCAAAGATGATGGCCGTTCGCGTTATCCGCTCATTGCCGCAGTGGTCATGCAGCTTGGCGTCGCCCTCGTCACGCGATTCGCCAACCAGCCCATCAACAGCCAGGTGATGACGTGGAGCGCGCAGGCCCCCGCCGCGAACTGGATGGAACTTCGGGACACGTGGTGGCATTGGCACGTCGTGCGGACGTTCCTGGGGCTGGGCGCATTGTGTCTGACGCTGTTCGCCGTACTCGGTGGCCGGCGCCCGGCCTGAAGCACGCTTGCCCCTTCCCCCGGCACGCGAGTGGGGGCAGAATCAACACCCTTGGCTTACACGTGAGACCGCGAACATGTCGGCACTTCTTTGGGGATTGCTTTTCGGCTCGGTCGGACTCGGCTTCTTCCTGTACGGCAAGAAGCAGCAGGCCTTCGTTCCGCTGTTCTGCGGGCTGGCCCTCATGGTCGTTCCGTATTTCGTGTCCAACACGGTTCTTCTGGTCGCAATCGGGATCACGCTCATCGCTCTCCCCTATTTCGTCAGGGCCTGAGCACGCGTCTGGATCGCATCCTGACACACGTCGACGCGGGTTGTCCGAGGAAGGTCCTGCCCGTGCCGTTTCCCCGTCGCTCCCAGCACGTGCGAGGCATCGAATCATGAAATCCTTTCTTTATCTCGTGAGCATGGGGGCCGCCGTCTTCCTGGTTGCGTGCGCGACGCCCCACCCGCCGCTCCCGACCGTCCAGGCGGTCGACCTGGATCGCTATTACGGCGCGTGGTACGAGATCGCGCGGCTCCCCAACCGCTTTCAGGCGATGTGCGTTGCGGACACCCAGGCGACGTATCGCCCCGATGGGCAAGCGGTCACGGTGGTGAACCGGTGTCGCACCGCAAGCGGCAAGATCGAGCAGGCCGACGGCGTCGCCAAGGTCGTGCCAGGCAGCCAGGGCGCCAAGCTCCGGGTGAGCTTCTTCCGCCCCTTCTACGGCGACTACTGGATTCTGGACCTCGATCCGGACTACCGCTGGGTGCTGGTCGGCGAACCGGGCCGCAAGTATGCGTGGATTCTGGCGCGGGAGCCAAAGCTCGACGAGGCGACGCTGGAGGCGTTGCTGGCGCGGGCCGCTGCGCTCGGGTTCGACCGGCAGGCGTTCATCCGAACCCCGCAGGTCAGCGCGGGGCGGTGACGCCGAGGCAGCCACCATGCCCGCCACGCTGCGCGCCGTCCACGCCGACATCACCACACTGCAGGTCGACGCGATCGTCAACGCGGCCAACTCGTCGCTGCTCGGCGGCGGTGGGGTCGACGGCGCGATCCATCGTGCGGCCGGGCCGGAGCTGCTGGAGGAATGCCGGCTGCTGGGCGGCTGCCCCACCGGCGAAGCGAAAATCACGCAAGGCTACCGTCTGCCGGCGCGATTCGTGATCCATACCGTTGGCCCGGTGTGGCGCGGCGGCGACCACGGTGAACCCGAACTGCTGGCATCGTGCTACCGCCGCGCGATCAGGCTTGCCGCACCGCACGGAATCCACACGCTGGCCTTTCCCGCCATCAGCACGGGCGTTTACGGCTACCCGTACGAACCCGCCGCCCGAATCGCCATCGCCACGGTCCGCGCGGCCACCTACGTGTCCCCCGGGATCGTGGACGTCATCTTCTGCTGCCATTCCGCCGATGGCCTGGCGATCTATGAAAGGCTGCTCGGCCAGGCCGCGGCCTAGTTCCTGAACGGCCCGGCCAAATGGCGTTATGCTCCGGATTCATGCAAGCGAACCGGCGCGATCTCTCGTTTGGCCGCAGGCTGTTGCAGGACGTCGTGTCGCTGCTGGCCTGGAAACCGTCCACGCGCCCCTGGCACATTCCCTTGCTCGCTTCCCTCTGCGTCGGATTTCCGGCACTGCTCGGGGTCTATTTCGGCCGCTTTGACGCAGGCGTCCTGGCCAGTATCGGCGCCCTGGGCATTCTGTACATGCCGGCCACGTCCATTCCGCACCGGATGGTGACGCTGGCTGTCTGCTCTCTCGGGCTCACCGCCTGTTTCGCCCTCGGTGTCGCCTCGAGTTTCAGTCCGTATGTATCCGCCCTCGCGCTCGGGCTGACCACCGCCCTGGTGACGCTCATCACCCGTTTTTATGCACTGCCGCCGCCCGGGAGCTTCTTTTTCATTCTCGTGGGGGCGCTGGCCGGCACCCTGCCCTTCGATCCGGGATTGATGCCGGCACATGTGGGACTGTTCGTGCTCGGTGGCATCCAGGCCTGCCTGCTGGCGTTCCTCTACAGCCTGCTGGTTGCGCGCAAGGCGGCCCCAAGAGCCCCGCCCCCGCCGCCTGGACAGCGCGCCGCTGCCATCCTTCCGGACTCGATCGTGATCGGCCTGTTCGTCGGCGGGTCGTTGCTGCTGGCCCAGCTTCTGGGCCTCGACAATCCGTACTGGGTGCCGATTTCCTGCGCGGCGATCATGCAGGGCGCAAGCTTTCGCGCGGTGTGGCACCGGAAAATCCACCGCATTGTCGGCACGGCAATCGGGATGGGACTGGCCTGGGTCATTTTCTCGCTGCCGTTCAGCCCATGGGAACTGGTGGGGCTGATCATGGCGCTCAACTTCATGGTCGAATTTCTCGTCGTGCGCAATTACGGCCTCGCGGTCATCTTCATCACGCCCCTGACCGTGCTGCTCGCCGAGGCCTCCACGGTCGCCCTTCCGCCCGATCAGCTTGTGCTGGCCCGCATGTTCGACATTGTGCTGGGCAGTGTCATCGGCTTTGTCGGCGGCGTCATTCTTCACCACCCGGAAATACTCGCCCATCTCGAAGCAAGAAAGGGGGCGAAAGGGCAGCCTGCTTTGCGAGGAAAGCGGTAGACCGGAGCCGGCTCCCGTCATCACCAGTCGAGTCAAATCACGAGAGGCCTATGGATCTGGTCCTAATCCATGGAATGGGACGGACACCCTTCTCCATGTGGCGCTTGCGGCGACGCCTGCGACGGGCTGGCCACCGTCCGATCCTGTTCGGCTATTCGCCGACCTTCGAAACCCTGCAGGGCGCAAGCGGCCGTCTGGTGGAGCTGATCGACCGCCGGGTGGATACGGGAGACTACGCGCTCGTGGGCCATTCGCTCGGCACGGTGATTATCCGCACGGCGCTCGGCCAGCTGGAAAACCGCATGCCCGCCGCCTGCTTCTTCCTTGCGCCGCCGATGGTCGCGTGCCAGGCCGCCCGGTTTTTTTCCCGATTCCGGCTATACCGGTTATTGACGGGTGAAATGGGCCAGTTGCTGGCGGACGACACCTTTATGCGGCACCTGCCGATGCCGGCGTCGCCGACCCGGATCTATGCGGGCGTCGGCGGGCCGCGCGCAGCCTGGCTGCCCTTCGGCATGGAGGCCAACGACGGCATCCTCAGCGTGTCAGAAGCCACAGGGTCCTTTGCAGGCGACGTCGTCGAGATGCCCTCGATTCACACTTTCATCATGCACTCGAAACGCGTTGCCGCCGACATCGCCGGCTTCCTCGATCGGCGGGGCCGACCCCGTTGAACGCACCGCCAGGAGACCGCCATGGAACCCCGCATCAGCCTCATCACCCTCGGCGTCGCTGACCTCGCGCGTGCCACCCGCTTCTACCAGGAATGCCTCGGCCTGCCGCGGCTGCAGACGCCACCCTCGATCACTTTCTTCGAGCTTGGGAAAACCTGGCTTGCGCTCTGGCCATGGGAAAGCCTCGCCGCGGATGCCGGCCTTGCGCCGGAGGGCGCCGGTTTTCGGGGCTTCGCGCTGGCGCACAACGTGCGCTCGCCAGCGGAAGTGGATGCGCTGCTGGCCCGCGCCGCGGCCTGCGGCGGCACCGTGACCAGGCCCGGGCAGCCCACCGACTGGGGCGGCTACGCCGGCTATTTCAGTGACCCCGACGGCTTCCTGTGGGAGGTTGCGCACAATCCGGACTTCCCCCATGTCTGAATGAAGAACTTTTCCCGACAACCTGAACAAGGCGCCCGCACGAACGCAAGCTGGTACGACCGCCACGTGCTCCCCCACCTTCTGGATTTCGCCTGCGGCATGAAGCCGATCCGCCGCCAGCGCGCGATGATCGTGCCGCTGGCGCACGGCCGCGTCCTCGAGGTCGGCATCGGGCTCAACATGCCCTTCTACGACACCTCCCGGGTCAGCTACATCATCGGCGTCGACCCTGCATTGCAGATGCACCGGCTGGCATCGAAGCGCATCGCCCGGGCGGGGCTCGACGTCGAGCTCGTCGGGGTGACGGCCGAGACAATCCCGCTCGAGGAGGCCAGCATCGACACGGTCGTCACCACCTACACGCTCTGCACGATCGCCGATCCCGTCGTGGCACTGCGGGAAATGCGTCGCGTGCTCGTGCCGGGTGGCCGGCTGCTGTTCTGCGAGCACGGCCGCGCGCCCGACGAAAACGTGCGGCGCTGGCAAAGCAGGCTGCAGCCGCACTGGCAGAAGATCGCCGGCGGCTGCCATCTGGACCGGGACGTGCCGGCCCTGCTGGACGAAGCGGGGTTCCGCTGCGATAGCCTGCAGACCCGTTACCTGCCCGGTCCGCGGCTGCTGACCTTCAACTACTGGGGCGAGGCAGTCGCGGCGTGAAGCGGCCTCATCCACCTGTTCGCCCGGAATGCCAGGGCTGCTTTTTGGCGGCCGATCTGGCAATCTGTCCGACCTGTCACCCGAGGAGGAACACGCTGCCATGCTGCGACTGCCGGAATCATTGAATGCCTGGGACACCCCCGCATTCGGGGACGTTCTCAAGGGCGAAATCGAACAACAGGATGCCACTGCGCTGCCGCTGCAACAGGGGCTGGCCCGCAGCAGCCACGTCACGGACCGGCCCTTCCAGGCGATGGTCATCGGCGCGCATGAGGAGCCCGGGCTGATCCGGGTGAAGGCCGGGATTTTCTACACGGGAATCATCGCCGGCTGCAGCTGCGCCGACGACCCCACGCCGATCGACGAACTGAACGAATACTGCGTGGTGCAGCTGGACATCGACCTGGCCACGGCCGACACCACGGTGACGCTGCTGGACGAATAGGCGAGCGGCACAGGCGCGGATTGCCTTATTTGGCGGCGGGCGTGATCTCCAGTTCTTCCGGATAAGGCCGGCTCGGGTACTGGAACGCCACCGGGCCATCGGGCTTGGCGTGGACAAACTGATACACGAAGGGATCGGGCGAGTCGACCATCGCGGACGCGTCGCCTTCGGCCACGACCACGCCGTTGTGGATGAAATAGACGTAGTCTGCGACCTTCAGCGACTCCGAGACATCGTACGTCACCACAATCGAGGTCAGCCCGAGTGCGTCGTTGAGCCGCCGGATCAGGCTGGCGATGGTGTTGAGCGAGATCGGGTCGAGGCCGGCGAAGGGCTCGTCGTACATGATCAGCATGGGGTCGAGCGCGATCGCCCGGGCCAGCGCCACCCGGCGCTCCATGCCACCCGACAGTTCGCTGGTCCGCAGGGCGTGGGCGCCACGCAGGCCGACGGCGTGCAGCTTCATCAGCACCAGGTCATGGATGACGTCTTCCGGCAGGTCGGTATGCTCGCGCATCGGGTAGGCGATGTTGTCGAACACCGACAGGTCGCTGAACAGGCCGCTGACCTGGAACATCATTCCCATCTTGCGCCGTATTGCGTAGAGCTCGGTGCTGTTGAGCTCGTGCACCACCTGGCCGTCGAACTTGACGCTGCCGCGTAGCGGCCTCAACTGGCCGCCGACGTGGCGCAAGAGCGTGGTCTTGCCGCAGCCGCTGACGCCCAGGATGGCGACGACCTTGCCGCGGGGAATCGCGAGATTGATGCCCTTCAGAACGGCATTGCTGTCGTACGAGAAATGCAGGTCGCGCACCTCGACCAGGTTTTCCGCCACGCTCACATTTCCTCCAGCAGCCGCTCGGGCGCTTCCAGCGCCGCCTTCACCGCCACCAGGAACTGCACCGCGTCCCGCCCGTCGATCAGGCGGTGGTCGTAGGTCAGCGCCAGATACATCATCGGGCGGATGACGACCTGGCCGTTTTCCGCGACGGGTCGCTCCTGGATGGTATGCATGCCGAGAATCGCGGACTGCGGCGGATTGAGGATGGGAGTGGAGAGCAGCGAACCGAACACCCCACCGTTGGTGATCGAGAACGTGCCGCCACTCAATTCCTCCAGGGTGAGCCTCGCCTCGCGCGCGCGGCGGGCAAAGTCCGCGATGGCCGCTTCGATTTGGGCTGACGACAGCGTCTGCGCGCGTCGCAGGATCGGCACCACCAGTCCGCGCGGACTCGAGATCGCGATGCCGATGTCGGCATCGCCCTGCCACACGATGTCGTTGCCGTCGATGGCGGCGTTGACGACGGGGAACTGCTGCAGCCCCTGACACACCGCCCGCACGAAGAACGACATGTAGCCGAGCTTCACGCCGTGCCTGACCTCGAATTCGGCCTTGAAGCGCTGGCGCAATTCGTTCACCGGCTGCACGTTCACCTCGTTGAAGGTGGTGAGCATCGCGGCGGTGTGTTGCGCGGCGACCAGGCGCTCGGCCACGCGGCTGCGCAGGCGCGACATCGGCTCGCGGCGGCTTTCGCCCGGTGCGGCAGCCGGCAGGGCGGCTGCCGCACCGGGCAGCGGCATGACTGGCAGCGGCGACACCACAGTTGGCGCCGGCACGGATGTCGCGGCAGCGGCCGGCTGCACCGGCTTTTCCGCGGCTGCTGGCGGCACGACATGCTCGCCAGTCTCGATCACCGCCACCACTTCGTCGGCCTTGACCACGGCCCCCTCGGGCTGGCGCACTTCGACCAGGGTGCCGGATGCCGGTGCGGGGATCTCCAGGATCACCTTGTCGGTTTCCAGGTCGACCAGGGTTTCGTCACGCGCGACCGTCTCGCCGACCTGCCTGCGCCACGGCAGCAGGGTGCCGCTGGCAACCGAATCGGAGAGGGAGGGCACGCGCACCTCAAGCTTCATAGGGTGTCTCCAGCGCGTCGTTCAGCATCGCTTCCAGTTCCGCCCGATGGCGGGATACGTAGCCCGACGCAGGCGCGGCAGCTGCGGGGCGGCCAGCATAATGGAAACGGCGCCCGCCGGGCGCGCAGTGGTTGAGGTGGTGCAGGGTCTGGTACCACGCGCCCTGGTTCATCGGTTCTTCCTGCGCCCAGACGAACGTCTCGGCCTGCGGATAGGCATTGAGGACGACACGGAACGCCGCTTCGGGAAACGGATAGAGTTGCTCGACGCGCACCAGCGCGACATCGTCCAGCCCGCGTGACTCACGCGCCGCTTCGAGATCGAACCACACGCGCCCGCTGCACGCCACCACGCGCGTGGCGTCACGCGGTGCACGCGGATCGTCGATGACCGGCAGGAACGATTCGCCGCTCAGGTCCGCCAGCGATGAAGTCGACGCCGGGTGGCGCAGCAGGCTCTTGGGGCTCATGATCACCAGCGGCTTTCTCGCCGGGCGCACGAGTTGCCGTCGCAGGAGGTGGAAGATCTGCGCCGGCAGCGTCGGCACACAGACCTGGATGTTCTCCTGTGCGCACAGCTGCAGATAGCGTTCGAGCCGTGCCGACGAATGCTCGGGCCCCTGCCCCTCCAGCCCGTGCGGCAGCATCAGCGTAAGACCGCACAGACGTCCCCATTTGGCTTCGCCGCTGGTGATGAACTGGTCGATCACCACCTGCGCGCCGTTGGCGAAATCCCCGAACTGCGCCTCCCACACCACCAGCGTGTCAGGGTCGGCGGTGGCATAGCCGTATTCGAACGCCAGCACCGCTTCTTCCGACAGCAGCGAATCGATGATGGTGAAATCACCCTGCCGGTCGTGGATGTGTTCAAGCGGAACATACACCCCGCTCTGGCGGCGCTCGCGCTTCTGGTCGTGCCATACGGCATGGCGATGGAAAAAGGTGCCGCGCGCCGAATCCTGGCCCGATATCCGCACGTTGTAGCCGGCATCGAGCAGGCTGGCGTAGGCCAGGTTCTCGGCATACCCCCAATCCACCGGCAATTCGCCCGCGCGCATCCGGCGACGGTCATCGAGCACCTTCTGCACCCGTGAATGCAGTTCGATCTCGTGTTGCAGCGTGGTGATGCGTTCGCCCAGAAAATCCAGTCGCGTGGCGGAAACGGCAGTCGGCACGTCGCTGACCGTGCCGCGCTTGAAGCGCCCCCAATCCATGCCGTAGGTCGCCTTGAAATCCGACAAGGCAGGCGAACTCAGCAACTCGCCGTGCTCCAGCCGCTCGCGACACACGTCGACCAAGTCGTCGGCCTGCGCCTGCGTCAGCACGCCCTCGTCGACCAGCCGCTGCGCGTACAGGATGCGCGTGCTGGGGTGCGCCTGGATGCGGCGGTACATCAGCGGCTGGGTGGCGAGCGGTTCGTCCTGCTCGTTGTGGCCGTGACGGCGATAGCACACCAGGTCAATGAAGCAGTTCTTGTGAAAGGTATAGCGGTAATCGACCGCGGTCTGCACCGCGAAGGCCACCGCCTCGGGGTCGTCGCCGTTGACGTGGAGCACCGGCGCCTCGACCATCTTCGCGACATCGGTGCAATACAACGTCGAGCGCACGTCGCGCGGGTCGGACGTGGTGAAGCCGATCTGGTTGTTGATCACCACATGGATCGCACCGCCATTCCGGAAGCCGCGCGTCTGCGACATGTTGAGACTTTCCATCACCACGCCCTGCCCTGACAGCGCAGCGTCGCCGTGCAGGATCACCGGCACCACCTCGTAGCCGAGCACGTCGCCACGCCGGTCCTGCCGTGCCCGCACCGAGCCGCGCACCACCGGATGCACGATCTCGAGATGCGAGGGGTTGAACGCCAACGCCAGGTGCACCGGGCCATAGGGCGTGGAGATGTCGGTGGAAAATCCCTGGTGGTATTTGACATCGCCCGACAGCGGCGAATCCGGGTAACCGTTGCGCGGTTCTTCGTACAGGCTTTCCAGCGAACATCCCATGATGTTGGCCAGCACGTTGATGCGCCCGCGATGCGCCATGCCCATCACGATTTCCTTGGCGCCGTGGCGCGCGCAGCGCGCGATCACCTGATCGAGCAGCGGGATCAGGGACTCGGCGCCTTCGAGCGAGAAGCGCTTTTGCCCGACGTGGCGCGTGTGCAGGAATTTCTCAAGCGTCTCGGCATCGGTCAGCCGTTTGAGCAGCTGCTTCTTGAGGTCCGTTGATACGCCGAATCGCCCCTGCGCCGACTCGATGCGTTCCTGCAGCCAGCGTTTGCGCGCGACATCGGTGATGTGCATGTATTCCACGCCGACATGGCCACAATAGGCGTTGTTCAGGCGGTGAAGAATCTCGGCCAGCGTGGTGCGCTCCACGCCGAACAGCGAGCCGGTTTCGAATTCGCGCGACAAATCGGCCTCGGTCAGGCCGTAGTGCTCGGGATCGAGTTCCGGCGTCGGCGGCGGCTCGAAACGCCGCAGGGGATCCAGTTCCGCCTTCCTCACGCCCAGGTAGCGATAGGCATTGATCAGCCGCAGCACAGCGATCTGCGCGGCGTCCGACCCGCCATCCGCTGACGGCAGCGGCTGCGTCAGCCAAGGCGCAAGCGCGTCGTCGCCGAACTGCTCCAGATACGCCGCGTTGCCGCCATACAGCGGCGAAGTCAGATGCCAGTCAGGTGCGCTCATCTGGATTCAGCGGGCCGGGCTGCCTCCTTACGCGCCGCGCTGGTCCAGCGGCACGAATTCGCGTCGCGCCGAACCGACGTAGAGCTGGCGCGGACGCCCGATCTTGTGCGCGGGGTCGGACAGCATCTCGTGCCACTGCGCGACCCAGCCCGCTGTCCGCGCCATCGCGAACAGCGCGGTGAACATGCTGGTGGGGATGCCCATGGCCCGGAAGATGATGCCGGAATAGAAATCGACATTGGGGTAGAGCTTCCTGGCGATGAAGTACTCGTCTTCCAGCGCGATGCGCTCGAGTTCGAGCGCGATCTTGAACTGCGGATCGTCACGCAGGTCGAGTTCATCGAGCACCTCGTAGCAGGTCTGGCGGATGATCGCGGCACGCGGGTCGATGTTCTTGTAGATGCGATGGCCGAAGCCCATCAGGCGGAAGGAATCCGACTTGTCCTTGGCGCGATTGATGTATTCCGGGATCTTCGAGACGTGGTCGATCTCTTCCAGCATTCGCAGCACCGCCTCGTTGGCACCGCCATGCAGCGGCCCCCACAGCGACGCCATGCCGCTGGCGATGCAGGCGTAGGGGTTGGCGCCGCTGGAGCCAGCGAGGCGTACGGTCGAGGTCGACGCATTCTGCTCGTGGTCGGCGTGCAGGATGAAGATGCGGTCGAGCGCGCGCGCCAGCACCGGGTTCGGCTCATAAGGCTCGCAGGGGCTGGAAAACATCATGTGCATGAAATTTTCCGCGTAGCTCAGGCGGTTCTGCGGATAGACAAAAGGCTGGCCTTCGTTGAACTTGTAGGCCCAGGCTGCCACCGTCGGCACCTTGGCAATCAGGCGGTGGGCGACGATCTCGCGATGCTGCGGATTGAAGTTGTCGAGTCCGCTGTGGTAGAACGCCGACATCGCACCGGTCACACCGATCATCACCGCCATTGGATGCGCGCTGCGGCGAAAGCCGCGGAACACGTTCTCCATCTGGTCATGCAGCAGGGTATGGTGGCGGATCGACTCTTCAAACGCCATTTTCTGCTCGGCGGTCGGCAGTTCGCCATGCAGCAGCAGATAACAGACTTCCATGTAATCCGACTGGTAGGCCAACTGGTCGATCGGGTAGCCGCGGTAGTACAGCAGGCCTTCGTCGCCGTCGATGTAGGTGATGGCCGAGGTGCAGCTCGACGTGGCCGTGAAGCCGGGGTCGTGGGTGAAATAGCCGTGTGCGCCCAGCGCGCGGATGTCGATCACCGGCTTGCCGTAGGTGCCCTGTTCGATCGGCAGTTCAATCGAAGGGCTGCCGTCGCTGAAGGTGAGGGTGACGGTTTTTTTCATTGTGATTCCAAAAGTGTTGCTGCCCGAAAGTGTTGCAGGCGTTGAACAAGCATTTCAAGCTCGGCATCGCCCGCGGTCGACCGGCCTTGCAGCCGGTCGACAATCTCCATGTCCGACAGGCCCAGCAGCCGCTCCAGCGCGGCTGTCTCGCAAGGCTGAAGTGTAGCGCGGTGCGCCTGTAGAAAGCCACCCAGCCAGAGATCCAGTTCCAGCAGGCCTCGCCGGCAGCGCCAGGCGAGTGCGTCAGACACGCCGCTTCACCAGCAAGGATTTGATGCGCCCGATCGCTTCGGTCGGATTCAGCCCCTTGGGGCAGGCATCCACGCAGCTCATGATGCCGCGGCAGCGGTACAGCCGGTACGGGTCCTCCAGGTTGTCGAGCCGTGCGGCCGTGGCCTCGTCGCGCGAATCGGCGATGAAGCGGTAGGCCTGCAAGAGGCCTGCCGGGCCGACGAAGGTGTCCGGGTTCCACCAGTACGACGGGCACGCAGTGGTGCAGCACGCGCACAGGATGCACTCGTAGGCGCCGTCGAGCCGCGCGCGATCTTCCGGACTCTGCAGGCGCTCCACCTCGGGTTCGGGCTCGTCGTTGATGAGCCAGGGCTTGATCGAGCGGTACTGTTTGTAGAACGGCTCCATGTCGACGATCAGGTCGCGGATCACCGGCAGTCCCGGCAGCGGCCGCACTTCGATGGGTTCCTTCAGCTCGGTGAGCGGCGTGATGCACGCCAGCCGGTTCTTGCCATTCACGTTCACCGCATCCGAGCCGCACACGCCTTCGCGGCAGGAGCGGCGCAAGGACAGCGTCTCGTCCTCTGCCTTGATCGCCAGCAGCGCGTCGAGCAGCATCTTGCCGGCGGGGTCGATGTCGAGCCCGACGTCCTGCATGTGGGGTCTTTCGCCGGATTCGGGGTGGTAGCGGTAGATGCGGAATTTCATCAGTACACCCTCTCCTTGGGCCGGATCGACTCCACCGTCAGCGGTTTCAGGCGTACCGGCTTGGCATCCATCTGGTCACCCTCGCGCGAATACAGCGTGTGCCTGAGCCAGTGCTCGTCGTCACGCGCGGGAAAATCCTCCCGCGTGTGCGCACCGCGACTTTCGGTGCGATGGATCGCCGACACCAGGGTCGCGCGCGCCACGCCGATCAGGTTCTCCAGTTCCAGTGCCTCGATGCGCGCGGTGTTGAAGACGCGGCTGGTGTCCTGCAGTCCGGCGTGCGCCAGACGGTCGTCCAGCTGGGTCAGTTTATCCAGCCCCTCGCGCAGCACGGCGTCGGTGCGGAACACGCCGGCGTGCGTCTGCATCATGCGCCGCAAATCGTCGGTGATCGCCGCCGCGCGTTCGCTTCCAGGGCGGTCCCAGCGCGCGAGCCGGGCCTGGCTGGCTTCGGCCGCGTGTTCAGGCAGCGGGCGCGGATAGGGATTGTCGCGCAGGTATTCCAGCATGTGTCCGCCGGCGGCGCGGCCGAACACGATCAGGTCGAGCAGCGAGTTGCCGCCGAGGCGGTTGGCGCCGTGCACGGATACGCAGGCGCATTCGCCGACGGCGTAGAGGCCCGGCACCGGTTCCTCGGGTCCGAATCGCGCGGGGGCGACAACCTGGCCGTGCAGGTTGGTGGGAATGCCGCCCATCATGTAGTGCGCGGTGGGGGCGACGGGTATGGGTTTCTCGACCGGATCGACGCCGGCAAAGCGGATCGACAGATCGCGGATGCCGGGGAGCTTCTCCGCAATGCGCTTCTCGCCCAGATGGTCGAGCTTGAGGTCGACGTAATCGCCGCGCGGTCCGCAGCCGCGGCCCTCGGCGATCTCGAGGGCGATCGCGCGCGCCACCACGTCGCGCCCGGCGAGATCCTTCGCATGCGGCGCGTAGCGTTCCATGAAGCGCTCGCCGTGCTTGTTGAGAAGGCACCCGCCCTCGCCGCGTACGCCTTCGGTGATGAGGCAGCCGACGCCGGCAATGCCGGTGGGGTGGAACTGCCAGAATTCCATGTCCTGTAGCGGCAGGCCGGCGCGCAGCACCATGCCGAGGCCGTCGCCGGTGTTGATCATGGCGTTGCTGCTGTTGCCGAATACCCGCCCTGCCCCGCCGGTGGCGAGCAGCGTCGCGCGCGCCTCGATCAGGAGCGGTTCGCCGGTTTCGATGCTCATCGCGGTAACGCCGAGGCAATAGCCCTCGGCGTCGCGCAGCACGTCGAGCGCGAAGTATTCGTCGAAAAATTGCGTACGGCAGGCGATGTTCTGCTGGTACAGCGTATGCAGCAGCGCGTGGCCGGTGCGGTCGGCGGCAGCGCAGGTGCGGGTGGCCTGCGCGCCACCGAAGTTCTTGGACTGGCCGCCGAAGGGACGCTGGTAGATCTTGCCATTGTCGAGGCGCGAGAACGGCAGCCCCATGTGTTCAAGCTCGTACACGGCCGAGGCCGCCTCGCGGCACATGAATTCGATCGCGTCCTGGTCGCCCAGCCAGTCGCCGCCCTTGACCGTGTCGTACATGTGCCATTCCCAGCGGTCGTCGTCGACGTTGCCGAGCGCGGCGGTGATGCCGCCCTGCGCCGATACCGTGTGGGAGCGGGTCGGAAAAACCTTCGAGACCACCGCAACCTTGTAATCCGAGCGTGCCAGCTGCAGCGCTGCGCGCAGGCCGGCACCGCCGCCGCCGATAATGAGGGCGTCGAAGCGCCGCGCGTTCATGTCGCGCTCCACAACACGGCGGCCATCCACGCCACACTGCCGGCCAGGATGATGATCACGCCCAGATACAGCGCCAGCCGCAGGCCCGTTGGACGAACGTAGTCCATGAAGATGTCGCGCATCCCCACCCATGCATGCAGGGCCAGCGCCGTCATCGCGAGCAGCCCCAGCACGCGTACCCAGAGCGGCGCAAACAGCGTCTGCCAGGCAAGGAAATTGACCGGCCGGGCGGTCAGAAAATGGATCATCAGTCCAGGCAAGGCCGCCGCCAGCACCAGCGCCGTGGCGCGCTGCAGCAGCCACGTGCCGGTGCCGGTATGCGCGCCGGTGGCCGATTTCATGCAAACAGCCTCAAGGCAGCGAAAAGAGTCATCAGGCCGGCTGCCAGCATGACCGCGAGGCTGCTCTGCTGTGCCCGCTTCAGGCCCACGCCCAGGTGGGCGTCGAGCGCCAGGTGGCGCAAGCCGGCAAATAGATGATGCGTGAACGCCCACACGCCTAGCAGCAGAAGCAGCTTGCTCAGCGGGTGGGCCGCCCAATCGGCCATGCGCCGAAAGGCTACCTCGCCCGACAACGAAACCGACAAGGCCCACACGCCAAGCGGCACAGCCAGAAACAGCAACGCGCCCGACACCCGATGCAGGATCGACACCCAGCCGGTGAGCGGCAAACGGATGCGCAACAGATCGAGGTAAACCGGACGCGCGATCGGCTTCATGGCACAGGTCCTTGCTTGCCCAGGAATCAACTCAGCGGCGCTTGCCTGTCGCCTGCTTGGCCGCCTTGGCCACCGCCTGCGGCACACGCTGGGGCAGTCGCGGATCGAATGGCTTCGGCAGGATGTAGTTCGGTCCGAATTTGAGCTTCTTCAGCTTGTACGCCTTCAATACCGAGGCCGGCACCGGCTCCCGCGCCAACTCGGCGAGCGCGTGCACCGCAGCGATCAGCATGGCCTCGGTGACCTGCTTCGCACGCGCATCGAGCGCGCCGCGGAAAATGAACGGGAATCCGAGCACGTTGTTGACCTGGTTGGGATAGTCGGAGCGTCCGGTCGCCATGACAAGGTCGCTGCGTGCGGCCATGGCCTTCTCCGGCGAGATTTCGGGGTTGGGGTTGGCGAGCGCGAAGACCACCGGCTTGTCGGCCATGCGCTTGACCATCGCGGCACTCACCAGGTTGGCGCCGGAGACGCCGACGAAGACGTCGGCGCCATCCATCGCCTCCTCCAGCGTGCGCAGTTTGGTCGTGCGCGCAAAGCCTTTCTTGAAGCTGTTGAGGTCGGTGCGCGCCTTGTGAACCACGCCCTTGGAGTCGACCAGGGTGATATTGGATTTCTTCGCGCCCATCGCCACCAGCAACTTCATCGATGCGATGCCCGCGGCGCCAGCCCCGAGGCATACGATCTTCGCCGTCTCCAGCGCCTTGCCCTGCACATGCAGCGCGTTGATGAGTCCTGCGCAAATGATCACGGCCGTGCCGTGCTGGTCATCATGGAATACCGGGATGTCGAGCTTCTTCTTCAGCGCCGCTTCGATCTCGAAACAGTGCGGCGCGGCGATGTCCTCGAGGTTGATGCCGCCGAAGGTCGGGGCAATCGCCTCCACCACCTTGATGAAGTCTTGCGGCGTCCTGGCGTTGACCTCGATGTCGAAGACGTCGATGCCGGCAAACTGCTTGAACAGGACAGCCTTGCCTTCCATTACCGGCTTGGCGGCGAGCGGGCCGCGGTTCCCCAGCCCGAGGATCGCGGTGCCGTCGGTAATCACCGCGACCAGGTTGCCCTTGTTGGTGTAGTCGTAGGCCTTCTCGGGATTTTTCGCGATTTCCAGCACCGGCTGCGCCACACCGGGCGTGTAGGCCAAGGACAGGTCTTCCTGCGTGGAACAGGGCTTGGACGACTCGACCGAGAGCTTGCCGGGCTTGGGCAGGCGGTGGTAATCGAGGGCTTTTTTCTTGAGGTCGGCTTGGCTCATGGAAGACACGCGAGCGGATTGAACAAGCCGTCATTATCGCGGATTTATCCGCGATCCGCCGCGGCCTGGCAGGCTGTGCCGCTCAGTCTTTCCAGATCTTGAGCTGGGCGCGCAGGCGGGCCACAGCCTGCGAATGCAGTTGGCACACGCGCGACTCGGATACGCCGAGCACTGCGCCGATTTCCTTCAGGTTCATGTCCTGCTCGTAGTACATGCCCATCATGCTGCGCTCGCGCTCGGGCAGATGGTGGATCGCGGCGATCAGGCTTTCACGGAAACCCTCATCCTCCAGCACGGCGAGCGGGTCGTTGCTGCCGTCGACCAGATAGCGCTCCAGGAAGCTGGCGCTGTCTTCATCCGAAAAATCTTCGTAATACAGTAGCTGGGAGCACTTCACGTCCCCCAGCATCGACTGATACTGGTCGATCGGCATGCCCAGCTCGGCGGAAATCTCCTGCTCGGACGGCGACTTGCCGTTGCGCTGTTCCAGCCGGTGGATGGCGGATTCGATCTGCCGCGATTTTTGCCGCACGTGGCGCGGCAGCCAGTCCGCCTCACGCAGTTCGTCCAGCATGGCGCCGCGGATGCGCTGGGTCGCATAGGATTCGAATTGCGCACCCTGGGTGCCGTCGAAGCGCCCGACCGCGTCCATCAGGCCGATCAGACCGACCTGGATAAGGTCGTCGACTTCGACGCTGGCGGGCAGGCGAGCCATCATGTGATACGCAATGCGCTTGACCAGCGGCGCATATTTGGTGATCTGTTCGTCTTGTGACGAGGGTTTGCCAGCCATGTTTCAGGTGTTTCCTGTTTTATAACGAGCGGTCAGGCCCGTCTCCTCGCCCGTCATTCTAACGGCAAGCGCGGCAAATGCATCATCCTCGCGTGCGACGCTGTATACGGCCTGAAAACACGAGGGATCGAGAAACTGCGTGCATGCTTCCTGCAGGCGCTCGCAGGCGGCAGCGTCGCCCAGCAGACCCGCGCTGAATGCTGCTCCGGATCGGGACAGGGTCTTGAGCACCGCGTAGGCGTGCAGCATCGATTCGCCGGTCAGGCGTACGTCCATGACCATGGTGTGCGTCGCGGCCGGCAGCAGCACAAGGTCTGCGTTGCCCCACGCGGAATCGAACATCACATAGTCGTATCCGTCCACCATGCCGAACAAGGCAGGCTCATCCGCCTGCACGCCGGGCGCATGCCACCCCTCGCCGTATTCCTGCGGCAGCGTATGCAGATGTCTGCGTTCGAGCTGATGCTTCCAGTCGAACAGGGCGCGGGGGGACGAAGCGGAAAACAGACGGCCCTGCGTATCGATCAGAAGACTGACCCGACCGACTTGATGGAGCGCGTGCGCCAAACGAAGGCTCGAATCAGTGGCGTCTGAAAGACAGCAGATGCAGCGTAGCCGCTGCGGAACGGTGCGCCGTCGTAACCCGGCGGCCTGGTCAGCCGGCACGTGTGCCCTTTTGGGCAGGCATGCCCTTCGCGGTGCTTGTACCCTGCTCGGTGCGGTGCTCCGCGCGTTCGGCCTCGACGCCGGCGAACAGCGGCCAGTCTTCGGCCTCCAGCGCGTAGGGGGTGGCGAGGTGGCCTCCTTTCAGCGCGCGGTCGATGAGATAGGCCGCGCTGGGTGCGTGCAGGTCTTCCGGCACGCGCTGCCCGCCGCTGACATAAGCCAGCGGCAGCCGATGGCGGATCAGGCTGTCGAGCGCCGCCCCCGGCTGCGGGGTTTCGTCGAGCTTGGTGAGGATGCAGGCGGCCGCCCCCTGGCCAAAACGCGTCATCGCCTGCTCGATCGCGGCCCCTTGCTGGCTGGCCGAAATCACCGCGACGCGGCGCACCCCCAGCGCATCGAGCGCCGCGCCCTCTCGGGTGCGAGGGTCGGACGGTGCAAATCCCGCGGTGTCGATCAGCACCAGTTTTTTAGCCGCCAGTTGCGGCAACACCTGGGCCAGCCTGGCCTGGTCTTCGGCAACATGCACCGGCACCCCCAGCAGATCGGCGTACGCCGTCAACTGCGCCGCCGCACCGATTCGGTACGCATCCGCCGCCACCAGCGCCACCTGCGTCGCGCCGTGCACGTCCACCCCACGCGCGGCAAGCTTGGCAAGCGTGGTCGTCTTGCCCGAGCCAGTGGAGCCAACCAGAGCGTAGCGGCCTCCGCTGACCAGCAGATCGGCTTCGCGCCCCAGTACCGGCAAGTTGCGGATCAATACCTGGCGCAGCCAGCGCTGGGCGGCCTCGGCGTCGAGCCCCCGCGGCAGGCGCGCTGCCAGCGTACGGGCCAGCGAACTGCCGAAACCGGCCGCGAACAGCGTTTGCATCAGTTCGACCCTGACCGGGTCGCGGCGCCGCGCGCTCCCCCAGGCAAAGCCAGCCAGCTGGTTCTGCAGCATGCCGCGCAGGCGCGACAATTCATTCAAAATGCGCGAACCGCCCGCTGGGTCCGGCGCTTCGCTGACAGCCGGCACCGCCAAATCCCCGTAGGCACTGGCGAGCAGTTCAACGCCGTGCGGATGCGACCGAGTGGACAGCACCACGGCGTCGTCACCCAATTCTCGCCGGATGCGAGCCAAGCCTTCGCGCGCATTCGCTGCCACGAATACCTGCACGCTCATGCGCCCTCCCCGATAGACAGTTCCGTATTCACCTGCACGACCTTATCGGCAGGCACCTCGGCGTAGGCAATCACCGCAAGCCGCGGCAGGTTGCGCCGCAACAGTCGCGACAGAATGGCGCGCAGACCCGGCGAGGTCAACAGCACCGGCGGATTGCCAGCGCCTTCCTGCTCCGCCAGTGCGCGCTCGGCCGCGTCGTTCAGGGCATCCAGGGTGGCGGGCGACAGCAGCGCCTCCCCCTCCTCGCCCATCTCGTTCAGCAAGCGGGTTTCGGTCGCAGCCGCCAGGCCAATCACTTGCAACGTGTCGCCTCCTTCAAACAAACGGTCGACGATGCTGCGCCCGAGCGCCGCGCGCACGGTCTCCACCAGTTCGTCGATCGCCTGGCTTTTCGGTGCGCGTGCAGCCAGCGTTTCAAACAGGGTGCGGGTATCGCGGATCGAGACGTTTTCCGCGATGAGCTGCTGCAGAACGGCCTGCACGCTGGTCAGTGGTAGGTGGCGCGGCGTCACGTCCTCGACCAGCCCCGGATGGCTGCGCGCCAGCGTGTCGAGCAACTGCTGCACTTCGGTGCGCCCGAGCAGTTCCGGTGCATGCTGGCGGAATACGGCTTCGACCTGACGCGCGATCAGCTCGGCAGGTTCCAGCACGACAAAGCCCCGCAGTTCGGCCTCCTCCACGCGGCCGGCGTCAATCCAGACCCCGCCCAGCCCGGTCAGTGGATCCGATCCAGGCGCGCCATCGAGGCGGCCGAGCACGTCGCCCATGTCCACTGCCAGCACCTGGCCGCTGGGCAATTCGCCATGCGCCACGTCGACGCCCTTGAGCGTGATCCGATAGCTGCTGGGCTTCAGATCGAGGTTGTCGCGCACGCGGATGAGCGGCACCACCAGGCCCATGTCGGTGGCGAAACGCCGCCGCGCCTCGGTGATCTTGTTCAGCGCGGCCCCGCCCTGGTTGCGGTCGACCAGCGGAATCAGCCGGTAGCCGACCTCGAGCGCCAGCACGTCGACCGGCGGGATGTCGTCCCAAGTGACGTCGGCCGGTGCGGTCTCCGTTTCGATCAGTTCCATGGGTGCGACGGCAAATGCCGTCGTGCGCTGACGGCGCATCAGCCAGAATCCCAGTCCGCCCAGCACCGCGGCGATGGTCAGGAACGCCAGGTGCGGCGTTCCTGGAATCACGCCGAGCGCACCCAGCACCGCGGCGGCCACGTACAGCGTTTGCGGACGGCCGAATATCTGGGTGGAAAACTCGCGCGACAGATCCTGTTCGCTCGACGCGCGGCTTACCACGATGCCCGCCGCAGTCGAGATGATCAGCGCGGGAATCTGCGTTACCAACCCATCGCCCACGGTCAGCAAGGCATAGCGTCCGAGCGCTTCCGAGACCCCGAGGTTGTGTTGCAGCATGCCCACCGCGATGCCGCCGATCAGGTTGACCACGAGGATGATCATGCCGGCGATGGCATCGCCGCGCACGAACTTGGAGGCGCCGTCCATCGCGCCGTAGAAATCGGCTTCCCGTCCGATCTCGCCGCGTCGTGTGCGTGCCTCGGACTCGTTGATGAAGCCTGCGTTCAGATCGGCATCGACCGCCAGTTGCTTGCCCGGCATCGAATCGAGCGTGAAGCGCGCCGCCACCTCGGCAATGCGGCCGGCGCCCTTGGTGATGACGACGAAATTGATGATTACCAGGATCAGGAACACCACGAAGCCGACCGCAATGTTGCCGCCGACCAGGAAATTGCCGAACGACTCGATTACCTTGCCCGCCGCCTCCGGTCCGGTGTGGCCCTGCATCAGGATGATGCGGGTTGACGCGACGTTGAGCGACAGGCGCAGCAGCGTCGTCAGCAGCAGCACCGTGGGGAAAACCGAAAAATCCAGCGGGCGCCGCGCGTTCAGGCTCACCAGCATCACGATCATCGCCAGCGCAATGTTGAGCGTGAACAGGACGTCGAGCATGAAGGTGGGTAACGGCAGAACCATCATCGCCAGAATCAGCAGGACCAACCCCGGAACCGCCAGCCGGTTTGCCGGCAGGCCCATCACCATCACGCCCTGCGCGCTCACCCGATCACCTCGTCAACACGCTGGCCGGCCCGTTGCTGGCGGCCGCGCAACTGTGCACGCACTTCGGGGTTGACCTCGGATTCGCGGGCCTCAGCCTGCATGTCCTGCCAGGTCATTGCGTGGCGGCGCAGATAGCGCCACCAGCGCCAGCCGGCATCCATTGCCGCCGCCAGCGTCAGCGCCGCCGCCAGCACCAGGACGCCGCGTCCCACCCAGGCGGCCGTCATGTCCAGCGCGACGCTCATTCCGCTTCGGGTCAGGCTTTGCAGCCCCGGCCAGCCGCTCGCCAGTGCCCAGCCGACTGCTGCGGCAGCAAGCGCCAGTTTCAGTAACATCAGCGATCCATCGAACAAAGACTCGACCGTAAACAGCCTGGAAAGAGGTTTGAAGGGATTGGCGCGTGTGAGGTCGACCTGGCTGACCTGGGGCGCAAACACCCAGCCGGACAGCAGGATCGGCGCCACCAGGGTCGCGACAAAGATGACGGCCAGTACCGGCAACACAGCCCACAGTGCCGACCATGCCGCTTGGAGAAAAGCCGGGGAAAACGGCTTCGCAGCATGGATGAATGCCGCCTCGCTGAGCGCCTGCAGGGCGCCGAGCAGGCGTGGCGCCAGCCAGCCCAGCATGCCCAGCGCGGACAGCAACACGACCCATGACGCGAACTCGGCAGAACGCGGCACGTCGCCCGCGCTGCGCGCCTGCTGGAGGCGCCGCGGACTCGCCGGCTCGGTACGCGAAAGATCTGTCTCCTCGGCCATGTTCCTCTCGACTTTCGGAGGAGTCTAGCACGAGGCGGGGACAGGTCTTCAGCCCTTCACGCCAGCAGATGGCTGCAGAGAGGACCGCGGTTTGATTGCCCGCGCTGCCTGAACAAAGCGGCGCGATGACGTCGATGAGGACGGAGCACCCCGGCCCCGAGAACACTGCACCCCGGAGGGTGCCAGTGCGGAGTCCGATTGGACGCCCCCGGGAATGCCACGGCAAGGCATCGCACCCTGCAAGCTTATGTGCCATGATGTTTTGATGAAAGCCATCATGCGCGCATTTGCAATCGTCCATGGGCTCATGGCCCTGCTCTTTGCCTGCGCGGCAATCATGCTCGTGGTGGTCGCGGCGCATATGGGGTGGACCGCGTTCACCTCAGGGCTGGATCAGTCCGCGGCCCAGGAGATCATCGAAGCGGTAGGTCTGCTTGCCGCCGCCGTCGTGGCCTTGCAGATCGCACAGACCATCGCCGAGGAAGAGGTCATTCGCGCCGCCCACATCAGCGCACCGACCCGGGTCAGGCGCTTCCTGTCCAGATTCTTCGTCGTCGTCGTGGTCGCGCTCGCCATCGAAGGGCTTGTTGCCACGTTCAAGGCCCTGCACGAGGATCCCGCCCAACTGCCCTTTGCGGCGAGCATCCTGCTCTCCGTTGGCGTCATCCTGGCTGGCTGGGGCATCTTCATTCGGTTTAATCGTTCCGCGGAGGAATTGGAGCCCGAGGCCATGGCGGAAGCCAAGCGCGAAGACACGAAGCTCAAATAGTTGCCCCGCAACCATCTGGTCAACCCATGGATGCGCGCAAGGATCGGCTTGAATGTGATCGCCTGCCCTCGCCGTCCCGCTCTGCCTGAATGACCATGGGGTGTGCCTTGCCCACGTGCTTGTCGAATTCTGGCAATCCCCCCTCCCTGTCCAGTTCCCGGCTTTTCCGAGCGTTCCTGCCTCATTCAGTGCGCGGCCGACTACCTAAAATGAACAAAATCCATTAATCTGTCATTGGCCTTGTCCATCCAGGCCGTTTCGGGCTTCGTCGGGTACCTGGCTCGTCAAACATCACAATAAATTCATTATCTGGAGGAGTTACAAATGCGCACAATGCGTCTCGCCGCTGCCATCGCCTCGGCCATGGCCCTTTCCACCCCTGCGTCCGCCGGCTTTTTCGATTTCACCCTGGCGCCTTACGTCGGCGCGAACGTAGGCCAGTCCACCGCGGACACCTCCTGTCCGGCCGGCACCTCATGCGACGATAAAGACACCGCCTGGAAGGTATACGGCGGCCTGGAAATGAACGAATACATTTCCATGGAAGTTGGCTATATCGACTTGGGCAAAGTCGGGTACACCGGCGCAAAGGTCGGCTCTAGAGAAACAAACGGAATGACCCTTCAACTGGTCGGAACGTATGCACTCAATCCCAGCTTCACCCTGATCGGCCGCGGCGGAATGAATATCCTGAATACCGAAGTCAACGGCACGATTGCCGGCACCCCGACCAACAACACGGGAGATACCGATGTCGTATGGTCATTGGGTCTGGGCGCTCAATACAATTTCACCAAGTCGGTCGGGCTCCGCATGGAATGGGAACGCTATTTCAAAACGGGCAGTCCGGCCGCCAATGGAGGCACGGGCGAAGCGGACGTTGACCTGCTCTCGGCCGGCATGGTGTACAAGTTCTGACGCCTTTTCCAACGCAATGAAAAAGGGGGCGACAAGCCCCCTTTTTCATTGTGCGCCACCCGGGCAGCCTATCTTCTCATTCCCTTCAGCTCATCTCGTCAATCCACGCCATCTGGATCGCCTCGAGGATCTTCTCGCCCGAATGATTGGGGTCATCGTCGAAGTCCGGCAGTTCCATCACCCAATTGTGCAGGTCGGTGAAGCGGATGGTGCGCGGATCGATTTCGGGGTGCGCTTCGGCGAGTTCGATCGCGATGTCGAGGGAATCCGTCCACTTCATTTCAATGCCCTTCCTTGACCATGTTGATCGTGTACTTGGGGATTTCGATCACCAGGTCTTCGCTGTTGACGCGTGCCTGGCACGACAGCCGCGACTGCGGTTCCAGGCCCCAAGCCTTGTCCAGCAGATCATCCTCTTCTTCGGTGGACGATTCCAGCGAATTGAAGCCTTCGCGCACGATGACGTGGCAGGTGGTGCAGGCACAGGACTTTTCGCAGGCGTGCTCGATCTCGACGCCGTTGGCGAGCAGGGTGTCGCAAATGGTGTCGCCCGGCTTGGCTTCGATGACGGCGCCTTCGGGGCAGAGCTCGACGTGGGGCAGTACGATGAGTTGGGGCATGGATTTCTTGAATAGGGCTCAGGTGTGTAAGTCAGTCAGGCGGCCTGGGCGTGTTGGCTGGGCAATGCCTTCAACACCCCGTCCCAGAACTGCAGTCGCGCATTCACCGCCGCTTCGGCCGCGGCTTCGGCCTCGCGCCATTTGCCGGCCTCGCCGCGGCAGAGCGCGGCAAGCAGGCGCAGCGACAATGGCGCATGAAAGTCCTCGTCCAGGTGGATGTGGCGGTTGAGATAGTAGTGGAAGCTCGGCGCCTGCGCTTCGGTCACCGCCATGCGTGCCAGGAAGGCACGGAACATCGACGGGATGACGTGCTCGCGGCCGAGCGCCAGTGCGGCGGCGATGGCATGCGGCTTGCCGCCGGCGATGAAATCGAACGTGGTCCGGGTGAAGGCGGCCGACGGAGCGGGCGCCAGACCCGAGGCGAGCGCGGCGTCGATCCCCTGCTCGCCCGCCATCTGCACGAAGCGCGCGGGTTTGTCGGCATCGGCGCCGATTTCACGCATGGCCGCGAGGTACAGCATGAAGTGGCTGGTGTGCCCTGCCTGTCCCGGCAGTGCGATATCGGTTTCCTCTTCCAGCACCAGCTCGTTGATGAAGCGCTGCACCGAGGCGTCGCCGCTCGGCGTCCACGGCCAGCGCGCGGGGGCGACCTCGTGCTGCAGGTACTTGATCAGCGACATGAAGTCCCACACCGAATAGACGTGGTGCTCCATGAATACGCGCAGGTCGTCCAGCGACTGCACCGCAGCGTAGATCGGGTGCGCTTCAAGCCTGGCCCGCAGGGATTCGATGAAATCGTCGTTCAACATCAGGATCAACCAAACGTTTCCAGTTTCTGCCCGGCCATGGCGCGGCGCACGTTCTGGTCCATGCGGCGCTGGGCGAATTCGGTAGTGGCGGCATTCAGTGCCTCGATGCCGCGCTTGATGGCAAGATGATCGGGGCCCGCGATCAGCTTTTCAAGGGCGGCGATGGCGGCTTCGATCGTCGCCGTTTCGTCCGCACTCAGCAAACCACTGTCTTCAGCCATCGCGGCACGGGTGGCGGCGATCAGGCCCTGCGCGTCGACGATCTGCTCGTTCAGTGCCCGCGCGTACATGTCATCCTTGGCGTGGGTGAAGGCATCCTTCAGCATGCGCGTGATGTCCTCGTCGCCGATGCCGTACGACGGCTTGACCTGCACGCTGGCTTCGACCCCGCTGCTCTGCTCGCGCGCCGACACCGACAACAAACCGTCGGCGTCGACCTGGAAGGTGACGCGGATTCGCGCCGCACCCGCCACCATCGGCGGAATGCCGCGCAGCTCGAAGCGCGCCAGCGAGCGGCAGTCGGACGCCAGTTCGCGCTCGCCCTGCAGCACGTGGACGCTCATCGCAGTCTGGCCGTCCTTGAAGGTGGTGAACTCCTGCGCACGCGCGGTAGGAATCGTCGTGTTGCGCGGGATGACCTTCTCGGTCAGGCCTCCCATGGTTTCCAGCCCGAGCGACAGCGGGATGACGTCGAGTAGCAGCCAGTCGTCACCGGCGCGGTTGCCCGCCAGCACGTCGGCCTGCATGGCTGCGCCGAGCGCGACGACCTTGTCCGGATCGAGGTTGGTCAAAGGCGTCTGCTTGAAGAAATCGGCCACGGCCTGGCGAATGCATGGCATGCGGGTCGAGCCGCCGACCATCACCACCCCCTTCACCTCGTCGATGGAAAGGTCTGCGTCGCGCAGCGCCTTGCGGGTGGGGGCCAGCGTCTTGCTGACCAGGCCGGCCGTCATGGCGTTGAACGCGGCCTGTGTGAGCGTCGCGTCCATCATTTCGCCGGTCGAAAGCACGGCCGTGACGCGCACGTCGGTGTGTTCGGTCAGGGCTTCCTTGGCATCGCGCGCCTTGGTCAGCAGCAGCCGCGCATCGCCTGCGGACAGCGGTGCGAAGCGACCTTGCTCGATCATCCAGCAAAACACGCGCTGATCGAAGTCGTCTCCGCCGAGCGCCGAGTCGCCGTTGGTGGAGAGCACCTCGAACACGCCTTTGGACAGTTTCAGGATGGAAATGTCAAAGGTGCCGCCGCCGAGGTCATACACCGCATAGATGCCTTCCGAGGCGTTGTCGAGACCGTAGGCGATCGCGGCCGCAGTCGGCTCGTTCAATAGGCGCAGCACGTTCAGGCCTGCCAGTTGCGCGGCGTCCTTGGTGGCCTGGCGCTGGGCGTCGTCGAAGTAGGCTGGGACCGTGATCACCGCGCCAACCAGTTCGCCGCCCAGAGCGGCCTCGGCGCGCCGACGCAGGACTCTCAGGATTTCGGCTGAAACCTCCACCGGGCTTTTCACGCCGGCGGCGGTTTTCAACTGCACCATTCCGGGCGCATCGACGAAGCGGTACGGCAGGCTGGCGATGTCGTCGATGTCGGCGATGCCCCGACCCATGAAACGCTTCACCGACGCGATGGTGTTGTGGGGATCGCAATTTTGCGCGGCCTGCGCGGCGTAGCCGACCTCGACCTCGCCGCTGGCCAGATAGCGCACCACCGAGGGCAGCAGCGAATGGCCGGCTTCGTCGTCCAGCACCACGGCGAGACCCGAGCGCACCGTGGCCACCAGCGAATTGGTCGTGCCCAGATCGATCCCCACCGCCAGCCGGTGCTGGTGCGGGGCGGTGGACATGCCGGGTTCGGAAATCTGCAACAGGGCCATGTCTTAACTTTCGAGTTCTTCGTACACGTCGCCAACCTCGGCGATGAGTTTGTCCATGAAACGCAGCTGGCGCACAGTTTCGGAGGCCGCCGCATAATCGTGCGCGGTATCGATCAGGTCGGCCAGTTGTGCCTCGATGCGGCGATGCGCGGCGCGAAGGTCGTCGGTCAACGCGTCCAGCGCCGCCATGCGCTTGCCTGCACGCGCGTCGTCGATCGCTTCGCGCCATTCCATCTGCTGCATCAGGAAAGCCGGTGCCATCTTCGTGTTGTTGGCATCGAGCGCGTCGATGCCCTGCAGCTTCAACAGGTAGACGCCGCGGCTGACCGGATGCTTGAGCGTCTGGTAGGCCTCGTTCACCTGCGTCGCCCACTGCATGGCCACCCGCTGCTCGGCGTCCGGCTGCGCGGCGAACCGGTCCGGATGCACCGTGTTCTGCAGTTCGCGGTAGGCCGCGTCGAGCTTGCCCCGATCCAGCGCATACGATTGCGGCAGGCCGAACAGTTCGAAGTGGGTTTGGGTAAAATCCATTGTTAGAGGCCAGGGGTCAGGATTCAGGGATCAGGGCGCTGACGCTACACCCTTCTTGAACGGCGCGGCCGCAGGCCACACAAAAAGCCCTGACCCCTGGCCCCTGAATCCCGACCCCTATCAATCAAACGTTGAACGACTCGCCGCAGCCGCACTCGTTCTTCACGTTCGGGTTGTTGAACTTGAAGCCTTCGTTGAGACCCTCGCGGGCGTAATCGAGCTCGGTGCCGTCAATGTAGGCCAGGCTTTTCGGGTCGACGAACACGGTCACGCCATGGCTGGTGAAGACCTCGTCGCCTTCGGGCACTTCATCGGCGAACTCCAGCTTGTAGGCCATGCCGGAGCAGCCGGTGGTGCGAACGCCGAGACGGATGCCGACGCCCTTGCCGCGTTTGGCGAGGAAGCTGGTGACGTGTTGCGCTGCGCGCTCGGACAATGTCACCGCCATGGCTTACTCCAGACCCTTCTTCTGCTTGTAGTCGGCAACCGCGGCCTTGATCGCGTCTTCGGCCAGGATCGAGCAGTGGATCTTCACCGGCGGCAGCGCGAGTTCTTCGGCGATGGCCGTGTTCTTGATCTCCATCGCCTGGTCGAGCGTCTTGCCCTTGACCCACTCGGTCACCAGCGAGGACGAGGCAATCGCCGAGCCGCAGCCGTAGGTCTTGAACTTGGCATCTTCGATGCGGCCGTCGGCGCCGACCTTGATCTGCAGCTTCATCACGTCGCCGCACGCGGGCGCGCCGACCATACCGGTGCCGACGCCCTCGTCTTCCTTGGTGAAGGAACCGACGTTGCGGGGGTTCTCGTAGTGGTCGAGTACTTTTTCGCTGTAAGACATGTGTGTTCTCCTTACTTCAGATCAATGTGCAGCCCACTGCACGGAATTCAGATCAACGCCTTCCTTGAACATTTCCCACAGCGGGGAAAGCTCGCGCAGCTTGCCGATCTTCTCGTGCAAGAGCTTGATGGCGTAATCGACTTCTTCCTCGGTGGTGAAGCGGCCGATCGAGAAGCGGATCGAGCTGTGCGCCAGTTCGTCGCTGCGACCCAGTGCGCGCAGCACGTAGGACGGCTCCAGGCTGGCCGAGGTACAGGCGGAACCCGACGACACCGCCAGATCCTTGATCGCCATGATCAGCGATTCGCCTTCGACGAAGTTGAAGCTGACGTTGAGGTTGTGCGGAACGCGCTGGTCCATGTCGCCGTTCAGGTGCACTTCCTCGATGTCCTTGAGGCCGTTGTAGAGGCGGTCACGCAGCATGCGGATGCGCTCGTTCTCGACTGCCATCTCTTCCTTGGCGATGCGGAAGGCCTCGCCCATGCCGACGATCTGGTGCGTCGCCAGGGTGCCCGAGCGCATGCCGCGCTCGTGGCCGCCACCGTGCATCTGCGCTTCGAGACGGATGCGCGGCTTGCGGCGCACGTACAGCGCGCCGATGCCCTTGGGGCCGTAGGTCTTGTGCGCCGAGAACGACATCAGGTCGACCGGCAGCCTGGTCAGGTCGATCGGCATCTTGCCGGTGGCCTGGGCTGCGTCGACGTGGAAGATCACGCCCTTCTCACGGCAGATCTTGCCGATGGCGTCGAGGTCCTGGATCACGCCGATTTCGTTGTTGACCGCCATCACCGAGGCCAGCACGGTGTCGGGGCGGATCGCGTCACGGAAGGCGTCGAGGTCGATGAGGCCGTTTTCCTTGACGTTCAGATAGGTGGCCTCGAAGCCCTGGCGCTCCATTTCGCGCACCGTGTCGAGCACCGCCTTGTGCTCGGTGCGCACGGTGATGATGTGCTTGCCCTTGGTACCGGAATAAAAGTGACCGGCGCCCTTGATGGCGAGGTTGTTCGATTCGGTGGCGCCGGAGGTGAACACGATTTCCTTCGGATCAGCACCGACCAGCGCGGCGATGTGCCCGCGCGCCTCTTCAACCGCTGCTTCGGCTTCCCAGCCATAGGGATGCGAGCGCGAGGCAGGGTTGCCGAAGTGTTCGGTCAGGTAGGGGATCATCTTGGCCGCCACGCGGGGATCGACCGGGGTGGTGGCGGAGTAATCGAAATACAGTGTTTTCATCGTTTTGCCCTGATTGAAACGTTCAAGCGACCAGCGTCATCTTTGATGAACGGCGGTCCTGCAGCACCTTGTCCTTGCACTCGTCCTGTTTGGCCACCAGCGTCGCCAGCGTGACGTTGTCCAGATAGTCGTAGATGTGGGCGTTGAGCCCCGTCCACAAGTCGTGCGTCAGGCAGCGGTGCTCGTCGTGGCAGTTCTCCTTGCCGCCGCACTGGGTCGCATCGATGGGTTCGTCGACCGCGCGGATAATGTCGGCCACGCTGACATGCTCGAGCGGGCGGGCGAGGTAGTAGCCGCCGCCGGGGCCGCGCACGCTTTCGACCAGCTCGTGCCGGCGCAGGCGGCTGAATAGCTGCTCCAGATACGACAGGGAAATATCCTGGCGCTCGCTGATGCCGGCCAACGTGACCGGATTCTTGCCGCCGCGCAGGGCCAGATCCAGCATGGCCGTGACGGCGAAGCGGCCTTTTGTGGTCAATCTCATGACGTGTTCTCCTGAAATTTCGCTCGAACTATAAAATTCCCGAGCAATTCAGTCAACTATTGCTTACCTTAGCAATTTAGTCAACTATTTTGTTGAGATAGTTCGGGTCGAAATCGTCGGGTTTGTCCTGCCCCGCGGGCACCTCGGCGCCCAGCTTCTGCAGCTGCGCAAGTATCAGGTCGAGCCGGTGGTCGATGTGGGCCGAATGGTCGATCAGGCCATGGATCGCTTTCACCACCGGGTCGTTCATGTCGGCCGAAATGGCGTAGGCCGAGAAGCCGAGCTTTTCCGCCTGCTGGTTGCGCTGTTTCTCGGCTGCGCTGTCCAGAATGCGTGCCGGAATGCCCACCGCCGTCGCATTGTCCGGCACATCCTTCACCACCACGGCGTTGGAGCCGACCCGGGCGCCCGCGCCGATGGTGATCGGGCCGAGGATCTTGGCGCCGGCCCCGACCACCACGCCGGGCATCAGGGTGGGATGGCGCTTGCCCTTGTTCCACGAGGTGCCGCCGAGCGTTACGCCATGATAGAGGGTGCAGTCGTCGCCGATCTCGGCGGTTTCCCCCACCACCACGCCCATCCCGTGGTCGATGAAGACGCGGCGGCCAATGCTGGCACCCGGGTGGATTTCGATGCCGGTGAGCCAGCGGCCGATGTGCGAGGTGAAGCGCGCCAGCCATTTCCACTCCATGCGCCACAGTTTGTGGGCCAAACGATGGAAGAGCATGGCGTGAAAGCCGGGATAGGTGGTGACGACTTCGAAGGTCGAGCGCGCTGCCGGGTCGCGGTCGAACACGACCGCGATGTCTTCCTTGAGTTGGCTGAGCAGGTTCATGCGTTTGAGAATGCTATTTCCCAGTAATTTAGTCAACTATTCCGCGTCGCGGTTCCGCGCCCGGTTCGCGCTCTGCTTCGCCTCCTGGGCAGCAGTGAGGATGCCGCGCAGGATGTTCACCTCCTCCTTTGCCAGCCGGGTGCGTGCGAACAGCCGCCTCAGCTTCAGCATCAGCTTTCCGGGCGAGCCAGGGTTGAGGAATTCCAGGTCGGCCAGTGCGGTTTCCAGGTGGCCATAGAACCGCTCGACCTCCTCGCCCACCGCCGCGTCCATCTCCGGCTGCGGCCATGCAGCATGTCCCAGCCAGGCCTGGCGGATTTCGTAGCTCAGCACCTGCACCGCCGCCGCCAGGTTGAGCGAGCTGTAGTCGGGGTTGGCAGCGATCGTCACCAGCCCCTGGCACAGGCTCAACTCCTCGTTGGAGAGCCCGCTGGTCTCGTTGCCGAACACCAGCGCGACGCGGCCGGCCTGTGCTTCGGTCAGCAACCGCCCGGCCGCCTCGGGCGGGGTGAGCACCTCGGACACGATGTCGCGCCGGCGCGCCGACACGCCGAGCGCCAGCGTGGTGTCGGCGAGCGCCTCGGCCAGCGTGGCGCACACCCGCGCCTGCGCCAGCAGATCGGTGGCCCCCGACGCCATCGCATCGGCCTGGCTATTGGGGAATATCGCAGGCTCCACCAGCACGAGATCCGACAAGCCCATCGTCTTCATCGCCCGCGCCGCCGCGCCGATATTGCCCGGGTGGCTGGTGCGCGTCAGCACGATGCGAATGTGGGCGAGAAGTTTAGAGTCTGGCTGCGTCATCAAGTAAAATAGCAAGTTCGTTCTTTGAATTTGTAGCCAGACATCATGCATCCCATGCTCAACACGGCGGTGAAAGCCGCTCGCAAGGCGGGGGCGATCATCAATCGCGCCTCGCTCGACCTCGACCAGCTCACCGTGCGGAGCAAGCAGGACCGCGATTACGTCAGTGAGGTTGACCAGATGGCTGAACGCGCCATCATCGAAACCCTGCTCGACGCCTATCCAAATCACGGAATTTTAGCAGAGGAGTCTGGCTCGGCCGACGCCAAGAACGGCGAGGACTACCAGTGGATCATCGATCCGCTCGACGGCACCACCAACTTCCTCCATGGCCTGCCCCAGTATTCGGTGTCCATCGCCTTGAAGCACAAGGGCCAGATCACCCAGGCCGTCGTGTTCGACCCCGCACGCAACGAACTCTTCACCGCCACCCGCGGCCGTGGCGCGATGCTCAACGACCGCCGCATTCGCGCCAGCAAGCGCGCCAAGTTGAGTGAATGCCTGATCGGAACCGGCTTCCCCTTCCGCGACTTCAGCTTCGCCGAGGCCTACGTCAACATGTTCCGCGACATGATGAAGGCGACCTCGGGCCTGCGCCGCCCGGGTTCTGCGGCGCTCGACCTGTGCTATGTGGCGTGCGGCCGCTACGACGGATTCTGGGAAATGCACCTGAAGCCCTGGGACCTCGCCGCCGGCAGCCTGATCGCACAGGAATCCGGCGCACTGGTCGGCAATTTCATGGGCGATGAAGGCTTCCTGGAGTCCGGCAACATCGTCGCCGCCACCCCGAAAATCTTCGGGCAGATGCTGCAGGTCATCGCGCCGCACCTGCCGCCCGAACTGAAGGTCTGATCCGAACAGCAGTTCACCCATGTCCATCGCCAAGGAGCCCACTGCCCATACGCCGATGATGCAGCAGTACCTGGGCATCAAGGCGCAGCATCCCGACATGCTGCTGTTCTACCGCATGGGCGACTTCTACGAGCTGTTCTTCGACGATGCCGAAAAGGCGGCGCGGCTGCTGAACA
>JAJXTE010000078.1 GCA_021784115.1 Pseudomonadota bacterium | reverse complement strand
CTGGGCTTGGGCCTGGCCTTGATCATCGGCCTGAATGCGCCGGCTCAGGCCAGGGAACCGGGTGACCATGCGGAGCGCACGCTGGCCATTGGGGTGCTGGCGCATGACTACGGACCCGCCAGCGATCATAACGAGGACGGCGTCGACCTCAGCCTGGAAGCACAGTTTGCGCCGCTCGACTTCATCGGCTCGCCGCGCCCCCACCTGGGCGTCTCGGCCAATTTCAACGGAGATACGAGCGCGGCCTATGCGGGCCTGAGCTTTCGCTTCCGGGAGACGTCACAATGGTTTGTCGACGGCCTCCTTGGCGCGGCGGTTCACAACGGCCCGCTGCACAAGGATCCGGTTCGCTGCACGCTGTACAGCGATTGTGGCTTCGGCGTGCGCGTGCTGCCGCGCTTCGGGCTCGAGGCCGGGTATCGGATCAGCCCGGTCGCCTCGGTTTCCCTGCTCTACGATCACATGTCCCACAAGTGGATCGTGGATGGGGAAAACGAGGGCCTCGACCATCTCGGGCTGCGCTATCTGCGGTCTTACTGAGTCCGTGCGTGCAACCGGCAAAAAGAAAGCGGCAGGGTCTCCCCCACCGCTTTTGCTACGCCTGCCAGTCTGATCAGGCGGCCTGGGCGTACTGTGCCTTGGCCTTGCGGGCTGCCTCGATTTCTTCAGGGCCGTAGGCCTTGCCGGACCACAGCATTTCGTAGGCGATTTCCTCGTTGCCGTTTTCGCACAGATCCAGCACGTTCTGGAACAGCGGCTGGAAGGTTTCTGATTGGTGCGATTTTTCGTGGTTCGCGAAGTCGGTCCAGAACGTCACGATCAGTGCCTCCTTGCCCTTCATCGGGCTTTCGACAGCCTGGCCAATCGTCGAGCCCTCATTCGACACCTGCCCCGAGTTCAGCGCGACGAAGCCGCCGACGAAACCGGTATCGGAATGATAGGTCTTGACGTTTTCGCACAAGAACGCCACCCGCTCCTGCAGGTCGTCCACCGTGTATTCGGGTTTCAGAATCACCCGGTTGACTGTCACGATGCCGTCGGTCGGAAAATTAGCGATCAATCCACTCATGGTTTTCTCCTGTCATCAAGGGTTGAACTACACCCCCAGTCTACATACCCGAGTAATTTAGTCAACTACTTTATTTAATTAACTAATGCCGCTATTAATTAATAGTATGTATGGATCGCCCTCACGCCTCGTTATTTATCAATGAGTTATCAGATATACCGTTTCTGCTCACTGCGCTTGCCCGGGCGCTTTTTCATGATGACCACGCCCTTTGCAACGTCGATGTCGGCCACCGGAATGTTCTCGTACAAGGGGTTGAGCGGCTTCAGCATCCAGCCGTCGTCCCGCTTCACGATCTGGCGGAAGATGTATTCGTCATTCACATAGGCGACCACATAGGAGCCGTCCCTGACCAGGCCGGACGGCTCGACCACGATGATTTCGCCCTCCTCGAATTCCGGCATCATCGAATCGCCCAGCACCATCAGCGCATAGGGCTCGGAGCCGGCGCAGTTGCTGGCCTCGTTGATGTCCTGGATGGGTATGGTCTTGCGTTCGGTGCGTTCGTTCATGATGGCCTCGCTAATACCTGACAAATTAGCTCAAGCTTATATATAAACGCGCCAACCGCAAAGTCAGCGGCCGCGCATGAACATGGCGTCGAGTTCCCCGAGGCTGACCTGGAACCAGGTGGGCCGGCCGTGGTTGCACTGCCCGGCGCGCTCGGTGGCCTCCATCTCGCGCAGCAGCGCGTTCATCTCGGGCACGGTCAGGCGACGGTTGGCACGCACCGCACCGTGACACGCGAGTGTCGCCAGCAGTTCGTTGCGGCGTTCGGCCAGCAGGCGCGCGACGCCGAATTCGGCGACTTCGGCGAGCACCGCACGCGTCAGTTCGACCGGGTCGGCGTTCTTCAGCAACCACGGCACCGAGCGCACCGCCACCGAGGTCGGCGAGGTGAGCGACAGCTCAAAGCCGATGTCGGCAAGTGCCTCGAGATGCGGGCCGATTTCCGCCACGTCGCGCGCGTCGACCGTCAGCGCGACCGGAATCAGCAGGGCCTGCGCCGGTACCGCTCGGGCATCGAGCGCGGTCTTGAGCTTCTCGTAGACGACGCGCTCGTGCGCGGCGTGCATGTCGACCAGCACCAGCCCCTGCGCGTTCTGCGCCAGCACGTAGATGCCATGCAGCTGCCCCAGCGCGTAGCCGAGCGGCGGCGCATCGCCCGACTCGCCTGGTGAAAACCGGTGCGCCGCAGGCGCGACCCAATCCCCGGACTGCTGATCGCCGCCCCCGGTTCCCGGCCCCAAAGGCGCATAGAACGCCATCGCCTCGTTCACCTGCAACGGCATCGACGCCTGTTGCGGCGCGACAAAGGCCGGTCTGAAAGCGCCCGCCTCCTGCACGTCCGGCGCGCTCGCCTCGACCGGCGCCGACAGCAGGCGCTCGACCGCATGGAACAGGAACTGGTGCACGCCGCGGCTGTCGCGGAAGCGAATTTCGGTCTTGGCCGGGTGCACGTTGACGTCCACTAGGTCGGGCGGCAGGCTGATGAACAGGCAATACGCCGGGTTCAGTTGATGGTGCAGCACGTCGCGGTAGGCTTCCTTCAGCGCGTGGACGATCAGCTTGTCGCGCACGTAGCGGCCGTTGACGAACACGTGCTGGGTGTCGCGGCTGGCGGTGGCGGCGGCGGGCCGGATGACCCAGCCGGACACGCGCAGCGCCCCGGCGGCGGCATCGACCGCAATGGTGTTGCTCTCGAAGGCCTCGCCCAGCACCTGGCGTACCCGTGCATGGCCCGGCTCGGTGTTCAGGCGCAGCTGCACCCGTCCGTTGTGGGTCAGGGTGAAGGCCGTCTCGGGGTTCGCCAGCGCGAGCCGCCGCACGGTCTCGGCGCAGTGAGCGTACTCGGTGGCTTCGGTCTTCAGGAACTTGCGCCGCGCCGGTGTGTTGAAGAACAGGTCCTGGATGTCGATCGTGGTGCCGGTCGCCCGCGCGGCCGGCGCGGGCCCCGAGAGATGGCCGCCCTCGGCCTGCACCGTCCAGGCGTGCTCGGCACCGGTGTGATTGGCGTTGGCGCTGCGGCTGGTGAGTTGAACCCGCGCGATGGCGGCAATTGACGCCAGCGCCTCGCCGCGGAAGCCCAGGCTCGCCACCTGCTCGAGGTCGGCGAGGCTGGCGATCTTGCTGGTGGCGTGGCGGGTCAGCGCGAGCGCGAGTTCGTCGCGCGCGATACCGCTGCCGTTGTCGGCAACGCGGATGCGCTTGACGCCGCCCTGCTCCAGATCGATCTGTATGTCGCTGGCGCCGGCATCGAGGCTGTTCTCCAGGATTTCCTTCAGCGCGGCGGCGGGGCGTTCGACCACCTCGCCGGCGGCAATCTGCGAAATCAGCACATCGGGCAAAACGCGGATGGCCACGATTAGCCCACAAACGGCACGTTGCGGCGTGCGGCCATCGCGCGTCCCAGGCGCTCGATGTCGTCGGCACCGAGCACCTTGCGCGCCAGCGGCAGCACACGGGTGTTCTCGAATTCGAGGTGGCTGCGGTTGAGCGCGATGAAGCGGCGTGCCGGCGCTTCATCCAGTCGGGATGCGGCGCCTGTTTCGATCTGCTGCAAGCCCGTCCGCAGCCGCCGCCACAGCAGCGCCAGTTCGTCGTGTTCCAGCGTCAGGGTTTCGACCAGATCGCAAGCGCCGGCGGCGCCGGCCAGTTCCAGCAGCGGAAACAGGTTGCGCTCCTCGTCGTCATGGTGATGCACCGCAGCGGTGTCGAAATACGCCAGCACCGCGCGTGCGGCCTGCTGCGCCTGCGTGTCTGCGCCGTGAACGGGCAGGTGGGCGACCAGTTTTTCCAGCGTATCGCACTGTCTGGCGATGCGGCCGTGACACGCCGCCAGCACATCGAGCGGCCGCTCGAATCCCGGGGCCGCCGCACCGAGCAGACTCACCGTCATGGATTGCGCGTCAGCCGTGACGGCGCAGTCAACGGGTGCTTGTCGAAGTAGTCCTTCACGCCCTCGACGATGGCGTCCACCAGCTTGTCCTGGTAACCGGGGTCATTCAGGCGCTTTTCTTCGTCGGGGTTTGAAATGAATGCGGTCTCGATCAGGATCGACGGGATGTCGGGCGCCTTCAGCACCGCAAACCCGGCCTGCTCGACCTCACCCTTGTGCAGAGTGTTGACGCCACCGATTTCCTTCAGCACCGCCCGCCCCAGCTTCAGGCTGTCGTTGATGGTCGCGGTCTGCGACAGGTCGATCAGGGTGCGCTTGAGGAAGGGATCCTTGACGTCGACGTTGACCCCGCCGATCAGGTCGGCGTCGTTTTCCCGCTTGGCCAGCCAGCGCGCCGCAACCGAGGTCGCGCCGTTCTCGGACAAGGCGAACACCGACGAGCCGCGCGCGTGCGGCTTGATGAACGCGTCGGCGTGGATCGACATGAACAGATCGGCTTTCAGCGCACGCGCCTTGACGACGCGCTGCCCGAGCGGCACGAAATAATCGCCGTCGCGGATCAGCACGGCATGCATGTTTTCCTGGGCGTCGATTTTCTGCTTGAGTTTCTTGGCCAACGCGAGGGTAATGTCCTTCTCGTGCGAGCCATTCGCGCCGCTGGCGCCGGGGTCTTCGCCGCCATGGCCGGCATCGACCGCCACGGTGATCAGCCGCACGTACTGCGGCACCTCTGGTTTAACCGGCTTGGCGGGTGGCGCTTGCACAGCCACGTTCGGCTGCGGCACCGTGGCCGGGCTGGCCGCTGTGTCGCCTGCCCGGGCCGGATAGAGATCCAGCACCAGGCGATGACCGTATGGCTCCAGCGGCTGCAACAGAAACACGGAGGGCTTGACCGTCGTTTTCAGGTCGAGCACCAGCCGCATTACCCCGGGACGGTTCACGCCCACGCGGATCGCGCTGATGAAGGGATCGTCCGGGGTCAATTGGCCTGCCAGCGCATCAAGCGCGGCACCCGCCTCCACGCCCTCGAGGTCGACCACCAGCCGCTGCGGGTTCGACAGCATGAAGTACTTGTACGCGACAGGCTGCGGCGCCTCCAGGGTGATTCGCGTGTAGTCGGGCGATGGCCACAGGCGGGTGGCGCTGAGTTGCAACGCCTGGGCCCAGCCCGACGTCAGCAAACCGCACAGCAGGAACATTTTCAGCAGGGCGTGCAACATGTCTCCAGATAATGGGCGCCAGGAGCGCTTGCAGCTTCACATTCAATTTCGCGCGCATCGTCCGCAATTGTCAACCGGATGATCACATCCGGGGCCGGAAGCCAGCCCGCGGCCTTGTCCGGCCATTCGATCAGGCTGACGGCATGGCCGTCGCTCACGTCGCGAAACCCCGCGTCGAGCCACTCTCGCGGATCATGCATACGATATAGATCAAAATGATACAGCTCAAATGCGGGCAGGATGTAGCTTTCTGCCAGGGTATAGGTCGGGCTCTTGACCCGCCCGCCGTAGCCCAGCGCGCGCAACACCCCGCGCACCAGCGTTGTCTTGCCCGCACCGAGATCGCCTTCGACGTAGAACGTAAGTCCAGGCTCCAAGCCCCGCGCCAGCTGCGCGCCGAATGCCAGCGTCGCGGCCTCGTCGGCCAGATGTCGACGGCAACGCACGGTATCATCGGTCTTATGCATGAGCAGGATTTAACGCGATTGGCAGGGCAAATCAGGCAATGGGGCCGCGAGCTCGGCTTTGCCGCCGTCGGCATTGTGGACGGCGAGTTGAGCGCGGCCGAGGCTGGCTTGCAGGCGTGGCTGGATCGGGGCTTTCATGGCGAGATGGATTATATGGCGGCGCACGGCACGAAGCGCAGCCGGCCGGCCGAACTGGTGCCGGGAACGGTCCGCATCATCAGCGCGCGGCTGGACTACTTTCCGCCGGCTTCGGCCGACCCGCACGCGGTACTGGCCGATGCCGGCGCTGCCTATGTGTCGCGCTATGCGCTGGGACGCGACTACCACAAGGTGCTGCGGAGCCGTCTGCAGACCTTGGCCGAAAAAATCAGCGCGGAAATCGGCGACCATCATTTCCGCGTCTTCACCGACAGCGCGCCGGTGCTCGAAGTCGAACTCGCCACGAAATCCGGGCTCGGCTGGCGCGGCAAACATACGCTGCTGCTGAACCGGCAGCACGGTTCGTGGTTCTTCCTCGGCGAGATCTACACCGATCTGCCGCTGCCAGTCGACGCGCCTGGAGCCGGCCACTGCGGCACCTGCCAGGCCTGCCTCGACGTCTGCCCGACGCAGGCCATCGTTGCGCCCTACTCGCTCGATGCGCGGCGCTGCATTTCCTATCTCACCATCGAACTCAAGGGCAGCATCCCGCTTGAACTGCGCCCGCTCATCGGCAACCGCATCTACGGCTGCGACGACTGCCAGTTGGTGTGCCCGTGGAACCGCTTCGCGCAGACCGCCGCGCTGCCGGATTTCGCGGTGCGGAACGGACTCGACAGCGCGCGGCTGGTGGACCTGTTCGCCTGGAGCGAAACCGAATTCAACGAACGGCTGGCGGGTTCGCCGGTCCGCCGCATCGGGCACGCGCGCTGGCTGAGGAATATTGCGGTCGCGCTGGGCAATGCGCCGCCGTCGCCTGACGTTGAAGCGGCGCTCGGCGCGCGCCTGGATCACGCGTCCGAACTGGTGCGCGAGCACGTCGCGTGGGCGCTGGCGCAACAGCAAGAAACTTAAACCGCTTTCAATTCCTGCCTGGCGTGCCGGATTACCGACGCACCCGACGTCAGCGCGAGGCCGGCCAGCACCAGTGCCACCGCAATATCCGGCCAGCCGCGCGCGGTCGCCCACACCCCGGCCGCCGCCCCCATTACCGCGATATTGCCGAGTGCGTCGTTGCGCGAGCACAGCCACACCGAGCGCGCCTGCGCGTCGCCCTGGCGATGCGCATACAGCAGCGCCGCCACGCCGACGTTGACCGCCAGCGCCAGGAGACTGACCCAGCCCATGATGAATGGCTCCGGCACCACCCCGGCCGACCACTGCCAGGCCGACTTGCCGAGCACGAACACGCCGTAGCCGACCATCAGCCAGCCCTTCCACAATGCAGTGCGCGAGCGCCACACCGGCGCCAGGCCCAGAACGAGCAGCGCCACGCCGTAGTTGCCGGCGTCGCCAAGGAAATCGACCGCGTCGGCCAGCAGCGACACCGACTGCGCCGCAAAGCTGGCAACGATCTCGACGCCGAACATCAGCGCGTTCAGCGCCAGCGCAATCCACAGCGCACGCCGGTAGCCCGGGTCGGGCGGCGCCGTCGTGCAAACCGAATCACAACCGCAGCCGCTCATGTCGGATGCCGTCTCGTGCGGCCCTGCAGGTAAAATGCCGTCTTTCTCATTCCGCCATCCTGCCACCCATGTCCACGAATGCACACTCCCCGATCGGCGTATTCGATTCCGGCATCGGCGGCTTGACGGTCGTGCGCGCGCTGATGGAGCGCCTGCCCTACGAAAACATCGTGTACTTCGGCGACACCGCGCGCGTGCCCTACGGCGTGAAATCGGTCGAGACCATCGCCCACTTCACCACCCAGATCGCGCAGTTCCTGCTGGAAAAGGACGTCAAGCTCCTGGTCATCGCCTGCAACACGATGGCGGCAGTGGCGTCGCAGGTGGTGAAGGACCTGTCGCCGGTGCCGGTGCTCGACGTCATCGACGCGGGCGCCGTGTCGGCGCGCGGCGGCAAAAGAATCGGCGTCATCGGCACCCCCACCACCATCAACAGCAACGCCTACGCGCGCGCCATCCACGACTATGCGCCCGACTCCCGCATCCATTCGCAGGCCTGTGCGCTGTTCGTGCCGCTGGTGGAAGAAGGCTGGCTCGACCACGAAGTCACCCGTCTGGCCGCGCAGGAGTATCTGAAATCCCTGCAGGCCGAGCACATCGACACCCTGGTGCTCGGCTGCACCCATTACCCGCTGCTGAAGCCGCTGCTGCGCCAGGTGATGGGCGACGGGGTCGCGCTGGTCGATTCCGCCGAAGCCATGGCCGAACAGGTCGCGGCGGTTCTCGCGGAAAAGCATCTCGCCAACCCCGGCCATACCCAGCCGCGCTATGACTTCTACGTCACCGACGTGCCGCTGCGCTTCCAGACCATCGGCGAGCGCTTCCTGGGACGCACGCTGAACAACGTGCACGTGGTGAAGTGGTGAGCGCCATAAAGGCGAGATGATCCGGGTCAACGCCCAGATCGAACTCGACGAGCGCGAAATCCAGGAGGACTTCGTGCGCGCCTCGGGCCCCGGCGGGCAGAACGTCAACAAGGTGTCGACGGCCGTGCAACTGCGCTTCGACGTCGCCCGCTCCCCGTCGCTGCCCGAGCCAGTGCGCGTCCGCCTGACGGCCCTCGCGGGCCGCCGCCTCACCCACGAGGGGGTGCTGATTATCGAAGCCGAGCGCTATCGGAGCCAGCGTCGCAACCGCGACGACGCGCTGGAACGGCTGATTGACCTGATTCGCGAAGCCTGCGAAGTGGAGACGCCGCGCCGCCCGACCCGCCCCACGCTGGCGTCAAAAAAACGGCGTCTGGACAGCAAGCAGCGGCGGGGGGAGACCAAGAAACTGCGTGGCTTGAAACCCGGAACGGACCATTGATCCGGCGAGCCTGGACAGAAAGGCCGGCTACCGGAGGGGCATGCAGCAAGCCTGCAATGCAGCGATGCCTCGCGTCATTTCCACATCACGTCGGCCTTTTGCTGCGCGGCAGCGGTGAGCAACTCGATCAAGGGCAAGGCCCGGTGCGCCAGACTGACAGGCGGCTCCGCCGAGTCGTCGTCCCCGGCTTTCCTGGACTCGTTCCGGGGCGGCACCGCCTCGATCGCGTGCTTCAACCGGTCCAGCGCCGCCGGCACATCCTCGGCCAGAATGGCGCCGGGAACCGTTTCGCTGTGCCCCATCATCCTCAGCATGCCCAACGCGACATCACCAAACATCGTGATGTCGGCGTAAGCCTTACATGTGAACGTCACCAGCATTCTCGTCTCCTGAATTAACGATGGATCAGTCTTCAAACTGGGCAAATTTTCCTGCACCTGGCAGCGACGGCATCAATTGAAGGCCGCCTCACGTATTCCTGTTGCCCGCAGCGCGGCCAATTCCTCGGCGACGAGCGGCCGGCTGAACGCGATTCGTCATGAAACGTCCAGCGTCACAATCGATAATCGATAATCGAGTCCCAACCCGTCCGCGCAACCGGGCCACGTCAGTCGCCGAAATTCTTCAGAAACTGCTCAGCCTTGTCCTTGGCCAGGCCGTAGTGTTCCTGCAGTTTGCCGAGCAGGCAGTCCTTGTCGCCTTCGGTCTTCAGAGATCGTCGTCAGTGAGCTTGCCCCACTTTTGCTTGATCTTGCCGGAGACCTGCTTCCAGTTGCCTTTGACGGTATCGTCGTTCAATTCGTGTTCTTCTTTGCGGTGAGGGTCATCTAGACCTGTTACCAGCCAGTGACGGTGTGGGCGGACAGGTCCACACCCTTTCCGCCATCCAGTTTTCAGCGATGACCTTCGCGTGTCGAGCGTGAGTGGTCATCACGCTGACGCCGGGTCGCCTGAAATTACTGGCGATACCGATCGCGCGCGTCTTCGTCGTTCTTCTTCCGATCCAGCTCCTCCTGTGTGGCTTTCTTCTTCCTATCCAGTTCCTGCTGAGTAGCCTTGCGCTTTTGATCCTGCCCTCGCGCTTCAGGTTGAGCGCGTTTCCGCTCCAGATCTTGTTGCTGCGTCTGTTGTTGCTGGCGCTGCTGGTCCTGCTGCCGCTGCTGGTCTTGCTGCCGC
>JAJXTE010000077.1 GCA_021784115.1 Pseudomonadota bacterium | reverse complement strand
AGCAGTGTCGAACACGACGCCTCGAACGTGGCCCAATGGTAGGCGGCCGGCTGATGCACGGCCGGATCGGGGTCGACAAGGCGGCGATGGTAGGCGGCAAGCAGGTCGCCGCGCTCGTCTTCCGGGAGGAATTCCGCCAGCCGCCGCTGCGCCTCGGGAAAGAAGGCGCGGATACCGTCGAGGAACCAGTCGATCTCGCTCTTGCGGCACAGGAAGATGCCGCGCAGCGCCAGGCCGGAACAGCACTCGGGATGGGCCTCGGCGTAGGCGATCGACAGGGTCGAGCCCCACGAACCGCCGAATACCAGCCAGGTGTCGATGCCAAGTTTGCGCCGCAGCGCTTCCATATCGGCGATCAGGCGCGGCGTGGCGTTGTCGTGGAGTTCACCGTGCGGCGTCGAGCGGCCGCTGCCGCGCTGGTCGAACAATACGATCCGGTAGCGTACCGGGTCGAAAAAGCGCCGCTGGTTGGGCGCGGTGCCGGAGCCGGGGCCGCCGTGCACGAACAGCACCGGAATGCCATCGGGGTTGCCGGAGGTTTCCCAGTAGATGCGGTGGACGCTACCCGTTTCCAGCATGCCGCTGGCGTACGGGACAAGAGGGGGGTAGAGCGCAGAAATTTCCGGCATGCGATGAAACCTGAAAACGAGTTTCGCATAATATCGTGTACACCCATGCTCCCTCCACCACCATGACCACGCCGTTCAAATTCGCCCATGCTGCGCATGCCGACTGGACCAAGGCCGCACAGGCCTGCATGAGCCAGCTTGGGGCGATTCCGTCGGCGGCTACGCTGGGATTCCTGTACGTGTCGGACGACTTCGCAGGCGCGCTCGACGCGATCCTGGCCTTTTTCAGAAGTTCGACGGGCGTACCGCACTGGACAGGCAGTATTGGCGTGGGCGTCTGTGCCACCGGGGCGGAATATCTGGAAGAGCCGGCGATGGCCGTGATGCTGGGGGAATTCGCGCCAGACGATTTCAGCATGCTGCCGGTGTTGCGCACGCCTCAGGACATCGATGCACTGGCGTCGGATGCCTACTTCGCTGTGGCCCACGGCGACCCGGCGAACAGCCACATCCAGGAACTGATCGAAGGCCTGAGTGCGCATGTGTCGAGCGGATTTGTCGTTGGTGGCCTGTCGAGTTCGCGCGGCGAGACGGCACAGATCAGCGATGGGGTGGTCAGCGGCGGCCTCTCCGGGGTGCTGTTCAGCGAACGGGTCAAGCTGGCGACGCGGCTGACGCAGGGCATCTCGCCGCTGGGTCCGCGCCACCGCATCACCACCGCCAACAAGAACATCATCGGCAGCCTGGATCACCGGCCTGCACTGGATGTGATGAAGGAAGAAATCGGCGAAGTGCTGGCGCGCGACCTGCGGCGAGCGGCGGGCTACATTTTTATCGGCCTGCCGGTGCGAGGGTCGGATACCGGCGACTATCTGGTGCGCAACATCCTGGGCGTCGACCCGCAGAACAACCTGGTCGCGGTCGGCGAATATGTCGAGCCGGGGGACGATCTGCTGTTCTGCCGCCGCGACCAGCAGACCGCCGAAGACGACCTGCTGCGGATGCTTTCGGCAATCGGGGCACAGCTGAACGCGCCGATCCGGGGGGGCGTGTATTATTCCTGCCTGGGGCGCGGCCAGAACATGTTCGGCGCACCGAACAGGGAACTGGGCCTGATCCGCGACACGCTGGGGGCGTTCCCGCTGGTAGGATTCTTTGCCAACGGTGAAATTTCCCATGACCGTTTATACGGCTACACCGGGGTGTTAACCCTGTTTGGTTGACGCCATGAAGGAAACACGGAGATATGCATGACCCTGCAAGCCATGAAAGAAGACGAGATTCGCCTGCTGCGCGATGAAATCGAGATGTTGATGAACGAGCGCCGCCAACTGTTGCAGGTGACGGGTGCGGCTGCGGTGTTCGTCGCCAACCTCGACACCGACAGCCTGCCCGATGAGACCGACACCATCGATGCAGCCGAAATGCTGGCCGAACAACTCAACGGCTTATCCGAGGAAACCCTCAAGGACGCCCTGGAGTCCGTGCGCGCCGAAGTCAATCCAGCACCGTAGCCGGACTTGACGCCTTGACCCGTCTGGCACTGCCTGCCCCCGCTGACGTCAGGCGTGTTGCGCTGATTATCGGGCTGACGGCGCTGGCCTATGCGCTGGCAGGGTGGGCCAGTCTCAAGATCGCGGGCTATGCGGCCCATGTAGTGGCCGCGGTCTGGCTGGCTGCCGGCATCGGCGCCATGGCGACCCTGCGGTTCGGCATGGCTGGCGTCGTGGGGGTGTTGCTGGGCTCGTTTGCACTCTACAGCCAGATCCTGCAGCCGGAAAATGCCTTTCGCCTTGCCCTCGGCGCGGCCACGGGGACGGCAATCATGGGGTATCTGCCACGCTACCTTCCGCCCTTCAGTCCCACGCTCGACTATGTATCCAGTGTCTCCAAGTTCACGCTGGTAGCCGCTCCGCTGGGGTGTGCGGTCACCGCACTCGCGGGTGTGTTCAGCCTGCACGTCTTTGCCGACCTGGATGCAGGCCTCGTGTTGCGGACCCTGTGGGTATGGTGGCTGGGCGATCTGCTCGGGGTCTATCTGATTGCGCCGCTGCTGCTGACGGCATCGCGCTGGGACCTGTTGCCGACCCACAAGGGCGCGCGACTGGAAGGCCTGGTGCTGGTGCTCAGCATGCTGCTGCTGACGCGCGTGATGATGGAATACGTCGAGCCCTTGCGGCCCGCCGAAATCGTTCTGTTCGTCCTGCTGCCGGGGGTGCTGTGGGCGGCGCTGCGGTTCTCGGTGACCGGGGCAAGCCTGGCCATTTTCCTGGCGGCGCTGATCGTGCTGGGCGTCTCGGTTGTTTCATTCGGGGGACTTACCGGTGCGACCACGCCGCGCGAGGTGTTTGCACTGCAGATCAGCATGATAACCATGGCACTGGGCGGTCTGTTTGTGTCAGCCGCGCTGGCCGAGCGCCGTTATTCCGAAATGCGGCTCGACATGCTGGCCAATCACGACCCGCTGACCGGGCTGCCGAATCGCTCGTATTTCCAGGATTTTCTCGGCCATGCGCTGGCGCGCGCGCAGCGTGAAAAATTCCAGGTTTCGCTGCTGTTCATCGATCTCGACCGCTTCAAGCACATCAACGACTCGCAGGGGCACGAGGTGGGCGACCAGGTGTTGCGCATCGTGGCCAACCGGCTGGATGAGCAACTCCGTGCCGACGATTTCGTGGCCCGGCTGGGGGGGGACGAGTTTGCGGTCATCCTGACGCATCCGCCGGCGTCGCGTGCCGCCAGCCGGGTGACGCGCAAGCTGCTCAAGGCACTCTCCGAGTCGTTCAGGCTCGAGCAGCGTCGCTATGCTATCGGCGCCAGCATCGGCATCAGCGTATATCCGGACGATGCTATCGACGCCAACAGTTTGCTGCGCCAGGCCGACCTCGCGATGTACCAGGCCAAGCAGCGCCGCAGCGGCTTCGAATATTTCAGTGACGAATTGAACACCGTGGCGCAGCAGCAGCTGACCCTGGAAACCGGCTTGCGCCAAGCACTCGAGCGTAACGAGCTGGCGCTGGTGTACCAGCCCAAGGTCGATCTTGCCAGCGGCCGGGTGGTGGGTCTGGAGGCCTTGGTACGCTGGCTGACGCGTTCGGGCGGCATCATCTGGCCCGATCAGTTCATTCCGGTAGCCGAGGAAACCGGCCTGATCATGCCGCTCGGTCGCTGGGTGGTGCGCGCGGCGTGCGAACAATGGATCGCCTGGCGCGACGCCGGGCTCGATCCGCCGCCTGTGGCCGTCAATCTGTCGCCGCGCCAGTTCTCGGATGCGCGCCTGATCGACGATATCGATGCCATCCTGAACGAGACCGGCATGGAGCCGGCGCATTTGCAACTGGAGGTGACCGAGAGCGCGGCGATGGAGAATCCGGTGCGTACCTTCGACATGCTCGATGCCCTGCGCCAGCGTGGACTGCATGTCTACATCGACGACTTCGGCACTGGCCATTCCAACCTGGGGCAGTTGAAGCGCATGCCGATCGATGCCCTGAAAATCGACAAGAGCTTCGTGGACGATGTGCTGACCGATGTCGATGATGCCGAAATCGCCATCGCCATTATCCGCCTGGCGCACGCGCTCAATCTGCGCGTCGTGGCCGAAGGCGTCGAGACCCTCGAGCAGGTGGCATTTCTGAAGCAGAACGGCTGCGATGAGATCCAGGGCTACGTCATTGCCAAGCCACTGCCATCCGATCAGGTCAGCGTGCTGTTCGCGCAGCAGTTCCCCCTGGACTTGACGCTTAGTTCAGCCGTTTGATCCCCAACGCCTTCAGTACGCATTTGTCATATGGCGGTTCCGAATTGCCGGCTTTCAGTTCGTGCATGAAATACTTCTCGAACGTCACCTTGACCAGGTGCAGCCACTTGCCTTTTCTCGCCCAGGTGACATTGCGCGGCGGAATCTGCGGAATCGCCACGAAGGCCGCGCCGGTGTCGCCGATGTCGGCGAGGCAGATCGTGCTCCAGGTGCCGGTGTGGCCGGGCGCCTTGCCCGTCAGTTCGTCGGCGATAGTGTGGACGATGGCGGTGACCATCGATTCGATCATGTAGCCGGTTTTTGGCGTGCCCGTGGCGACCGGCGTCTACTCGACTGGCGGGATTGCGATGCACACCCCCGCGGAGTAGATGTTGGGATACCTGGGGCTGCGCTGATGTTCGTCGACGACCACGAAGCCGCCCGGATTGCACAGGCCGTCCACCGCGGCGACCGCAGCCACGCCGCGGAACGGCGGCCGCATCTCGTAGGCGGCGGGCGTGCCGCCGGTGCCGGCGCCGTGGATGACGATTGCCATGGATGTAAATCTGAAAAAACAAGAACAGGAAAAAACGCAGGCCGTAACGGGTGGGTCTGCGAGGGCCCGGGATGGCTATGCAGCGGGGCAGACCTTACATGCGATCACCTCAAAAAATACCGGACGTAAACAAGCAGGGCCACGCCCATCAGCAGCCAGGCGATGACCGGGCCGAGCAGCACGCGCAGGACGTTGTTTCGCGGGACGAAGCCGATGCCATGCACGAATCCCGCCGACATGCCCCACATGATGAGCGTGAGCACCCCGTGGCTGATCGGGCTGCCGTCGGCGACGGTCAGGCCGCGCGGGAATACGGTGACGAGGATCATTAGCGCGAGCGCCGAGACCAGCGATACGCCGCGCGCCCAGCCGCTGTCGAGAACGCGGTTCATGCGCGGGTTTGCTCCCTGATCAGCCCCGCCGCGTGTCGTTCGCGGCCTTGGTGCGCGCTTCGTCGAGTGCGCATTCCCTGGCGTCGCACATCATCGCGCTGATCGAGGCGAGCAGCACGGCCATCGTGACTCCGAGGATCCAGGCGAAATACCACATGGCGATTCCTTTCAATAAGCCGATTTGTCGTTGGCGGCGATGAATTCCGTCGTGACCTTGCCCCACATCACCTTGTAGCACCACGAGGTGTAGAAGATGATCAGCGGCATGAAGATCACCGTGGCGCCGAGCATCAGGCCGAGTGTGAGGTGCGAGGACACGGCGTCGTACACGGTGAGGCTGGAGCGCGGATCGCTCGACGACGGCATGATGAAGGGGAACATCGACACGCCGGCGGTGCCGATGATGCCGGCGCATGCGACCGACGAGGACCAGAACGCCAGTCCGGCCTTGTCGAGGCGCGCGAACAGGATGCCCGTTGCCAGCGCGGCGAATGCCGCAATCGGCACCCACTTCGCCCACGCGTAGGTGTGGTAGTTGGTCATCCAGGCGCCGGCAGCGGTTGCCACGGTCTTGGCGAGCGGGTCGGGCAGGCCGTTGGGGTCCACCGTGCTCGTGATGACGTAGCCGTCGATGCCGGTCGCCACCCACCAGCCCGCCAGCGCGAAGGTGATGAAGGTCAGCGTGCCGAACAGCAGGCTGGCGCTGCGGGTGCGGCGGTAGATGTCGCCCTCGGTGCGCATCATCAGGTAGTTCGCGCCCTGGAAGGTGATCATGCCGAGGCTGACGACGCCGGCGAGCAGGGCGAACGGGTTGAGCAGTTGCCAGAAGCTGCCGGTGTAGGTCGACATCAGGATGTCGTCGAAGTGGAAGGGCACGCCCTGCAGCAGGTTGCCGAAGGCGACGCCGAAGATGATCGGCGGCACGGCGCCACCGATGAACAGGCCCCAGTCCCAGGTACTGCGCCAGGCCGGGTTCTGGATCTTGGAGCGGTAGTCGAAGCCGACCGGGCGGAAGAACAGCGCCCACAGTGCGGCCATCATCGCCCAGTAGAAGCCGGAAAACGCAGTGGCGTAGACCATTGGCCAGGCGGCGAAGATCGCCCCGCCGGCGGTGATGAACCAGACCTGGTTGCCGTCCCAGTGCGGGGCGACGGTGTTGATGACGGCGCGGCGTTCGAGATCGTTGCGCCCGACGAAGGGCAGCAGGACGCCCATGCCCATGTCGTGACCGTCCATGATGGCGAAGCCGACCAGCAGCACGCCGATCAGCAGCCACCAGACGAGTTTCAGGGTTTCGTAGTCCATGTGAGCTCCTTAGATCGGGTTCGCCGGTGCGCTCGCGGGCAGTGCGCCGCCAGCGGATTTTTCATTGTGGTACTTGCCGGTGCCGAGGCTGGCCGGGCCCTGCCGCGCGTATTTCGTCATCAAATACATCTCGACGATCAGCAGCACGGTGTAGAAGCCGACGAAGCCGGCGAGCGAGCCGTAGATGTTGCCGACGCTGATATTGGAAACCGATATATGGGTGGGCAGCACGCCGTAGATCGTCCACGGCTGGCGGCCGTATTCGGCGACGATCCAGCCGAGTTCGGCGGCGATCCACGGCATCGGGATGAACCACAGCGCCCAGCGCAGCAGCCATTTCTTCTCGATGAAATTGCCCTTGATCGAATACAGCAGCGCGAAGCTGAATAGCAACAGGAACAGGAAGCCCAGCGCCACCATGAAGCGGAAACTCCAGAACAGCGGCGCGACGCGCGGGACGGTGTCGTCGACGGCCTGCTGGATCATCTCGGGCGTCGCCTGCGACACGTCGACAATGTACTTCTTCAGCAGCAGGCCGAAACCGAGGTCGGCCTTGTGCGCTTCGAACTGCGCGAGCGCCGCTTTGTCGTCGTGGTTCCTGCGCAACTGCTCAAGCGCGACGACCGCGTGGATGCCGTTTTCGATGCGCTCGCGGTTCCTGGCCTTGATCTCCTTGATGCCTGGCATGGTCTTGGTGAGCGAGCGCGTGCCGATCAGGCCCAGGGCATAGGGGATCTGCAATTCGTAATCGTTGCGCTCGGCTTTTTCATTCGGCACGGCGAATAGAGTGAAGGCCGCCGGCGCGGGCTCGGTCTCCCACATCGCCTCGATTGCCGCCATCTTGGTCTTCTGCGATTCGCTCACGGTGTAGCCCGATTCGTCGCCCAGCACGATCACCGACAGCGCCGAGGCAAAGCCGAAGCCGGCGGCGATTCGGAAGGAGCGGCGCGCGAAGTCGAGGTCGCGGCCCTTTAGCAGGTAGTAGCTGGATATCCCCAGCACGAACAGCGAGGCGGTGACGTAGCCAGCCGATACGGTGTGAACGAACTTGGCCTGCGCCGTCGGGTTGAAGACGATGGCCCAGAAATCGCTCATTTCCATGCGCATCGTGACAAAGGAAAACGTTGCGCCGACCGGGTCCTGCATCCAGCCGTTGGCGATCAGGATCCACAGCGCCGAAAGGTTTGAGCCGACTGCCATCAGCACCGTCACCATGAAATGCTTCCACTTGTTGAGGCGATCCCAGCCGAAGAAGAACAGGCCGATGAAGGTCGACTCGAGGAAGAAGGCCATCAGGCCCTCGATCGCCAGCGGCGCGCCGAAGATGTCGCCGACGTAATGCGAGTAATACGCCCAGTTGGTGCCGAACTGGAATTCCATGGTGATGCCGGTGGTGACGCCGAGCGCGAAGTTGATGCCGAACAGCTTGCCCCAGAAGCGCACCATGTCCTTGTAGATGGGCCGGTCGGTGATGACGTAGGTAAGCTCCATGATGACCAGGATGAACGCCAGCCCCAGCGTCAGCGGCACGAACAGGAAGTGGTACAGCGCGGTGACCGCGAATTGCAGCCGCGACAGGTCGACGAGTTCTTCAGTCAGCATGGGAACTCCCGGGTGGGGATTGGACGGGTGGGTGTGGGTTGGCCAGGCGTTCGGCGACGGCGCCGGCATCGGGGTGCGGCGCACAGCCGTCAAAGAAAGCGTAGAAAATCGCCGCGATGACCAGCAGCTTGATGGCGATGGCCACGGCGATTTCGCGGGCCAGGGGGTGTTGCAGGAAGTCGGGCATGGGTGGCTTCATACGTGCTCCATTCTTCGCAAGGGCCGTGCCAACTCCCTGTTGGGTGCCTGCCTTCTGATTATTCTTTGATATCAAAACAATAGGACATTTTTGCGGCGGCCGTTGAGCAAGCTGACTGCCAAATATGGCAATACTGGATAGACCTGGCTGCCGTTTTTGACACGATGGCGCGCGGAATGTCACCCACCAACGAACTGATCAGCTTTCTCGAAACCCATCCCGACCCCCAGATCGTCATGGGGGCCGATTACGGATCCTGGCGGCCAATGCAGCCTACCGTCGCATGTACGCCGGCGAGCGGAATGTCCTCGGGCAGTTCTGCTACGCGGTATCGCATGGCTACGGCAGGCCCTGCGACGAGTGCGGCGAGTCCTGCCCGCTTGCGGCCAGTCGCGCCACGGGTGAGCCGAATCGCGTGCTGCACCTTCATCACATCCCGCGCGGCGAGGAGCATGTGGACGTCGAACTGACGCCGATTATCGGCGCGTCGGGCAGGGTCGAGTATTTTGTCGAGCGTATGCTGACGGTGCGCGAGGCCAGCAGTTTTCCGGCCGAAAGCGGCCTCGTCGGAAAATCGGCGGCCTTCAACCGCATGCTGGAACTGGTGCGCCGGGTGGCGCCCTCCGGTACTGCGGCCCTGCTGCTGGGAGAGTCGGGCACCGGCAAGGAATTCGTCGCGCAGGCCATCCACCAGCAGAGCGGGCGCGAGCACGGGCCGTTCGCGGTGGTGGAATGTTCGGGGCTGACCGAAACCCTGTTCGAAAGCGAGTTGTTCGGCTATGAAAAGGGCGCCTTCACCGGTGCCAGCCAGCGCAAGATCGGGCTGGTCGAATCGGCGGCGGGCGGCACGCTGTTCCTGGACGAGGTCGGCGACATTCCGCTCGGCTTGCAGGTCAAGCTCCTGCGCCTGCTGGAGACGGGCACATTTCGCCGGGTCGGGGGGGATACGCTGCGCGCCGATTTTCGTCTGATTGCCGCGACCCACCGCGATCTCAAGGCCATGGTCGTGCGCGGCAGCTTCCGCCGCGATCTGTATTACCGGCTGAGCGTGTTCCCGATTCACCTGCCCGCCTTGCGCGAACGGCGCGGGGACATCGGCCTGCTCGCCGAAACGCTGCTGGCCCGGCTGGCGCGCGGCCGCGCCTACACGCTCAGCGCGGGCGCGCGGACAAGGCTGCAGGTCTACGATTACCCGTGCAATATCCGCGAACTGCGCAACATTCTTGAACGCGCGATGCTGATGGCCGACGGCGATACGCTGCTGCCGGAGCATCTGCCGCCCGAACTGGCCCGCGAAGCCAAGGTGGGCATGCCGGACGAGGAGGCCATCGTGCCGCTGGAGACGGCAGAGTTGCGCTACCTGCAATGGGCGCTGGCGCGCCATGGCGGCGACCGCAAATCGCTGGCCGAGCAGCGGGAAATCAGCGAACGTACGCTCTTCGCAAGCTGGCCGGTGACGCGTCAAGCGGCCAGGCCTGCGGGCGCGGAGCTCATCCCACCAGTTGCTCGAGCACGAAGGGCAGGATGCCGCCCTTGTTGTAGTACTCGATTTCGATCGGCGTATCGATGCGCAGCTTGAGCGCGACGCGCTCGGTGCTGCC
>JAJXTE010000010.1 GCA_021784115.1 Pseudomonadota bacterium | reverse complement strand
GTCACTTTCGAGCCGGTTGTGGACTGCCCGAATGAGGGTATTCGACGCGGCGCGCCTGATGCGAATCGCATCACTTGCCGTTCGTAACCGTATGGCTTGCACGCCCGGCCATCCCTTCAACCGGACGCACCAGGCGCCTAGCGGTCAAGGACTCGTTGATCGGCCGCTTTCTCTCGCTCAACAGGCCGTCGACGGCAGGCGATGACAATTGCCTGCTGATCGAGTTGAGTTGACCGCCGCCATCCCGGACCGGCCCAGGCTGTGGCACTGAAGTCGATTCCTGTCGACCCGGCGTCACAGCATGTCATCGAGGCGGTGCGGGCAAAATGCCTTTTCGCCAGGCTCAGCGCGGCCCCAGTTGAATATGCGTAGCCTCGGCCAACCGGTCGATCACGAAGTTGACCCCGCGCACCTCCCAGGCCACGCCGAACCACACGTTGTCCGTTCCCGACCAGCGCCGGATGCGGATCTCGTAGGTTTCCCCGCGCCGGGCCGCGAACTCGGCGATCTCGTAGCTGTTGTCCCACGACGCGCTGGTGGCCACGGTCGCACCGCTGGCGTCTCGCACATGCACGTCCAGATCGACCGCCAGGGTCGATGCGATTGGCAGCGTGATGCCCAGGAAGCTGAGCGTCGTGATCTTCGAATCCCACGCCAGCGCGACCTTCACGGTGGGCGAGAACACCAGGCGCGGCACGCTGATGCGGTAGACGTAGGTGGTGAAGCCGTCGGCGCCGATGTCGGCCGACACCACGGTGCCCACGTCCCAGCCGCGGCGCGCGGGGGTATTGTTGCGGCCGCGCCGTGCGCGGGCAATCTGCACCGCCGCGTAGGTGTCGATCGCGCCGGCGCCATCGGCTGCGTCGACGCCCGCCACCACGTCGGCCCGCCACGTGCCGCCGGCGGGGTTGCGCCAGGCGGCGGCCATCATGATCGCGCGGCAACCCTCGGGCCACGAACGCAGGGTCGCGTTGGCCTGCTGAATGAGCGCCACGCCCCCGGCCACGGCCGGCGCCGCCATGCTGGTACCGCCGAGGGTCAGGCCCACGGCGGTGACGCCGGTGCCGTTGGCGGCGATCTCAGGCAGTTCGCGGTCGCCGTGTGACGAAGCAGGGTTGCGGAACACTGAGTCCGACGCCATGGCGTCGGCCGCGTCGTTGTGGTTGCCAACGGTCAGTCGGTTGAAGCCCTTGTGGTTGACGAATTCGGTGTCCACGCCGTTGCCGGCTGCCTCGCAGATCGAGGGGTAGGGCCAGTGCAGCGCCAGGTGGTCCTTGTAGACGTCATCGAACGACAGGCCCGACGAAGTCTGCTCGGCGTCGCGGTGGAAGCTCTGGCTGATCACGGTACAGCCGCGGTCCTCCACCGCCCAGCGGAGCGCGTCCAGATCGTAGCTGTTGGCCGAATGCAGGTTGCAGTCGGGTGCGTGGCCATGCGGCGCATTGCGCTCGATATTTTTGATGATCCCGTGAGTGTGGCGCGAATGCTGGCTCGTACTGGGACTGCTGTCGAACTGATCGTCGATATCCAGGTTGCTCGTGTCGTCCGGGCCCTGCTCATACACGGCCACGTTGATGCCGGTGCCGGTAAAGCCGGCAGTGTGGGCGTCGTCGGCGTTGGCGATTGCAATCGAGTTGCCGAGGTCGTCGAAGCCCTCGGTCTGGTGCAGGAATATTGCGGCGACTTCGCCGCTGGCAGCCAGTTCGGCCACGCCGGCGGCAGACACGATTCCGAAGACCAGCGGGGCGCTGCTATCGACGCGGACGACCTTCATGCCGTGGCGCGCCGCCACCTCGGCGAATCGGCCTGTCGCCGCTTTCCAGGCCTCGCGCGCCTTGGCTTCGGCTGGAGGCCGGCGGCGCACCGCGCCTTTGACCGGCTTGTCCGGAAGCTCGAACTCGGGCGTGCGCAACCACACCGCGACCGGAATCGCGCCGCCCGGCTTCTCCGCCTTGACCCGCGCGTACAGCGCCGGGTGCACTTTGCCGTACACCTTGAACCGGCGCTGCGCGAGTTCGGCGAATGCGCGGTCGATGTCAAAGCGCTTGCCCTGGGAATCGAACGCCAGCTGTACCGGCTTGCGCGTCGTGCGGTGCTCCGCCTTGAACACCTCGACCATGCCTGCTTCGCAGGGCCCGCTCAGGCGGGAGCGGCTGACATCGAGATCGTCGAAGCGCAGCCGCACCGCATGCTGGACGGTCACGTCACGCGGCAGCGGCGCGGCGGTGTCCACGATGACGAACGGGATGTCGTTGTCGGGCAGCCGTTTTCCCGAGCGCTTGGACCACAGCTCGTCCACGCGCAAGCGGTGCGGGCCGACCGGAAGCGTCGACGTGTCGACCTCGGCCGTCCTGCCATCGGAAAGAGGCCTGACATTGACGCGCTGGCCCGCCACCGAGACGCCGCGACAGGCCTCGGGCGACACCGCTGCGACGGCGCTGATGACGATCGGCCGGCCACGCTGCACGATCTCCCCGGCCTGAAGCTCAATCGAATAACCGGGCCTGCGATTCCCTGCATCGGACTTGGGCATATCGCGCCTCCAAGGGTCTTGTGGTCGGAAGGGCCACGCGAAGCCTGCTCCACGTGGACTATGCGATCAGCCTAGAACACAGATTGAAGGATCGATATACAACTTTAGTCGTAGGGGCCCCCATGGCATGCGATGCACCACCTGAGCCGCCGCGCCATTTGGCGTGCCTGTTGCAGATCTTCTGCTGGGGTCATGCGGGGCAGTTGGCGGGCCGTTCGGCCCCGCCGGCCGACAGGCCGGATTCGGGCGCGGTTGGCACTGCGGGTGGGGATACGTCCCTGAGAAATTCGGCAAACTGGTCCGCCGGCAAAGGACGGCTGAACAGATAGCCCTGGATTTCGTCGCAACCGTGGGCGCGCAGAAAGTCGGCCTGTGCTTCGGTTTCGACCCCTTCGGCAATGACGGTATGGCGCAGGCTGTGTGCCATGGCGATGATGGCCAGGGCAATCGCGGCGTCATCCGGGTCGTCCAGCACGCCGTCTATGAAAGATTTGTCGATCTTGAGCTTGTTGATCGGGAAGCGTTTCAAGTAGCTCAACGAGGAGTAGCCGGTACCGAAATCGTCGATCGCCAGCGTGACACCCATTTCCTGGAGAGTGTTCAGCGTCGAAATGGCGCGGGCGGCATCCTGCATGACCACGCTTTCCGTGACTTCGATCTCCAGGAATTGCGGGTCGAGGCCCGTATCCTTCAGAGCGGCTGCGATCTTTTCTGCCACATGATCGTTGCCGATCTGGCGTCCCGAGACGTTTACCGCCACCCGCAGCGGCGGCAGGCCCGCCAGCTGCCAGGCCTTGGCATCGGCGCACGCGGTATCGAGAACCCATTCGCCTATCTCGCCGATCATGCCGTTGTCCTCTGCGAGCGGAATGAACACGCTCGGCGAAATCACCCCGCGGGACGCGTGCTGCCAGCGCACGAGCGCTTCCGCGCCGACGATCCGCCCGCTCGCAAGATCGGCCTGGGGCTGGTAATGGACCCGCAGCTCGCCCCGCTGAAGCGCCTGGCGCAGATCGCTTTCCAGTTCCAGGCGCTCAAGCCCCGCCGCGTTCATTTCGTTGGAATAATACTGGTAGCCATTTCGCCCTTTATCCTTTGCCCGGTACATCGCGGCATCGGCATTTTTCAGCAAGGCGCTGACATCTTCTCCATCCTGCGGATACAGGCTGATGCCTATGCTGAGGCCTGCCACGATTTCGTGACCCGCCACAGACAGGGGGCGGTTGACTTCCGCCAGTATTCTGGTCGCCAACAGGGCGGCATCGTCGGGCTGGTCGATACCCCGCTGGATCACGACGAACTCGTCGCCGCCCATGCGCGCCACGGTATCTTCCTCGCGCATGCAGCTGACCAGGCGTTTCGCAACCTCTTGCAGCAACAAGTCGCCCGCCTCATGACCCAGGGTGTCGTTGATTACCTTGAACCGGTCCAGGTCGACGAACAGCAATGCCACGCCTCCGCCAGTCCTGCGCCCCATGGCCAGGGCCTGCTCCATGCGGTCGCGGAACAGCAGCCGGTTCGGCAGCCCCGTGAGCGCGTCGTGATGGGCCGTGTACTCGAGTTTGTCCTGGGCTTCCTTGATCGAGGTGATGTCCGAGAAGACGCCGATGTAGTTGATGATCGTGCCGGCGTCGTCGCGCACCACGCTGATGTTGAGCCACTCCGGATACTCCACCCCGTCCTTGCGTCGGTTCCAGATTTCGCCTTGCCAGCGACCGGTCGTTTTGATCGCATCCCACATCTGACGGTAGTAGTCGTCATGGTGCCGCCCGGATCGCAGCATCTTCGGTTCGCAGCCCCTGACCTCGTCTTCGCCATAACCCGTTATGCGTGTGAAAGCCTGGTTGACCGCCACGATGCGCTGGTCCGCGCCGGTGATCATGACGCCTTCGCTGGTGTTCTCGAACACCTTGGCCGCCTGGTGCAGCCGCACTTCGGCAAGCTTCTGATCGGTGATGTCCTGCACCGTCCCGACCATGCGAACGGCGTGTCCATTTGCGTCGTACGTGACCTCCCCCCGCTCCTGGACCACTCGCTCCGAACCGTCCGGGCGCACGATCCGGTGATCGATGCCATAAGGCTTGCCGTTCTCGAGCGCCTCCTTGACGGCCTGCTGGACCCGGGTGCGGTCATCGGCATGAACGCGCTGGAGAAACGTCGCGTAGGTCGCGCCGAGACTTTCCGGCGACAGGCCGAACGTGCGGTAGATGCCGTCGGACCAGTGCAGGTCGCCCTTGACGATATCCCATTCCCAGCTACCCAGGTTGGCGATGCGCTGCGCTTCGGCGAGGTTTTCCTGGCTCTTGCGCAGGGCCCGCTCAACCTGTTTGCGCGTGGTGATATCGCGATCCATGCCGCGGTACCCGACAAGCTCTCCGGTCGGCCCGAAAATGGGCACGGCGTTGGTTTCGAGCACCACCTCATGACCATCCTTGTGGCAGTTGACGTTTTCGATGCCGAATCCGGATTGTCGCGATGCCACGATTCCATTGAACACAGTGCGTACGCGCTCCGCCTCGCCGGCAGGCATCAGATCGAATGGCGTTCTGCCGATCACTTCCTCGGGCGCATAGCCCAGCAGCTCGCGGATCGTCGGACTGACATACGTGTAGGTTCCGCGGGCGTCCACTTCCCAGATGAAGTCGCTCGAACTCTCGACCAGCATGCGGAACCGCGCTTCACTTTTCCTCAGTTCGGCCTGGGACAAGGCAAGCCGCATCTCCACCCGCCGGGTGAGCGCATAGAAAACCCCGAACAGACCACCGCCGAGCACGGTCGCAAGAATGCCGGACACCCATACTTCGCGCCCCTCGTCCGCCTTCGCGTGGCTCCAGTAGCCGCCTAAAAGGCCTATGACCAGCACGACCAGCGCCAGCGCCAGTGGCGCCAGGACGGCAGGTTTGAGGCTGAGTCTTGGGGTGGTCTCCGCTTTCACTGTTCTTTGCTGCGCATCCGCACGAAGCCCCGTTGGGTTATACAAGTAGCCATCTGGCCGTAAGCACCTCATGGACGCGTGACCCGTCAAAGGAAGCCCCCCGCGCTCTGGCAACCCGGTCGGCGAAGACATTCCTGTCACGGCTGTCGTTTGAATGGATGGCACGCCTGATAACGGCCTGAACGCAGAAAACTTGATTCGATACAGGGACTTGAATGTGCCGCCGCCTGCAGTGGCACACGCTCGGTGACAGGCCGAAACCGGCGCAAGTGCAGGCGGCGCCTTCGTGGCCTCGACTTGCCTTTGCCTCACTTTGTGAGCGCCATGAACAACTGCGGCAGCCGTTCCGGCAGCCGCTCGATGTGGTCGATGACGGTGAACTGGCGGCCGAAGATGTCGCCGACGTATTCGTCGGCCTTGGGGTCGAGACTGATGCAGTAGGGGAAGATGCCGTCCTGATCGAGTTCCTTGACGGCCTGGCGGGCGTCCTCGATCAGCAGGCGTTCGTCGTGGGCGTCGACGTCCGAGGGTTTGCCGTCGGTGAGGATGAGCATGAGTTTCTTGTCAGCCGGACGCGCGCCAAGGTAATGCGCGGCATGGCGCATCGCCGCGCCCATGCGGGTCGAATAGCCCGCCTCCATTGCGGCCAGCCGCCCCTTCACCTCGTCGCCGAAGTGTTCGCCGTAGCCCTTGATGTGCAGGTAGCGCACGTCGTGCCGCGTGTTGGAGTGGAAACCCGCGATGGCGAACGGGTCGCCCAGCTGCTCGATGGCCCAGGCCAGCAGCGAGACCGCTTCCTGGCTGAGTTCGAGAATGGTCTGGTCGCTGCCGCCCGCTTTGTCGTTGAGCGATTCCGACAAGTCCAGCAGCAGCATCACGGCGATGTCGCGTCCGGAGGTCTTGTGGCTCATGTTGATGCGCGGGTCGGGCGTGGCGCCGCCCTTGAAGTCGATCAGCGAGCGGATGGCGACGTCGAGGTCGAGCTCGCTGCCTTCTTCCTGGTAGCGAATGCGCACCTTGTCCTGCGGCTTCAACAGGTCGAGCATTTTCTTCAGCTGCTTGGCGAGCGCGCTGTGCTTGGCGAGCAGGCGGTCGATGTCGGCGGGGTTGCCGCTGGCGTGCAAGGCCTCGTACACGCTGGCCCAGTCCGGGCGGTAGGTCTGGCTGCCGTAATCCCACTCTCGATAATGGCGCGGCGGTAGCCCCTTAATTTCCTCGCCCGGCTCGATCTTGCGTTCTTCGTCGAAGGCTTCCTCCTCGTCGCCCGCCTCGATGAATTTCCACAGCTGGCGGTTGTCGTCGCGGTAGTCGACGACCGTGTCGTCGAAGTGCACCTTGGCGAACTGGTCGCTCTGGCGGCGGGTCTTGGCGACGTAGGAGAGTGCCATCGCGGCAATTTCGCGGGTAGAGGATTCGCCCTGCGCCATGCGAGCGTGAAAGCACTGCACGTAATCCAGCAGGTCGGCGTCGCCGTAGCCGTGATGCGGATCGAGCAGCGCGCGCGACAGCATCGCCATGCGGTGGCGCAGGCAGGAAGTGGTCTCCGGATCGCAGGCGTCTTCCACCGGCTTGGGGTGCAGCGCGAGGAACAATTTGCGCAGGCCGGGGTATTCGCGGATCAGCAGTGTCTCGATGCGGCAGTCCTCGAAGAATTCGACCGCCATGCGCTGGAACGGGCTCCAGTTGTCGGCGACCTGCGCCTCGGACCAGCGGCGGTGGCCGACCATGTGGGCGAGCGCAGCACGGTAGCGATCGAGGCCGCTAATGTCGCCTGCGTCGTCGTACACGTCCGGCAGCCGGATGCCGAGCTTGTCGTAATACGGAACCGGCTTGCGGGTTTCGTCGAACGCGGTCGAGTACGGCACCAGATGGTCGTGGTCCTGCCACAGGCCACGCAGGTAGAGATCGAGCTTGCGTTCCACGTCCACCAGCAGGGTCCCGTGGCGCTCGCGCTGCAGCACGGCGCGGGCATCGGCCGACTGCAGGCGGAAGTAATCCCTCTGCCGCTCGGGGTGGGTACGGTAGTTGCGGATACCATATTCGACCCAGTTCTTCAGGCCGGCCAGCGTCAGCTGGCTGAGCAGGGCCGGCGCCTGGGCGAAGAATTCCGGCAGACCCGGGCTGGGAAAGGTGGTGTGGTGGCCGTGGATGGAGCCGGTGGTGCGCGCCTTCAGGTCCAGCGCGATGTCGAGATAGTGCTGCAGTTGCGACTGCGACTGAAGGCGGCGCGCGACCGGCGCCAGCGTCTGCAGGAAAGGCGTGATCGCTTTGCCGTTGGGAGACCTCTGCAAGCGTTGAATGAACGCCATCACCGCCGGCAGCGCGGACGCACCGACTGCCTGGACGGTCGACGGCCACTCTTCCATGAATGCCAGCATCGGCTCGACGCCGCGCCCCAGCTTGCCGATCACGCGGCCGGCCTCGAGGTAGTCGTCGATCCCCTCGCGCGTGAGCACCGCCAGAGCCTCCGCCATGACATCCTCGAACACCTCTTCGACCTGCGGGAAGCGGGTGTCGAGTTGCTTCCAGTAGGCAGCCATGAGGGGATGCTGGTATTCGGTTTCGGTCATGGGCTCATCCTCTCCCCTCTCCCGCGAGCGGGAGAGGGGGTTGTTCAGGCAAACGTTGCATCGATGGCGTGGTCGAGCGTTTCGCGGATGTCGGCGTCGTCGGTGATCGGGCGCACCAGCGCCATGCGGCAGGCGTCGCGCGGCTCCACGCCGTCCTTGATCAGCGTCGCCGCGTACACCAGCAGACGCGTCGAGATGCCTTCGTCGAGGCCGTGCCCTTTGAGGCCGCGGGCGACGCCGCCGATCTTCACCAGTTGCGCGGCGACGGCTTCGTCCATGCCGGTTTCCTTCGCAACGATCTGCGCTTCCAGCGCGGCATCAGGGTAGTCGAAGTCGAAGGCGGTGAAACGCTGCTTGGTCGACTGCTTCAGATCCTTCATCAGCGTCTGATAGCCAGGGTTGTAGGAAATCACCAGCTGGAAGTCGGGGTGGGCGTGGATCAGTTCGCCCTTCTTGTCGAGCGGCAGGGTGCGGCGGTGGTCGGTCAGCGGATGGATCACCACGGTCGTGTCCTGGCGCGCTTCGACGATCTCATCGAGGTAGCAGATGCCGCCGATGCGCGCGGCGGTGGTCAGCGGGCCGTCGAGCCAGCGGGTGCCGTTGGCTTCCAGGAGATAGCGGCCGACCAGGTCGGACGCGGTCATGTCCTCGTTGCACGCCACGGTGATCAGCGGCTTGCCCAGCTTCCACGCCATGTATTCGACGAAGCGCGACTTGCCGCAGCCGGTCGGGCCCTTGACCATCACCGGCAGGCGGTTGCGGTAGGCGGCCTCGTACAGCGCGACCTCGTTCTTCTGCTGCTGATAGAAGGGTTCCTGTTCAAGCTTGTATTGGTCTTTATCGATCATGATTTGCTCCTTGTCCGTGAGACAAGAAAGGTTTCCTGTCCCGAAAGAGAAACGCCTCCAGTGAACCGGAGGCGTTTCTCGCTTGCGTCAATGTCGTGCTTGATTACTTGTGCACGCCCAGCTTTTCGCGCCAGCCTGGGAACAGCTTGTCGGCGTCGCCCGGGAAGGACTCGAACGCGCGGGCGAACTCCTTGTGCTCTTTCGCGTATTCGATCGGGTCGGCGCCCGACTTCCAGCACTCGTACGACTGGCGCAGCGAGATCGCGCCGGCCGCCGGGCTGTCGATGTGCCCGTAGGAACCGCCGCCGGAGGTGTTGATGACGTTGCCGTGGCCCAGGTTCTCGAAGAAACCGGGCAGACGCAGCGCGTTCATGCCGCCGGAGATGATCGGGGTGGTGGGCTTCATGCCGTACCACTTCTGGAAGTAGACCGGGCCCTGGCACTCGTCGCGCTCGATCATGTAGGCGATGCCCTTGTCGGTGGCGTCACCTTCCATCTTGCCGTAACCCATGGTGCCGACGTGGATGCCCGACGCCCCCTGCAGACGCGAGATCTTGGCCAGCACGAAGGCGGTGTAGCCACGCTTGGCGGACGGCGAGGTGATCATGCCGTGGCCGGCGCGGTGGTAGTGCAGGTACTGGTTGGGGTACTGGCGACGGGCAGTGGTGATCATGCCGGGGCCGCCGACGAAACCGTCGACCAGGAAGGCCAGCTTGTCTGCATCGGGCCCGAAGGTCTCGAGCGCGAAGTCGGCGCGGGCGCACATTTCGTAGTGGTCGTCGGCGGTGATGTTCATCGAGAACAGCTTGGCCTGGCCGGTTTCGTCCTGGGCGCGCTTCATCGCGTCATAGACGAGGGGGATGGTCTTCTTCAGCGGCGAGAACACCTGGTTGCCCTGGGGTTCGTCGTTCTTGATGAAGTCGCCGCCCAGCCAGAACTGGTAGGCCGCATGGGCGAAGGGCTCGGGACGCAGGCCCAGCTTCGGCTTAATGATGGTACCGGCGATGTAGCCGCCATTCTGGATCGGACGACCCAGGATGCGCCACAGGTCGGAGATGTCCTTGGAGGGACCGTCGAACAGCTGGATGGCGCGCTCGGGGAAATAGATGTCGATCATCTTGGCGTGCTCGATGTCGCCCATGCCCTGGTTGTTGCCGATGGCAAGCGTCAGGAACGAGACGATCATCATGCGGCCGTCAGTCACGTTGCGGTCGAACAGGTCCAGCGGATAGGCGATCCGCATGTCTTCGGTGGCTTCGTCGATCAGGTACACCAGCGCGTCGACGCCCTTGGTGAATTCGTCGGTGGTCGACACTTCGACGTTGGTGCCGGTGGAGGACTCGGCAGCGAAGTGGGCGGCGGCTTCCAGATAGCCATGGCCCGACTTGGGCTTCATCCTGTAGGCGACGAGTATGTGCTTGCCACCCTTGATCAGGTCTTCCTCTTTGAGGCTGAGGTCGGCGTAACGTGCGGATTGATCCATTGCTTGGCTCCTGCGGTAGATGAACAAGGTTTCAGAAGCAAAGCCCCTGAACACGACAGGGGTGGACTATACGCAGCCGCTTATATAACGAATATTAAATTGTTATGATTAGAACCATATCATTAGACTTATACATCAATGCGCCGACTGACGCTGCGCCAATTCAGGGTATTTGAGGCGGTCGCCCGCCACCTGTCGTTTTCGCGGGCGGCCGAGGAACTGCACCTGTCGCAGCCCGCCGTCTCCATGCAGGTGCGGGGGATCGAGGTCATCCTCGGCCTGCCGCTCACCGAACAGCTGGGCAAGAAGATCTTCCTCACCGAGGCCGGGCGCGAGGTGCTGCACGCCAGCCGGGCCATCACGGCGCGGCTCGACGACCTGCAGGCCAACCTCGCGCAGCTGCAGGGAATCGACAGCGGCCGCCTCAAGCTGGCCGTGACCTCGACCGTGAACGCCGTCGCCACCGACATCCTGGTGCGCTTCCGCGGCCGCCATCCCGGGGTGTCGATTCATCTGGACGTGTCGAATCGCGAATCGGTGCTCGAGCAACTCGCCGCCAACCGGATCGATCTCGCCATCATGGGCCAGGTGCCGGACGGGCTCGAACTGGAAGCCACCCGCTTCATGGACAACCCGCTGGTCGTGATCGCCCCGCCCGACCATCCGCTGGCCCGCAAGAAGAAGGTGTCCGTCGCCGCGCTGGCCGCCGAACCGTTTCTGGTGCGCGAAGCGGGCTCGGGGACGCGCGGTGCGATGGAACGCTTCTTCGCCACCCGCGGGCTGGAAATTCACAGCAGCATGGAAATGAGCAGCAACGAAGCAATCAAGCAGGCCGTCCAGGCCGGGCTGGGGCTGGGCGTCCTCTCGCTGCAGACGCTGGAGATGGAACGCGCGCTCAAGCGGCTGGCCGTGCTCAATGTCGAGGGGTTTCCCATCATGCGCCACTGGTACATCGTCCATCGCGCCGACAAGCGGCTGTCGCCGGCGGCACAAGCGTTCAAGGCATTCGTGCTGGAGCGGGCGCAAACAACGCGCTGACCCGCGCCGCAGAGGGCAGCGTCCTGCGCAGACTCGGCGTATTCTTCGTGTTCATTGCCTGATGGCACCCCAGGCACCGACCTCGGACGAGGCTCTGGCTGTGCGCCCTGCTCGGGCTGGCTTATTCGTTTTTCATGTGAGGATCGTATGGAACCCGTTGATCAATCCTTAAAGGACTCCGACCCACTACGCACTGAAGTGCGTGTGGAATCGTATCCCCTGAAGCGCTGCGGATGCGGCAGCCCCACCGACAAATGCCCGGACCTGCCGCGCACGATCCAGCCGGCGGACCTGAATCCGGACACCACGCTGGTATTCGACGTGCGGCGCGAGGCCGACTACGCCGCATCCAGTGAAATCGTTCCCGGTGCGATGTGGAAAAACCCGGACAAGATCGACGCCTGGATTGGCGCCCTGCCGCTCACGCAGGACGTGGTGATCTACTGCGTGCGCGGCGGCGTGGTGTCGAACAGCGTGGTCGACCGGCTGCAGGCCGCGGGTGTCAAGGCGCGCTTCATCGAGGGCGGCCTCGAGGCCTACAAGGCGGCCGGCGGGAAGATCGCCCGAAAATAGGCCGCGATTGCTGCGTCGCCCTGCGCCCGGATTCGTGCACGCCTTTCAGATAAGCGTGCGCCAAAGCGGGCGACCGATTTCGGGCCGGCTCGTGATTGCCTCCTGGCCTGCCTGCACGACGTCGAAGCGCGACCCGGCCTGCAGGGAGTCCCCGGTCTCGCGCCAGAACAGGTTTCGGCCGGCGCGCGGGCAGGCAGCCAGCAAGCGCACGAAGATCCCGACGCTGGTAGCATCAAGCTCGCGCGATCAACCCATGGCAGAGCCATGCAGCGCCGATTGCTTCCCCGTTACGCAACTACGCCGACTGACCCCACGCCCGCGGATGAATCCTGCCTACGCCCAGACCCTCCGCGAGCTCCTGCGAACCCAACAAGTGGCTGCCCTTGGAACCCTGCATCAGGGGCAGCCATACGTATCCATGGTGCCCTTCGCCCTGCTTCCCGGCGGCTCGGGCTTTGTCATCCATGTCAGCCAGCTCGCGGCGCACACCAAGGATATGCTGTCGAGCCCGCAGGTGAGCCTCTTGGTCGTCGCGCCGCCAACGCCCGACGTGCCTGTCCAGGCCTTGGCGCGGATCACGGTACAAGGCCGGGCGGCGCAAATCGCCGACGGCGCCGCAGGCCACGCCGAGGCGAAGGCCGCCTACCTGTCCCGGTTTCCCCAGAGCGCGGACCTGTTCAGCTTTGCCGACTTCTCGCTGTTCGCCATATGGCCGGAGTCGATCCGCTTCGTCGGCGGGTTTGCCCAGGCAACGACGATGTCGCCGCAAACGCTCGCTGAAGTGCTGAACGAAGCCTGAGCGCGCCCCCTATCCCACCAGCGCCACCGCCTTGATCTGCGCCCACACAGTCTGCCCCGGGCGCAGCTCCAGCCTGGCGGCCGAGCGCCGCGTGATGCGCGCGACCAGCGGGGCGCCGGCGGCGTTCAGCTTTACCAGGGCGAGCGCGGGGTGGGTGTCGTCCGCCAGCTGCTCGACCCTTGCTGGTAGCACGTTGAGGATGCTGCTGTCGCCGTGGGGTTCGAGGGCGAGGCTGATGTCGCGCGCGAGGATGCGCACGCGCACGTGCTGGCCGACCGGCAGGCCGTTGTCGCGCACCCACAGGCTGCCGCCGGCGGAGGCGACGCGCGCGAGGTGCCACGCCTGGTCGAGCTCGGCGATCTCGCCTTCCAGCACGACGCCGGCATCCTCGCCGAGGCGGATCGGCAGGTCGAGGCGGGCCAGCGTTTCACCGAGCGGCCCCTGCGCGGCGACGCGGCCGTGTTCCATCGCCACGATGTAATCGGCCAGGCGCGCGACTTCGTCGGGGGCGTGGCTGACGTAGAGGATGGGTATCTCCAGTTCGTCGTGCAGGCGTTCCAGATAGGGGAGGATTTCCTGCTTGCGCGCGAGGTCAAGCGCGGCCAGCGGCTCGTCCATCAGCAGGATGCGCGGGCTGATGGCGAGCGCGCGCGCGATGGCGACGCGCTGCTTCTCGCCGCCGGACAGGCGTTCCGGCAAGCGATCCAGCAGCGGCCCGATGCCGAGCAGATCGACGGCGTGATCGAGGGAGACCTTGCGCGCCGCCGGCGCCACCCGCTTGAGACCGTATTCCAGATTGCGCCGCACCGAAAGGTGGGGAAACAGGCTCGCCTCCTGGAACACGTAACCGAGCGGCCGCCTGTGGGTCGGCACGAAGGTGGCGGCGTCCTGCCAGACCTCGCCATCGACGCTCAGATAGCCGGCCGGCGCGCGTTCCAGACCGGCGATGCAGCGCAGCAGTGTGGTCTTGCCGGAGCCGGAGTGGCCGAACAGCGCAGTGACGCCGCGGCCGGGCATCTCCAGATCGACATTCAGCGAAAAATCCTTGAACCCCAGATTGAAGCGGGCATGGATTCCCGGGCGGGTTTGGGTCATGTCCATGCCGTATCAATGCTTCTTGGGATTGGGCCGCCACGCATACAGCGTCAACAGGACCAGGAAGGAGAACGCCAGCATGACCGCCGACAGGCGGTGGGCATGACCGTATGCCAGTGCCTCGACGTGATCATAGATCTGCACCGAGACGACCCGGGTTTCGTCGGGTATGTTGCCGCCGATCATCAGCACCACGCCGAATTCACCCACCGTATGGGCGAAGGTGAGGATGGACGCGGTGAGAAATCCCGGCAACGCCAGGGGGAGGACCACGGTGAAAAAGGTATCGATGGGCGATGCCCGCAGGGTGGCGGCCACCTCCAGCGGGCGATCGCCGATGGTCTCGAAGGCGTTCTGCACCGGCTGCACCATAAAGGGCAGGGAGTAGAACACCGAGGCGACCACCAGCCCCCAGAAGGTGAACGGCAGGGTGCCGATGCCCAGCCATTGGGTGAAATGCCCGACCGGCCCGTGCGGCCCCATGGCCAGGAGCAGGTAGAAGCCCAGCACCGATGGCGGAAGCACCAGAGGCAGGGCGACCACCGCGCCCAGCGGGCCTTTCAGCCAGGATTTCGTCCGCGCCAGCCACCAGGCGATGGGGGTGCCCAGCACCAGCAGGATGGCGGTGACGATGCCCGCCAGTTCCAGGGTCAGGACAATGGCCCCCAGATCGCCTTCGGAAAGAAACATCAGTGGCTCCGCTTACTTGGCCGCCGATTCGCCCGGCAGCACGAAACCGTATTTCACCATAACCGCACGCGCCGGCTTGCCCCCCATGTAGTCGGCGAAACGCCTGGCCAGGGGATTGCCCGCCGCGCGCCGGGTGATGACGTAGCCTTGCTCCAGTGGACTGTGCAGCGCGTCGGAGATCAACGCGTAGCCGCCCTTGGCGGCCAGTTCAGGGTTCACCGCCAGGGACAGCGCGATGATGCCGGCCTGGGCGTTGCCGCTCTGGACGAACTGGGCGGTCTGCGCGATGTTCTCGCCGTAGACCAGCTTGGGCTGCACTTTGTCCCACACGCCGGCGCTGCGCAGAGCCTCCTCTGCCCGCTTGCCATAGGGCGCGTGCTTGGGGTTGGCGATGGCGATGCGGGCGACCTTCGGATCGGCGAGGCTGGCGAGCGTCATCTTCGTCGCGTCCCTGCTTGCGCTCCAAAGCACGATGCGCCCAACGGCATACGGTTTGACTTCGGAAGCGGCCAGGCCTTCCTTCGCCAGTTCGCGCGGATAAGCGATATCCGCGGAAAAGAACAGGTCGTAGGGTGCGCCCTCGCGGATCTGCGTGTTGAACTTGCCCGACGAGCCGTAGATCACGTCCACCCGGTCAGCGGGATTCGCCCGCTTAAAGGCGGTGACGATCTCGTCCATGGCGAACTTCAGGTCGGCGGCGGCGGCGATGGTGATCTTGTTGGCCAGCGCGGACGAGGACACGGCGGCGATACAGACGAACAGAAGGGCTTGCAAGTGTTTCACGGGACTCCTTTCATTGCGAGACGGCGAGGACGATGTGGGTGGCCTTGATCAGGGCGCAGGCGTTCGCCGTCCTCGAGGCCGATGGATTCGATGCCGGAGCGGGTGACGATGGACGTGACGCGCTTGCCTCCGGGCGGTGCGAGGATGTTTCGGCGTTCACCACGCGCGCCTTGCACCGGACCACGGCGCCGAGGGTGGTTGCACGCGTTGGGCTTCATTTGGGTCTCCTGAATCCTTGATACGTTATTCCCTTATGCGACATCACGATAGGGCAGCCAACGCTCACGCCCAGAGGCTTGCCGCGGAAAGCGGGGCGGCGTCAGCGGTTTGCGGCCCGACGCAGATGCGGTCGGCGTGGTTGGGTGCGCGGACGGCGCGCCGAGCCCCTCGGCTTGTGCGAGTCGGCGAGGAGCCCGACATCCTGCGGAATTCATCGATGGCAGCGAACGCGATGCCCACTTTCGCCCTCGCAATGCCCCGTATTCCGCGTCCGTTTCGGCCGGATGGCGATTCAATACAAAAACCTGCCTTTATCGGTTATGCAAGTAACGTGCCACATCCTCTGGCGAACGTTTGGGCGGGTGCGGAAAAACACGCAGGCGGGCGCGAGTCTTGCGCGAATTGAGTGGTTGACTAATTTACTCGGTTATTCTATTGTGCGTCATCGCAATTAATTAATTACTGCAAGGACTGCATCATGGAACGCGAAATCAACGGCAAAATCGTAGAAACCGACCCCGAAGGCTATCTGGTCAACCTGGACGACTGGTCCGAGGAACTGGCTGTCGAACTGGCCAAGGAAGACAAGCTGGAACTGGGCGAGAATCACTGGAAGATCATCCACTACATGCGCGACCAGTTCGCGCAGAACGGCACCGCCCCCAACCTGCGCTTCCTGCAGAAGGGTCTGAAGGAAGAATTCGGCGACGAGTGGGGCGACAAGAAATTCCTGTTCGACCTGTTCCCGTTCGGACCGGCCAAGCAGGCTGGCCGCTACGCCGGCACCCCGAAGCCGACCGGCTGCGTTTAAGGCGCGTGTAGCCGCTCCAGCAAAAAGCCCCGCGATGCGGGGCTTTTTCGTTCAGGCATGGACGGGCGCGCACAGGCGCCGCGACGGCCTTGCCAGTTCACGCCGGCTTGGGGGCCCAGGCGACGCAATAGCCCTGCGGGGAAATCTCCGTGTCGCCCGGGAAGATCTTGCAGCCGCCCAGAGCCTTGGGATTCTTGCCGGGGACGAACTGCATGCAGGTCGCGCAGTGCTTATCGCCGTTCGGCTTGTCCTGGTATTTCATCGACGTGCGCATGGCGGCATTGGTCGACGCCATCGCCTTGCCGGACATGGCCACCACGGGAATCAGGGCCAGTGCGGCGCCGCCGATCTTCAGAAACTGTCGGCGTGAAGGCTTGAGATCTTCTTTCATTGCGGGTTTCCTTCTTGAACGGTTGAGAAATCACCTGCCAGCGCGTCGTCCGTGCCGGCATGACGGCCTGTTCGCCCAAGAGCCGACCTACACGCCTGTGCGAATCGAGCCGACACACTATACACCACATTGCAGATACTTAGGTCCTTTTTTACCTGTCGCCGGGAAAATTGCGGGGCATGTTGCGGGCCAGTTTCCCACGCAACGCAGTTCCGCGACATGGCCGCTTCCTCAGGAATGGCTGCGGAACATGAAGTACACCGCCCCCACCATGCACAGCGACGCCCACAGGAAATCCCACTTCAGCTCGACCTTCATGTAGAGCACGGCGAACGGCATGAACACCGACAGCGCGATGACTTCCTGCATGATCTTCAGCTGCGGCAGGCTCATCACCGTATAGCCGATGCGGTTGGCCGGCACCTGCAGAAGATACTCGAACAGGGCGATGCCCCAACTGGCGAACGCGGCGATCATCCACGGCTTGTTGCTCATGTCCTTCAGGTGCGCATACCAGGCGAAGGTCATGAAGACGTTGGAAAACGTGAGCAGGATCAGGGTCTGCAGGGAGGCGGGCATGGTCAACTCCAGTATCAGGCGTCATTGTAGGGAATCCGCGCGGGTGCGACGCTGGTAAAATGCGGCCTTTCGCATTGCAGGGATCGCATGATGAACGCGCCGCAAGTGGGAGTGGTAATGGGATCTTCCAGCGACTGGGAGGTGATGAAGCACGCGGCGACGCTGCTGAAGCAGTTGGGCATCCACTTCGAGACCAAGGTCGTCTCCGCGCACCGCACCCCGGATCTGCTGTACGACTATGCCGCCAGCGCCGAGGCGCGCGGGCTCAAGGCCATCATCGCGGGGGCGGGCGGCGCTGCCCACCTGCCCGGCATGCTCGCGTCGAAAACCATCGTGCCGGTGCTCGGTGTGCCGGTGCCGTCGAAATATCTCAAGGGCATGGATTCGCTGCTCTCCATCGTGCAGATGCCGAAGGGCATTCCGGTTGCCACCTTCGCCATCGGCGAAGCCGGCGCGGCCAACGCCGCGCTGTTCGCCGCCTCGCTGATTGCGCGTTACGACAACGGGCTGGCGCAACAACTGCACGACTTCCGCAAGGGTCAATCCGACTCGGTAATGGCGATGGGCCTGCCCGATGTCGAATGAGCCGCTGCCCATCCTGCCCGGCGCCACCCTCGGAATTCTCGGCGGCGGCCAGCTCGGCCGGATGTTCACCATCGCCGCGCGCACCATGGGCTACAAGGTGATGGTGCTCGATCCCGACTTCGCCAGCCCCGCCGGGCAGATGGCCGACGTCCACCTGCAGGCCGACTACACTGACCACGGCGCGTTGCGCCAGCTCGGCGCCGCCTGCGCCGCCGTCACCACCGAGTTCGAGAACGTCCCGGCAGCCAGCCTGATCGAGCTGGCGAACCACTGCCGCGTCTCGCCCGGCGCCCAATGCGTCGCCATCGCGCAGGACCGCAGCCACGAAAAATCCTGGCTCGCCCAGAACGGCTTCGCCACCGCGCCGTTCGCGCTCGTCTACAGCGAGGGCGACCTCGACGCCGGTCTGGCTGATACCGGCACGCCGGCGCTGCTGAAAGTCGCGCGCTTCGGCTACGACGGCAAGGGCCAGGCGCGCGTCAACTCGCGCGAGGAAGCACGCGCCGCGTTTCGCGAATTCGGCGGCCAGCCCTGCGTGCTTGAAGGTTTCATCAAGCTGGAACGCGAGGTGTCGGTGGTGCTCGCCCGCGGCGACGCCGGCGAATGCGCACTGTTCCCGGTCGCCGAGAACCGCCACGAAAACGGCATCCTCGACGTCTCCATCATTCCCGCCCGTGTACCCGACAGCCTCGCGCAGGAAGCGTGCGCCATGGCGCGCGACATCGCCGACAAACTCGGCTACGTCGGCGTCATGGCGGTCGAGTTCTTCGTCGCCGGTGGCAAGCTGATGGTCAACGAGATCGCCTCGCGCCCGCACAACTCCGGCCACTACACGCTCGACGCCTGCGTCACCGACCAGTTCGAGCAACAGGTGCGCGTGCTGTGCGGCCTGCCGCTCGGCGACACGCGGCTCATGTCGCCGGTGGTGATGGTCAACATCCTCGGCGACCGCTGGCAGAACGGCGGGCCGCACTGGGACGCGCTGCTCGCCCACCCGAACATCAAGCTGCACGTGTACGGCAAGGAAACCGCGCGGGCGGGGCGCAAGATGGGACATTTCAACGTGCTCGACGCCGATCTCGACCGTGCGCTGCGGCTGGCCGAACAGATGCGCAGGGCGCTTTAGCGCGTTCGCGCTGGCGTTGGGCCTGTGTGGTGCCGCGGGCGCCGGCGACAACAGCGCGCGTCTGCCCTTGCGAATCGGCCCGCATGCTTTCCACGTCGAAGTCGCGGCCACGCCACATGAGCGCGCACGCGGCCTGATGGGCCGCACGCATCTTCCCGCCGAGGGCGGCATGCTGTTCGTGTTCGAACGTCCGGGCCGGCAATGTTTCTGGATGCGGGACACGCTGTTGCCCTTGTCGATTGCCTTCATCGACTCGACCGGCCGCATTGCCCGCCTCGCCGACATGCAGCCGCAAACCGATACGCGGCATTGTCCAGGCGCAGATGTGCGCTTTGCGCTGGAAGTGCGGCAGGGCGAATTCCGCCGGCGCGGCATCACGCCGGGCGCGCTGGTGGAAGGCTTGCCGCAGTAGGCCCCGCTCAGGGCGCGATCGACTCCACCCGGAGCTCCATCTCGCTGCCCGTGTCGTCGCTGCGCAGCACGCGCACCGGCAAGTAGTGGCGGTCGATCGCCAGCCAGGCTTCGAAGCGGCCCTCGTCGTGATCGGCCACCCTCTCAAGATGCAGGGTGCGCAACGGGCCGAGTGCCGTGTCGAGCGTTTCCTCGCCACGCACTTCATACGTGTAGTCGCGCAGCTTCTTGCCGTTGAACACCCGATAGGTCAGCTGCCCGCCCGGTGGCGGGGCCGTCAGCGCCAGCTGGAAAAACAGGCTGAGCGCATCCTGCACGTCGCCCGAGTAGGCAAAGTGACGCGGCGGGCCTTTTGCCGGATCCAGCACGAGATCGCCGCTGCCTGCATCGAAACGCGCGCTGCTGCGCGCGTTTCCGCGCTGATCCCAGAATTCCTCCGGCTGCAGACCGCGCGGCGTGATGCGCCCGCGACTGGTCTGCGCAAACCGGCCGCGATAAAAAATTCCGCTCAGACCCGTCGCCGCCGCCACGCTGGTCAGGGTGTAGCGCTCGCCTGTGTTCACCCATACCAGGGTCTGCTCGCCCGACGCCAGCCCGTAGCGCAACTGGAAGCGCATGTCGATGCGCGGCGGCAGGTCATTCAGGGGCGCCGGCACGACGTCGGGGACTGCCGGGCCGGCGGATGCGGCGGGGGACGCCGCGACTTCGGCGAGAGCCGGCTCGGCGGGCACCTCGGGCGCGGCGGCCTCGGCAACCGGTTCGGGTTCACGTTCGGCTTCGGCTTCTGGAAGGAGCGCCGCGGGCGGTGGCGAGGGTAGGCGAGATGCAAGCGGCCTGGCCGGCGGTGGCCGGCGCGGGGCAGGCGGAGCGGCCGGGGCAATCTGCGGCACCGGCTTCGGTGGCGTGACCAGTTGCACGTCGATCGTTGGCGGTTCCACAGGCGGCGCCCGATGTGGGAAGCGCCATTCCAGTCCGCCCAGCAGGCTGCCATGCAGCAGCAAGGAACCCGCCAGCGCCAGCCACCACGGGCGAACGCGGCGCCCCACGCGTTCAGCCTTTGACGCTGGCGCGCACCAGGCGTTGCTCGACGGTGACGCCGTCTTCGCTGACGCGGATCTGCACGGGCAGGTTGTTGCGTGCGGGGGCCACCCACACGCTGATGGCCTTTTCGTCGGGTTTCTGCGTGATGCGCTGATAGCGCTGGGTCGCCAGCGCGCCCAGGGGCGTCTGGATGGTGCCGCCCTCGCTGCGCGCATAGCGATACTGGTTGAGATCGCGGCCACTCACGACCTGCACGCTGTAATCGGCGGGGAGGCTGGGCGCAAACATGAACTGGTACACCTGCGACAGCTGGTCCTGTGCGCCGTTCTGCAGGCCGTTCACCCGCCACGATTCGCCCTTGTACTGGTAGGCGATGCTGCGCTGCTTCCAGTCGAGACGGGCGGTCGCCAGTTTGTTGGGCGCATCGCTGCGGGCGTGCTGGAATTGCGTGGGGCGCAAGCCCTGCGGCGTCACCACGCCGGCGCTTTCAAGACGAATATTGCCCGGCCACAGCAGCTTCAGCGGACCCGTCGCGCGGGTCTCGCTGGTCAGGGTGTAGCGGGTGCCGCTGCGAGTGAAGGTGTCGGTCACCTGGCCGAGCTTGATGCCATTGCGATAGAGGTCGTAGACCACGTTCATCTGGGACGGGCCCGCGGCCTGCGCGGCGGCGGCGAACAGACTCGCGGCGAGCAAAAGAAGTTTGATCATGGTCACGCTCCGGTGGCTAACACTGACTGTGACGTCGAATTGTCCTTCAAGTTTACGCGGCCATCGCGAATCGCGAGGCGCCCTTCGGCGAACCAGCGCACTGCCTGCGGGTAGATGCGGTGCTCCTGCGCCAGCACACGGGCCGCGAGCGTGTCCGGCGTATCGTCCCCCCGCACCGGCACCGCGGCCTGGATGACGATGGGGCCGTGGTCCAGATCGGCGGTTACGAAGTGCACGGTGCAGCCGTGGATCTTCACCCCTTCGGCAAGCGCGCGTTCGTGGGTTTTAAGGCCCGGGAACATCGGCAGCAACGAGGGATGAATGTTCAGCAGGCGGCCTTCGAAGCGCGCGATGAAGCCCGGGCTGAGGATGCGCATGTAGCCGGCCAGCACGACGAGGTCGGGACAGTGGCGCTCGATCTCGTCGGCCAGCAGGGCGTCGAAGGCTGCGCGGTCGGCATGCTCGGTGTGGTCGAGCGCGACCGCCTGGATACCGCGCTCACGCGCCCAGGCCAGCCCCGCCGCCTGCGGCCGGTTGCTGATGACCGCGACGATGTCGATCGGCAGTTCAGCCTCGGCGATCGCCCGGAAATTGCTGCCGCGCCCGGACAGCAGCACGACAATCCGGCAGGTCACGAATAGATCACCTGCTCCGCACCTTCAGGTCGGGCGACGATTTCGCCGATCTGCCACACGGTCTCGCCGCTCGCCTGCAGATGTGCCGTTGCGGCGGCGGCGTCAGATGCGGCCACGACCACGCACATGCCGATGCCGCAGTTGAAAGTGCGCAGCATTTCGGCGGGCTCGACGTTGCCCGCCTGCTGCAGCCAGTCGAACAGCGGCGGACGCGTCCATGACGTTTGATCGACACGTGCGGCAACATTCTCCGGCAGACAGCGCGGCAGATTGCCGGTGATGCCGCCGCCAGTGATGTGCGCCATGCCTTTCACGGCCAGTTTTTCCATCAGCGCCAGCAGCGGCTTGACGTAGATGCGCGTCGGCGCCATCACCGCGTCGGAAAATGGATGGCCGTGGAAGTCGGATTTCAGGCCGATGCCTGACACGTCGATCAGCTTGCGGATCAGCGAATAGCCGTTGGAATGCGCGCCGGACGACGCCAGCCCCAGCACCACGTCACCCAGTGCGATGGACTGGCCGCCGATCACCTTGGATTTTTCCACCACCCCGACGGCGAAGCCGGCGAGGTCGTACTCGCCGTCGGCGTACATGCCTGGCATCTCGGCGGTTTCGCCGCCAATCAGCGCGCAGCCGGCCTGCTCGCAGCCTCTCGCAATGCCGGCGATCACGGCTTCGGCGGTGTCCAGGGTGAGCTTGCCGCAAGCGAAGTAATCGAGGAAAAACAGCGGCTCGGCGCCCTGCACCAGGATGTCGTTAACGCTCATGGCGACGAGATCGATGCCGACGGTGTCGTGGCGGTTCAGCTCGAACCCCAATTTGAGTTTTGTCCCGACGCCGTCGGTGCCTGAGACCAGCACCGGCTCCTTGTATTTCTTGGAAATCTCGATCAGCGCGCCGAAGCCGCCGATGCCCGCCAGCACCTCGGGGCGCATGGTGCGCTTGGCCAGCGGCTTGATGCGCTCGACCAGTGCATCGCCGGCGTCGATATCGACACCGGCATCTTTGTAGGAAATGGAAGACACGCCCGGCTCCAGAATCAAAAAGTGCGCTATTTTACCGCCTATGCACCCTATCCGACGCCCGGGCCTGCCCGGCAACATCCCCTGGCTTGCCTTCGCCGTGCTGCTCGCCACGGGCGGACTGGTCTACCTGCTGCGCCCCATCCTGACGCCCTTTCTCGCAGGCGCGCTGCTCGCCTACATCTTCGACCCGCTGGTCGATCGCCTGGAAACGCACGGACTGTCGCGCACGACCGGCACGGTCGTCGTCATCGTGGTCGCCGGGCTGGCGCTTTTCGCCCTGCTGCTGGTGGCGCTGCCGCTGTTTCAGGGACAGTTCGCCGAATTAAGCCAGCGCGTGCCGGCCGCCCTCGACATGCTGCAGACCCGTTTCCTGCCCTGGCTGCAGCAGACCCTCGGCATCACGGTCAATTTCAACCTCGCCGCGCTGCAGACCTGGCTCACCGAAAAGGCCACGCAGAACGGCGCCGCCTGGCTGCCCAAGCTGCAGACCGGCGCGCTCGCCATCGTCGGCGTGCTGGCCAACCTGCTGCTGATTCCGGTCGTGATGTTCTATCTCCTGAAGGACTGGGACGTGATGGTGGCGCGGGTTGCCGCACTGGCGCCGCGTCCCTGGATGGACACCGTCACCCGCGTTGCCCGCGCGATGGACGCGGTGGTCGGCGAATTCCTGCGCGGCCAGCTGGCGGTGATGGCCACGCTGTCGCTGTACTACGCCGTTGCGCTATGGGCGGCGGGACTGGATTACGCGCTGCCGATCGGCATCCTCACCGGCGTGCTGTCCTTCGTGCCCTTCCTCGGCTTCGGCCTCGGCGTGATCCTGGCGATGCTGGTAGCGCTGCTGCAGTTTTCCGACTGGACCGGCGTGGCCTGGGTGGCGGGCATCTATCTGGCCGGGCAGGTGCTGGAAAGCTATGTCATCACCCCGCGTCTGGTCGGCGAGCGCGTCGGCCTGCACCCGGTGGCGGTGATCTTCGCGCTGGCCGCGTTCGGCCAGCTGTTCGGCTTCGTCGGCGTGCTGCTCGCGGTGCCGCTGGCGGCGATCCTGCTGGTGGCGCTGCGCGAATTGCGCGGGGTGTACGAGGCCAGTGCCTTCTATCGCGGCGGCTATAATGCCGACTCTTCCGGTTCCGTTTCGTCCGCCATGTCCGCACCTCTACTTGAATCGCGCATCGCTTCGCTCCCGCTGGTCCACCGCGGCAAGGTGCGCGACATCTACGCCGTCGGCGACGACAAGCTGCTGATCGTCACCACCGACCGCCTCTCGGCGTTCGACGTGGTGATGCCGACGCCGATCCCCGGCAAGGGCGAAGTGCTGACGAAGGTGTCGGCCTTCTGGTTCGACAAGCTGAAGGCCATCGTGCCGAGCCAGGCACTCGACATCGCGCCGGAATCGGTGGTGGCGGAATCCGAGCGCGACCAGGTCGCCGGCCGCGCGATCGTGGTGAGAAAATTGAAGGCGCTGCCGGTCGAGGCGATCGTGCGCGGCTACCTGGTCGGCTCCGGCTGGAAGGAATACCAGGCCAGCCAGTCCGTGTGCGGCATCAAGCTGCCGGCCGGCCTCGCGCAGGCCGGCCACCTGCCCGAACCGATCTTCACGCCGTCGACCAAGGCCGCGGTCGGCGCCCACGACGAGAACATCAGTTTTGACCGGATGGCCGACCTGATCGGCGCCGACCTGGCCAAGCAGGTGCGCGACGTCAGCCTTGCCCTGTACAAGTCTGCAGCAGAGTATGCGCTCACTCGCGGCATCATCATCGCCGACACCAAGTTCGAGTTCGGACTCGACGAAGCCGGCAAGCTGGTGTGGATCGACGAGGCGCTGACCCCGGATTCGTCGCGTTTCTGGCCGGCCGACCCGTACCGGCCCGGCAGCAACCCGCCCAGCTTCGACAAGCAGTTCGTGCGCGACTGGCTGGAAGCCAGCGGCTGGAACAAGCAGGCGCCGGGACCGGCGCTGCCTGCCGAGATCGTCGCCAAAACCAGCGAGAAATACCGCGAGGCGATGACGCGGCTGCTGGGGTAAGGCTTACTTCAGGGTATCGTTCAGGAACGTCGCAACGGTCTCGACCATTTCCCCCTCGTGCCCGGTATAGAAATGGTCGGCGTGAGGAATCACCACCTGCCTTGACTTGCCGGCCGCCAGGGTGCGCTTGCGCTTGGCCACACCCGCGAGCACCGGCGGCAGGTCGTTGTCGCCATACATGTCCAGGATCGGGAGTTTCAGCCTGGCATAGTCATCCTGCTGCAGGCCCAGGCTCGCCCACGCCTTCACCGCGGGATCGGGTTTGCCGCGCAGATACACGTGGCTCATTCGCGAACCCATGCTGTGCGAAACAATTGCCAGTTGCGTGTACCCCTTCGCCTTGAGGAAATCGACTGCCTGGGCAATGCGCTCGGCCGCCTCCGGGAACGTGGGTCGATACGCCGCACTCTGGGCATCTGCCGCCAGCACCGGCATCTGGATCGACAAGGTGGCAAAGCCGCGGTCGGCCAGCTCGGTGCGCAGCGTGCCAACCATGCCCCAGTCCGGGTGGATCCCCATGCCATGGACGACGATGGCCGCCTTGTGGCCCTCGACGGGCGTGAACAGCGCAAGAAACTTGTGGTGGCCGCGCGGCGTTTGCAGATAGACGGGATCGCCCACCACCAGCCCGGGGATCACCTCATCGGCCCATTTCTTCTCACGCGCATAATCGGCGGCCGGTTGCGCAAACGCCACCAGGGAAAACAGGGCGGCCAAGCCGCCCACCAGCCCCAACCACAAGTTTTGCTTCATCTCGGTTCCCTCAGGGGTTAAAGTTCACTTTTCATTTGCCCGATAATTCTATGAAACCGTGGTTTTATCTACCATCCAGGGAAACAAAGTGACTGCCGAGCCGTTGCGCATTGTGCCCTCTTCCATGTCGCCGGCCCCGCAACGCGGCGCACGCCCGCGTGGCAGTGCACGCATTGTGATCGTCGACGACCGGAGTACCGCGCGCAGCCTGCTGGAAGGCCTGGCCCGCACACTGGAACCGGGCGTGATCGTGGAAAGCTACGCGGATCCGCTCGACGCCCTGACGCAGATGCAAGTCGACACGCCCGACCTCATCATCACCGATTACCGCATGCCCGGCATGGACGGCATCGAGTTTACCCGCCGCATCCGCGCTGAACGTCGCCTCGCCGACGTGCCCATCATCATCGTCACCGTGGTCGAAGACCGCCAGGTCCGCTATCAGGCGCTGGAAAACGGCGCGACCGACTTCCTCACGCGCCCGATCGATCCGCAGGAATGCCGCGCCCGCTGCCTCAATCTACTGGCGCTGCGACGCAGCCAGAAACTGGTCGCCGACCGCGCACTGTGGCTGGAGGACCAGGTCATGCTGGCCACCCGCGAAGTGCGCACGCGCGAACGCGAAACCCTGATGAAACTGGCCAAGGCAGGCGAATATCGCGACGAGGAAACCGGGAACCACATTATCCGCATGTCGAAATATGCCCGCCTGATCGCAGAGGAACTCAGACTCACCGCGATGGAATGCGACGAAATCGAAGCCGCCTCGCCGATGCACGACATCGGCAAGATCGGCATTCCCGACCAGATTCTGCTGAAGCCCGGCCGGCACACACCGGAAGAGCAGAAGATCATGCGCCGCCACCCGCAGATCGGCCACGAGATCCTTGCCGACAGCCCCTCGCGCTACCTGCAGATGGGCGCGGTGATCGCGCTCGGCCACCATGAAAAATTCGACGGCACCGGCTACCCGCAGGGGCTGGTTGGCCAGGCCATCCCCTTGCCTGCGCGAATTGTGGCCGTGGCCGACGTGTTCGACGCGCTCACGTCGGACCGCCCCTACAAGCGCGCGTGGTCGTTCCAGGATGCGCTGACGTTCATCCAGACTGAGAGCGGGCGCCATTTTGATCCCGACTGCGCGCGTGCATTCGAACGGCGCATCGATGCCGTGGCTGCCGTCATGCGCGAGTTTGGCGAGCCCGAAGCATGAGCGACGCATGAAGGCGATGCTTCATCAGTCGACCCCCCGATTCCTGCAATTCCTGGCCAAACGGATTCGCAGCAGGCCGGATACCGAATGCCAGCAGGGCCTGATTCGCGTCGTGATCGGGCTTGTCTTTCTGACGTATTTCTCCAGCCAGCACGCGGTACTTGACGACGCCATACGCGGCACCGCGCAGTTTGTCAGCATCCTGTTCACCGGAATGGCCGTCGTGATCGTTGCGCTCACGCTGGCCAGCCTGAAGGTTTCACCCCTGCGCCGCATAGCCGCGATGGCGATGGACTATGCGACGTGCTCGTTCCTGCTGACCTATACCGGAGAAGCGGGAAGTCCCCTGCTGGTGGTGTATTTGTGGGTCACGCTGGGCAACGGATTTCGCTATGGCGTGGCTTACCTGTACACCGCCACCGCCATGGCGATCACGGGTTTTGTGCTCGTTCTCGCCTACTCGCCCTACTGGAGCCAGCACATGTCGATCGGGGTGGCCTTCGTGCTGTCCATGATCGCCGTTCCGCTTTATTCGGCATCGCTGCTGAAGCAGGTCCATTCTGCAATTCAGCGCGAGCGGAAGGCCAACCAGGCCAAATCGAATTTCCTCGCCAACATGAGCCACGAGCTTCGCACGCCGTTGAACGGCGTCATTGGCGTCGCCGATCTGCTCACCGAAACGCAGCTCGATGCGAAACAAAAGGAGCTTGCCCAGCTCATCCACGCCTCTGCCAACACCCTGCTCGATCTGATCGACAACGTGCTCGACATTTCCCGCATCGAAGCCGGCCGCATTGCCACGAACGAGGAGGATTTCGACCTGCACCGCGTGGTGAACGGCACGATCGCAATGATGGAAACGCAGGCCCAGGGGAAGGGGCTGGTACTGGCGTCGCACATCGCGCCACAGACACCGTTCCATTTGCATGGCGATGTCCGCCACCTGCGCCACGTCCTCATCAACCTCATCGGCAATGCCATCAAGTTCACCGAGCACGGGCGGGTGGATATCTACGTGCGCCCGATCGGCCAAGCCGACCCGCAACGCCTGCGCTTCGAAGTGGTCGACACCGGCATTGGCATTTCGGAGGCCGCAGTCTCCCGCGTGTTCGACAGCTTCACCCAGGCGGATCCGACCATCACGCGCCGCTTCGGCGGCAGCGGCCTCGGCACCACCATCGCCAAGCAGCTGGTGGAAGCGCTCGGCGGCCAGATCGGCCTGCATAGCCGCGAAGGAGAGGGCACGACATTCTGGTTCGAACTGCCGTTCACCCTGCAGGCAAGCCAGTCCGGTCCCGCACCCGAGCGGCTGGACGCGCCGATGCGGGTGGCGATTCTGGCGAGCGGGGAGCTCTCGACCCGCCTTCAGGCGACGATCCGCAACTGGGGCGCCGACACCGTGGCTGTCGACAATACCGCCCGGCTTGCCGCCGAATTATCCGCCTACCTCATGGGCGATACGCCTCTGGGCGCGGTCGTGGTGGAACGCAGCGCACTGCCGGGTGACCCGGCTGCCTTTCTGCACTTGCTGCACGACGACCCCAGCCTGGCAAGCTTGCCGGTCATTCTCATCGAATCCGACGCCCGCGTCGCGCTCTCGCGCGACGCGCAGCTGATGCGTGACGGCTATGCCTCGGTGCTGCGTACCCCCGTCAACACCACGCTGCTGTTCAACGCCATCCACGCCGTCATCAGCCACGACATGCCGTCCAACGTGGTGTCGCTGGCCAGCCATTTTCAGACGCAGTCAGGTCTCGCGCCGGGTCTGACCATCCTGGTGGCGGAGGACAACCCGGTCAACCAGCGGGTGATCCGCGGTCTGCTGGAACACGCCGGGCACAAGACCTTTCTGGCGCAGGACGGCGAGGAAGCGCTCAGCATGCTCGAATCGGACGACCAGACGTTCGACCTGGCGGTCATCGACATGCACATGCCGCATTTGTCCGGGCCCGAGGTGGTGCAGCGCTGGCGTTTCATGGAATCCGGGCATCTGCCCGTCATCATGCTCACCGCCGATGCGCGCGGCGAGGCGCAGACCGCCTGCGAAGATGCCGGTGCGGACGCCTTCCTCACCAAGCCGGTCAACAGCCGCGAACTGATCGAGACGATTGCCCGGCTGGCGGGCCAGTTAGGCCAGCCCGTCGCCGCGGGCCTCGCCAGCGGGCAGCAGACGGCGAGCGAACTGGACGAATCGGTTCTGGACAACCTCGCCCAGCTCGGCGGGCCGGGGTTCGTGACGGATCTGCTGGCGAGTTTCGAGGAAGACAGCGCACGCGCCCTGCGCGACATCGAGCGCGCGCTGACGGCCCAGGATTACGGCCTGTGGCACGATCAGCTGCACACGCTGAAAGGCGGCGCCCGTGATGTCGGCGCCAATCTGCTGGCGCAGCGATGCTCGGAAGCCGAACGCATCAAGCCCTTTGAACTCGCAACCAGCCTGGCCCAGGACAGGCTCGATTCAGTACGGGATGCCCTGGCTGCCACGCAGGTCGAGCTTGTCGCCTACCAGGCCAGCCGGCTACGCGCTGAGCACAGTTGAAGCGTCGCTGTTCACGGCATCGGCCTTGCCGGTCTGCCGCGCGACCAGACGTTCCATCATGCGCAAATCCTTGCTCTCGAGCCGCAACGCGGCATCCACCCAGATTTCGGCGATCCGCATGAGTTCGTCATGCGCAATCGGCTGCGACAATTCGCGGGCTGCGCGCAATGCCAACGCGCCATTGCGTTGGCGCGCCTCCTTGCGGATGAACTCGTAGACTGCCTGCTCGCCGGCTCCCTGTTCCACGAGAACATCGACGGCGCCCAGTTCGTACATTTCTTCGGCGCTATAGAGCTTGCCGCTCAGAATGACTTTTTCGGCCTTGCCGTAGCCTATTTTCCTGCCCAGCAGGGTCATGGCCCCCATGCCGGGAAACAGGTTGAACAGGATTTCCGGGAAGCCCATTTTCGATCCGCGTTCTGCGATCAGGACGTTTCCCGATAGCGCGCACTCGAAGCCGCCTCCGAGGGCATCGCCCTGCACCAGCGTAATGGTTTTCACGCTGGGACGATTCAAATGCAGGGCGTTCAGAAAGAGGGGGCGAATGCAGGCCTGTGCGTATTTGTACAGACTTTCGCGATCACGCGCTTCGATCAGGCCGCGGAACAGGTTGAGATCGCCCCCGAGGTTGTAGATCCCGGGGTGGCCCGAGGCAACGACCACATAATTCACGTCGGCGCATTCCGGGTCGTCAATCCGTCTGGCCACGTCGCCGAACCAATCGACGATTTCCCGCAGCAGGGTCCCTGTAAAGCAGGGCCGGGGTTCAGCATTCATGTAGCCCCATGCAACCTGATTGAGCTCGTCGTAATAGGTCGTGAGCTGACTGTAATCGTTCTGCTGCGGTTGCAGGGTGGTCCGGACAGCTTGCAGGTGCGCCATGATGTGTATCTCCACTATTCGTTGATCGGCCATGCGTCGATTTTTCGGCATGTGAGCGAAGACTAGCGCGGACCATACGGTCGCTCAAGCGGGAAATGGAAACACGCAGTTCGACCCAATATCTAGGGGAACCTCATACTTCAAAACGCACGATGAGGGTTGGCGGACGGGTTCCCTAGAATGTCCATGCCATGCGCAGCGCCAGCGCAAACAGAAGCAGCGCAAACACCCGCTTCAACGGGCGAACCGGCAGACGATGCGCAGTGCGTGCACCCATAGGTGCGGTCAGCACGCTCCCCATCACGATGCCGGCAAGCGCCGGCAGGTAGACAAAGCCAAGGCTGCCAACCGGCAGGCCGCTCGCATGCCAGCCGCCCATCGCATAGCCCGCCGCGCCGGCGAGCGCGATCGGAAAGCCGATGGCAGCCGACGTGGCGATCGCCCGGTGCAGCGGAACGTTGTGCCACAGCATGAACGGTACCGACAGGGTCCCGCCGCCGATGCCGACCCAGCTCGACACCGCGCCGATCACGCCGCCCGCCAGCGTCGTCTGGGCGCGCCCCGGCAGGCCGCGATGCGGCGCAGGTCTGAAGTCCAGCCACATCTGGGTGGCGGCGTAGAAGAGAAAAACGACGAAGAACACCTTCAATACCGTTGCCGACATCTGCGCTGCCAGCACCGCGCCCGTCAGCGTGCCGAGCACGATTCCGGGCGCGATACGCCGCACCAGCGGCCACTCGACGGCGCCATGGCGATGGTGGGCGCGAACACTGGACAACGAAGTGAACAGGATGGAGGCCAGCGAGGTGCCGAGCGCCAACTGCGGTTCCATCCCGACCGCCAGGCCATGCGCGTGCAGAAGCATGATCAGCACCGGCACGATGATGAGGCCACCACCCACCCCGAGCAGGCCGGCGAGAAAACCGACGACCAGCCCCAGCACGCCGTAAGCGGCGAACAGCGCCGGATCGAACATCACAGGTGCTTGACGATGAAAGCGTACTCGGCCGGATCGACCGGGGTGATCGACAGGCGGTTGCCCTTTTGCAGGATGCGCATGTTGGCAAGCTCGGAATAGCCGCGGATTTCGGACAGCGGCATCAGCCGCGTCTTCTTCACCAGCCTGACGTCGACGTTGAACCAGCGCGGCGTTTCCAGCGTGGCCTTGGGGTCGAAGTACTTGTTCTTGGGGTCGAACTGGGTGGCATCGGGATAGGCCTGCACGCTGACTTCGGCCAGCCCGGCGATGCCGGGTTCGGCGCACGACGAATGGTAGAACAGCACCTTGTCGCCGGGCTTCATCTGGTCGCGCATGAAATTGCGCGCCTGGTAGTTGCGCACGCCATACCAGGCGACGCTCTGTTCGGGCATCGCGGCGAGGTCGTCGATGCTGACGTCGCTCGGCTCGGATTTCATCAGCCAGTAACGCATGTCTTGGCGAGCGGTGAAGGAGAAACGGGAAGGGGTCAGGCGCGCTTGATGAGGGTGCCAACGCCTTCGGGGGTTAGCACTTCCAGCAGCAGCGCGTGTTCGACGCGGCCGTCGATGATGTGCGCGGTTTTCACGCCGCTGTTCACCGCGTCGACGGCATAGCCGACCTTGGGAATCATGCCGCCGGAGATGGTGCCGTCGGCGATCAGTTCGTCGACTTCGCGCGGAATCAACCCGGTCAAAAGACGCATCTGCTTGTCGAGCACGCCCGGCGTATTGGTCATGAAGATGACCTTTTCCGCCTGCAGCACACCGGCGATCTTGCCGGCCGCGACGTCGGCGTTGATGTTGTAGGCATTGCCCTCGGAGTCGGTGCCGAGCGGCGCGACCACCGGAATGAAATCGCGCGCATCGAGCACCTGGATGATTTCGGGGTCGATGCTGGTGATTTCGCCGACCTGGCCGATGTCGAGCATCTCGTCGGCCTTTTCCTTGCTCGGCACCAGCATCTTCTTGGCGTGGATGAAATTGCCGTCCTTGCCGGTCAGCCCCACCGCGCGGCCGCCGTGCTTGTTGATGAGCGTGACGATGTCCTGGTTGACCAGGCCGCCGAGCACCATCTCGACCACGTCGAGCGTCTCCTCGTCGGTGACCCGCATGCCCTGGATGAACTCGCTCTGCTTGCCGATGCGCTGCAGGAGGCCGGCGATCTGCGGGCCGCCGCCGTGAACCACCACCGGGTTCATGCCGACCAGCTTCAGCAGCACCACGTCCTTGGCGAAGGCTTCCATCAGGTGCCGCTCGGTCATGGCGTTGCCGCCGTACTTGATGACTATGGTCTTGTCGTAGAAACGCTGGATGTAAGGCAGCGCCTCGGACAGGATGTTGGCCTTCTCGGCGGCGGTGTGGGGCGTGGTCATGGTGGCTCCGGAAACGATTGCGCGGATTTTACGCCAATAAAAAAGGCGGCGCGCGGCCGCCTGTCCATCACCCGGCGCGGGTTTACTGCACCGCCAGCCGCTTTGCCCGCGCGGCCTGCACGGGCGCGCTACACGGGCCATGCAAGCCCGCGCACTTAGTGCGAGGGGTGCTGCATGCCGGCGCCGCCCATGGCACGGGCCTCGGCCTTCACCTCGACGGTCTGCCGCTTGCCGCCCGATTCCACCGTCAGCGTGAGCGGGATGACATCGCCCGCCGCGATCGGCTTTTTCAGATTCATCAGCATGATGTGAAAGCCGCCCGGCTGGAGAGAAACGGTCTTGCCTTTCGGCAGGTCGATCGCCTTCACCTCGCGCATGCGCATGACGCCGCCGTCCATGCTCATCTCGTGCACTTCCACCCGCGGCACGACAGTACTTGAGACGCCGAGCAGGCGTGCGTCGGCATCAGACTGGATCTGCATGTAGGCCCCGCTGACAGGCTGGCCCGGCATGGTGGCGCGTGCCCAGGCGTCGGTCACGCTGATGTTGGCGGCCCAGGCGGCGTGTGCGGCCAGGCTGGCGGCTACTGCGGTCATCCATCCATAACGCTTCATGTTCATCTCCTCTTCGTTCAAAAACGTGTCGTCAAACCCAGGGTCGCTGCCCAGTCGGCGGTCAGCTGCGTGCCGTTGACATTCTGGACCAGCGGCAGCTGAACCAGCCCATAGATCTGCGTGTCGCCGCCGAGCGGCACCGCCACGCCGGGCGAGAAATACACGTATTTCCCGCCACTGTCCGCCGGCTCGGCATTGAGGCCGGTGTCGTGGCCGCGCCAGAGCACATTGATTTGCGCGAGCGCGTGCACCGCGCCGAGCGGATAGGCCATCCCCGCATCCAGGCTGACACGGTCGCCCGGCTGGTAGTCGTGTCGCTCGCTGACCGCATGCTGCCAGTTCAACTGCGTATGCCAGCTGGTCTGCGCGAAATGGCCGGAGACGAATCCGCCGGCGATCAGATCGGTGGAGCCGGACCCCGGCTGCAGGGACCGCTCGGCCAGTTCGCCTGCGGAATTTCGCACATCGGTTGAGCCGGTGGGCAGCTTGACGCCGCCAATCAGGCCATAGGCGCGATCGCGCGGTGACTGGGCCGCGTCCAGCCGCAGGTGCGCCAGCACGCGCACATCGCCGAGGCGGGTGAAGTCCCAGCTTTCCGGTTCCGGTCCGCCGGCGCCATTGAAGACATGCGCATGGTCGCGCGATACCAGCGGCACCTGCAGCGCCAGACTCAGGGAGGGGCTGAAGGCATGACTCAGGCTCGCGACAAGATTCCGGTTGCGCGTGGTGAGCTCGTCGTGCTCGCCCGCCTCGCCCGAAGCCATGGCCTTGTCCGTGCCGGAGCGCAATTGATCTTGATGAATATATTCCATCCGCAGATCGAGACGCGTAGCGTCGTCCTGCCATGGCGCCTGCGTGTCCCAGTCGGTGTTGAGCGTGCAGAACGCCGAGCCGCAGCTCGCCGCTGCGACCATCGGCAGCAACATCAGCGGCAGGGCGAGTCCGGTCTGTCGGGCGAGTTGCATCGGCATTTTCGTTGTCGTGTCGGCGCCCCGCACGATAACAAATTGCACATGCCGTGCACTGCGGCATATTGCCGCAGGCCGCGCCCCGCAACGCCTCCCCGCCCAGCGCGTGCGACCCGCGCGAGCCGCATTTGCGACAATTTGCCACATTCCCACCCTTGGGTGGCTATTTTAGACTGCCTTCGCGTCCAATAATTCAGAGAAAAACATGCTGTTATCGCGAACTCCGATTTCCCTTGCCGTCTCCCTCGCACTCTCGGCGTTCTGGAACCCCGCCGTCGCCGACAACGGCACGCCCCCGGCGCCCGGCGACAGCGCGCAGCTGACCGTCGTCGTCGTCGGCTCGGAGCCCGGCGACACCGACCCCAACAGCGTGACGCTCGACGCAGACGCGCTGCAGCCCCTGCAGGCCGCGACCAGCGACACCGCCAGCCTCCTGCGGGACGTGCCGGGCGTCAGTCTCCAGGGCGCCGGCGGCGTGTCCAGCCTGCCGGTGATCCGCGGCCTCGCCGACGACCGTCTGCGGGTCAAGGTCGACGGCATGGACCTCATCTCCGCCTGCGGCAACCACATGAACCCGCCGCTCTCCTACATCGACCCGACCCGCGTAGGCAGCGCCCAGGTTTTCGCCGGAGTTGCTCCGGTCAGCACAGGCGGAGACAGCATCGGCGGCACCATACTGGTGGAGTCGCCCGCACCGGAGTTCGCCATGGACGGCCAGGGTGCCCTGCTCAAGGGCGAGGCCGGGGCGTTCTATCGAAGCAACGGCAACGCGATGGGCGCCAATCTGTCCGCCACCCTCGCTAGCGACAAGTTGAGCCTCACCTACAGCGGATCGATCGCCCAATCGGACAACTACACGGCCGGCGGCGACTTCAAGCCGGCTGGGCTGGCGTACATCAAGACCATGCAGTCGCTCTACAACTCGACCAAATGGCTGCCCGGCGACGAGGTCGGCTCGTCGCAGTACAAGTCGACCAACCAGTCGCTCGGCGTGGCACTGCGCCACGACAATCATCTGGTCGATCTGAAGCTCGGTTATCAACACATTCCCTATCAGGGTTATCCGAACCAGCGCATGGACATGACCGACAACACCAGCACCCAGGTCAATTTGCGCTATGCGGGCCGATACGACTGGGGCCGGCTCGAGGCGCGCGTCTATCGCGAGCACACGGAGCATGAGATGAACTTCCTGGAGGACAAGGCATTCTGGTATACGGGCAATGCGCCTGGCATGCCAATGAACACCGAGGGCCGGAACACCGGCGCGGCCGTCAGGGGCGACATCAGTCTGTCGGCACGCGACCTCGTGCGGCTCGGCGCCGAATTCCAGCAGTACCGTCTCGACGACTGGTGGCCGGCGTCCGGCACCGGCGGCATGTCGCCGAATACCTTCCTGAACATCAATGACGGCCAGCGCGACCGCTATGCGGCATATGCCGAATGGGAAGCGCAATGGACCCCGCAGTGGCTGAGCCTTGTCGGCCTGCGCCACGAAACCGTGAAGATGGACACCGGCCCGGTGCAGGGCTACAACGGCAGTTACACGGCCGACGCGACCGCCTTCAACGCCAGCGACCGCGGCCGCACCGACCACAACTGGGACGTGACCGCGCTCGCCCGCTACACGCCGGGCACGACGCAGGCCATCGAGTTCGGCTACGCGCGCAAGACCCGTTCACCCAACCTCTACGAACGCTACACCTGGTCGACCGGCGGCATGGCGATGAACATGATCAACCTGGCCGGCGACGGCAACGGCTACGTCGGCAACCTCGCCCTGCAGCCCGAAGTGGCCCACACCGTGAGCGCGACCTTCGACTGGCACGACGCCCGCCAGCAGGACTGGGGGCTGAAGATCACGCCCTACTACACCTACGTCGACGACTACATCAACGCGAAGCGCCTGACGGGCACGACCGTGACCGACCGATTCGTCTTTCTCAAGTTCGTCAACCAGGACGCGCAGCTCTACGGCGCCGACGTGTCGGGCCATTTCCCGCTGGCGCGCAACACCGCCTACGGCAGCTTCACGGCAAACGGCGTGCTGAGCTACGTGCGCGGCAAGACCACGAGCGGCACCGGCGACAACCTCTACAACATGATGCCGCTCAACGCGAGGCTGTCCGTGAAGCAGGCGGTCGGGCGCTGGACCAACATCGCGGAGGTCCATCTGGTCGACTCGAAATCGGACGTCTCGCAGATTCGCAACGAGATCCGCACGCCCGCCTATGCGTTGCTCAATCTGCGCAGCAGCCATGCGTGGAAGAAGGTGAGGCTCGATGTCGGCGTCGAGAACGTCTTCGACCGGCTCTACTACTACCCGCTGGGCGGGGCCTATGTGGGACAGGGCGTGACCATGCCGCCGAACCAGGCGCTGCCCGGCGTGCCGGCCTGGGGCACGGCCGTTCCGGGCATGGGACGGACGGTCTACGCGGGGGTGAACGTGCAGTTCTAGGAAGACGGCGCGGGCGTTTTCTGCCCGTCCCCGAACCAGGCCCCGAGCATCCGCCCGGGGCCTTTTTCATGAGCATGTCATAGATGGTTCCGCTGCCACGACAAAAGAACCCGCCACGCAGGCGAGAACGAGATCGATGTGCGATGAACGTCTTCCCGATTTGGGGGATGCACGGCGCGCGCACGCCCGGACAAATTGTCGCAGTTCGCAGCCCGCGTCGGTGTGCGGATTACAATTCCTCCATGTCGCCGACGACCGAATCCACCCTGCTCTCCACCTTGCCTGCCCGCGCCCTGCTGGGGCGCCTGCTCGCCGTGCGCGTGTCGCTGATTGCCGGCTGGGCCGTCGGTATCGCCTGGCTCCACTGGGGCATCGGCATCCCGATGCCGCTGGTGCCGATTTCCGCGGTGCTGCTGCTCATGGGCTTGTTTGCGCTGTCCACCGCATGGCGGTTGCGGCAGGACGCGCCCGCCACGCAGCTGGAATTTCTGGCGCATCTGCTGACCGACCTCACCGCATTCGCCGTACTGGTGTTCTTCAGCGGGGGCGTGACCAACCCCTTCGTGTCGCTGATGCTGGTGCCGGTCGTCATCGCCGCGATCAGCCTGCGCCCGCGCTGGGTATGGCTGCTGGCCGCGGTGGCCGGGGGATTCTATGCGCTGCTGCTGTTTTATTACTGGCCGCTGGCCGTGGCCGACCCGGTCGCCGCGTACGGCATGCACCTGGGCGGAATGTGGTTCAACTTCCTCATCAGTGCGGGGATGATCGCGTTCTTCGTCACCCGCATGCACGCCGCGCTGCGCGCGCGCGATCGGGAACTGTCTGCGCTGCGCGAAAAGCAGTTGCGCGACGAGCGCATCGTCGCGCTCGGCACGCAAGCCGCGCTGGCGGCGCACGAACTCGCCACGCCGCTCGCCACCATCCAGACCACCGCGCACGAACTCGCCGGCGAATTCGCCAACGATCCCGACATCGGCGCCGACTGCCGCCTGCTCGAACAGCAGGCGCAGGCCTGCAAGCGCATCCTCACCCAACTCGCCGCTCGGGCGCAGGACACGTCGCCCGAACCGCGGCCCCTCGACAGCTGGCTCGCTGCGCTGGTCGAGCGCTGGCAGGTGCTGCGTCCCGATGCGCCGATCGCGACGACGCTGCCGACGGATCGCCGCACCTTCATCCCGCCCGACGGTCTCGAGCAGGCGATCCTGAATGTCCTCAACAATGCAGCCGACGCATCGCCCGGCCCCGTCGAATTCGTCGCAGAAGCACGCGACGATACGCTCTTGATCGACATCGCCGACCGCGGCCCCGGCTTTTCTCCCGAACAGCGGGCGCAGGCAGGGCGCGTGCTGTTCAGCGGCAAACCGGGACGCGGCTGGGGCATGGGACTGGCACTCACCCACGCCACGCTGGAGCGAGCGGGCGGCAGCCTTGCCTTGGCCGAGCGCGACGGCGGCGGCACCCGCGTTCGCATCACCCTGCCCTGGAAACCATCCGCATGAACATGAAACTGTTGATCGTCGAGGACGACGCCGATTTTGCAGCCGCCCTCGCGCGCGCCATGAAGAAACGTGGCGTCGAGGTGGCCGTGGCGCATGACGCAGCCGCAGCCCGCAACGTGGCGGATGCCTTCGTCCCCAGCCACGCGGTCGTCGATCTGAAGCTGCCCGGCGAATCGGGACTGACTGTCGTGGCCGCGCTCGCCGCACGCACACCCGCCCCCGCCATCGTGGTGCTCACCGGCTACGCGAGTATCGCCACCGCGGTCGAGGCGGTGCGGCTGGGCGCACAGCACTACCTGGCGAAACCTGCGGATGCTGACGAGATCCTCGCCGCGCTGCTGCGCGACCAGCCCGATGCCGCGCTCGAAGTCAGCCCCGAACCGCTATCGGTCGCGCGGCTGGAATGGGAACACATCCAGAAAGTGCTGAACGAACACGACGGCAACATCTCGGCCACCGCGCGCGCGCTGAAGATGCACCGCCGCACCCTGCAGAGGAAGCTCGACAAGCGCCCGCCGAAGGCGGGCTAGACCACCGTTCGGCCTGAGCCCTTCGGCAAAGCTCAGGACGGGCTTGTCGAAGGCCAAAAGTCCATTCATGTTTCGACAGGCTCAACACGAACGGCTTCCAGATCATGCTTAGTGCGCCGTGCCCCAGTCGATCCAGCCGGTGTAGGCCGTCAGCAG
>JAJXTE010000009.1 GCA_021784115.1 Pseudomonadota bacterium | reverse complement strand
ATGAAGCAGGTGCTCGAGGGCGCGACGCCGACTGCCAAAACCCAGCTCCACCTCGACCGCTGCCTGACCTGCCGCAACTGCGAAACGACCTGCCCGTCGGGCGTGGAATACGGCAAGCTGCTCGACATCGGCCGCCACATCGTCGAGGACAAGGTCGGGCGCGGCGTGGCCGAATCGGCAACGCGCGCCGCGCTGAAAACCGGCCTCGGATCGTCCATGCTGTTCAACGGCGCGCTGAAGCTCGGCCAGAGCGTGCGCAGCTTCATGCCCGGTTTTCTGAAAACCCGCATCCCGGCAGCGGAGACCGCCGGCGACTGGCCCGTGCCGCGCCATGCCCGCCGCATGCTGGTGCTGCAGGGCTGCGTGCAGCCCGGCCTCAAGCCCAACATCAACGCCGCCACCGCGCGCGTGCTCGACCGGCTTGGTATTTCTTTGGTCACCGCGGAGGAAGCCGGCTGCTGCGGTGCCCTGGCGCATCACCTGAACGACACCGAGGACGGACTCAATGCCGCGCGCCGCAACATCGACGCCTGGCTGCCGCGTCTCAACGCCGGGGTCGAGGCCATCGTGATGACCGCATCGGGCTGCGGCGTGATGGTGAAAGACTACGGCTGGCTGCTGCGCAACGACCCGCACTACGCCGACCGCGCCACGCGCATCTCCGCCGCCACACGGGACATTTCGGAAATCCTCGTCGCCGAGCGCGACGCGCTGAAACCACTTACCACTCACCCCTCACCGCTCACCCCCAAGCGCATCGCCTACCACCCGCCCTGCACCCTGCAGCACGGGCAGAAGCTGACCGGCGGCGTCGAGGCCCTGCTGACCGACGCCGGCTTCGAGCTCACCCCGGTGGCGGAAAAACACCTGTGCTGTGGCTCGGCCGGCACCTACTCGATCCTGCAACCCGAGATCGCCGGCGCGCTCAAGATCCGCAAGCTCGGCCATCTGCAGGCCGGCGCGCCCGAACTGATCGCCACCGCCAACATCGGCTGCCTCACCCATCTGCAATCGGGCAGTCCGATTCCTGTGCGACACTGGGTGGAACTTCTGGACGCGGCGCTTGCCGCATCCTGAACGCCTTCGGGAGTGCCGCATGATTTTCAGACAGCTGTTTGAACCCATTTCCAGCACCTACACCTATCTCATCGGCTGCGAGCAAACCGGCCAGGCGCTCCTGATCGACCCGGTGCTGCCTGCCTGGGAGCGCGACCTGGCCACGGTCAACGCGCTCGGGCTGAAGCTCGCCTTTACGCTGGAAACGCACATCCACGCCGACCACATCACCTCGGCCAGAAAGCTCAAGGACATCGCCGGCAGCCGCATCGCCGGCCCCGCGTTCGACCGGCTGCCGTGCACCGACGTCGGGATCGCCGAAGGCACGCCGTTCAGGATGGGCTCGGTCGAGCTCGCGCCGCTCCACACCCCCGGTCACACCGACAACCATTTCGCCTACCTGCATGGCGACCGCCTCTACAGCGGCGACGCCTTGCTGATCGAGGCCTGCGGCCGCACCGACTTCCAGAACGGCGACGCGACCGCGCTGTATCACTCCGTCCGCGGCAAACTGTTCGCGCTCGCCGACGAAACACTGGTGTATCCCGCCCACGATTACGAGCAGCGCCGCATCAGCAGCATCGGGCAGGAAAAGGCGCGCAACCCCCGGCTCGGCGGCGACCGCACGCTCGACGATTTCGTCCGGCTGATGGGCGAATTGAAGCTCGCGTACCCCAAGTTCATCGACTATGCCGTGCCCGGCAACCGCGGATGCGGCGTCTGTCCGACCGGGGTGCCGGACCACTTGCAGCAGTATTGCGAGCAGATTGCCGAGAGCCGACAAGGCTAGGAGGGCACGGCGCCGGCAGGGCAGATCAGGCGGAGCGCCCCGGAGCGTATTCCTGCCGCCCCGCTCGGGGGCTATCAGGGCGGTGGCTCAGGATCGAAGATCGTCGGGCTGATTGACGTTGACGAACGCGGCGGCATCGAAGCGCACCCTCGTCCCGGACAACTCCGCCTGCCAGTGACGCACGGCGCGTTCGCCGCGAGCGAGAAAAGCGGCCAGATTGTCGCGCTGGTCGGTGCGCACGAGGAAGCAGCTGGGGTGCACGCGCGCCGCGTCCTCCGCCACCGCCAGCGGCACACCTTCGAGCTGCGCCGCGCCCAGCAGGCGGAGCGCCAGATCGGCGGGTAGATGGGGCGTGTCGCACGGCACGACCAGCAGCCAGTCCGCCGTCACCGCCTGCAGCGCCGCCAGTACGCCTGCCAGCGGCCCCGGAAAGTCCGGCAGGGTATCCGGCAGGACCCGACGCCCATATGCCGCGTAGCGCTCGATATTCCGATTGGCGCTGATGACGATTTCATTGACCTGCGGCGTCAGTGCGGCAAGCACCCATTCGATCAGGGGACGGCCCTGATAGTCGATCAGCCCCTTGTCCGCGCCGCCCATGCGGCGGCCGCGCCCCCCCGCCAGAATGACGGCGGCCACGCGTTGCGCACGGGGCACCTCAGCGGCGGCCATACAGGTGGAAACGATCGGAACGGTCGCCGGGGCGGGCGCCATTCCACACCTTGACCCAGTCGGCCGCAATGTGCGGCTCGATGTCACGCTGCCGGGTTTCCACCAGCAGCCAGTTGCAGCCGACGTCGGCCGGCGCGAGCATCCGGCCGCTGTGATAGGCGAGCAGCAGCCGTTGCTGGCTGCGCACCTGAACCGTCTGGATGCACTCCGTCGGCTGCACCCGTGCCGCAAGCACCTTGCCCACGCTGGCGTAGGAAAGGCGCTGATCGAGCGGCGCCTGGAACAGCGCCATCAGCAGCCCCCAGCTGAAGGTCATGCCCGTCGTCCACACGAGAATGGGCCGCAGCGGCGAACGGCGGACCCGGGCGAGAAACACGACCCAGGCCAGCGTCACGGTGAAACCGAGCGCCAGTGCCCACGGCCGAAATACGCCCACGTTGGTCATGCCCAGCCGGGTCAGCCGCGCCGCCAGCCGGGCCGGAGCACCCAGGTCATGCGCGCTCCAGTAGACCCAGAGGACCAGCGCGAGGAAGGTGAACAGCATGATGCCGAACCACAACAGGGCATAGGCGGCACCGCGCCGCAAGGTGAAGAGCCCCGCCGCGCCGAGCAGGGCCAGCGGCAGCAGCAGGATGAGGCCCTGCTCCTCGCCGGGATGCGTGTCGAAGGCATACAGGACAAGCAGCCCCAGCAGTGCGCCGGCCGGCAGCAGGATACCCGGCGTACGCCACTGGCGCCGGCCCTGGTAGAGCGCCCAGACTGCGAGCGGCCACGCCGGCCAGGCGTACCAGCCGAGGATGCCCGGGTAGAACGTCGGGCGCAGCGTCGCCTCCCCCACCCAGCGCTGCAGGTTGAGTGCCCGGCCCAAGGGGATGGCCTGCGTGGCCAGGTACTCCAGCCATGCGGCGCTCGCAACGAGCGCAATCCCCACGCCCCAGGCCAGCCCGCGCCGCGCCTGCGCGGAACGGTAGGTGTCGAACACGCCCGGCAGCACGACGGCCAGCAGCAGAAACAAGGCCGCTTCCGCCGCGCCGCCGGCGAGCAGCATCAATACCGCACCGCCGCCCAGCGCCCAGCCGCTGCGCGGAGCATGCGGCAACGTCGCGAGGCCATACAGCATGATCGCGGCCGAGGCGAACTGCGCCGTGGCCGCATTGAGTTCGTGGCCGCGAACCAGCAGGCCCATGCAGGCAAGCAGGGTGAGCGCGGCCGCCCAGGCGAAGTCCGGGCCGTACAGCACGCGGGCCGTGCGCGCGACAAAAAACAGCGCCAGCGCGATGAACAGCCCCGAGGCCAGCCGCGCGCCATCGGCCAGGGTCAGGAACGCCGACGTCAGCCAGGCGGTGGCGATGGCCACCCAGTAATACAGGGGCGGTGTGGCCGACACGGACTGCGGGGTGGCGCCGCTCTTCAGCAGCAGCCACAGCTGCACGAAGTGCTCGCCGTCGCCGCCCTTCCACGGCGCGTGTCCGACCAGCCCGGGCAACAACCAGGCCGCGCAGAGCAGCAACAGCCCGATTCGGGCGAGGGGAAGCGGACGCTTATTGAACAATTTTGAGGAGCTGGCCCGGCGTGGGCTCGCCGCCGGGGTAGAGATTGTTCAACAGACGCAACTGGGCCTCGGCAACGGCACCCAGCGGCGACTTCCGGGCCAGGGCCGCCATGGTCAAGCCGGGGCCGGCTGTGAGCAGCTGCAACACCTCGGGCCGGGCGGCCAGCCTCTCTGCGGGTGTCATTGCGCGGAAGCTGTTGATCGCCGCACGCAAGGCGCTGCGTTCGCGTTCGTAGGCGAGTGCGTCCCGGGTCATGCCGGCAATCAGGTATTGCGTGCCGTTGAACACCACGACCGCCACCACCGCCGGCTTGCCCTGCTGTGCGCCCGCCGCGAATGCGGCCGGATAGCCACTGAGGCGCCCGCTGTCGTAGCGCGCACCGGCGTCCAGCTTGACGCCCTTCTGCAGCGTCTCCAGCGGATTGTCGTTCTGCGGCCCCTGGACCAGCTCGACGATCGCATCGCCCTGGGGACTCGTCGCCGAGACCCGGTCGGGCCGGTTTTGCACCCGCCACCCCAACGGGAACTGGATTGTCAGGCCGAGTCTTTCATGCAGCAGCGCGTTGTTGCGAATCACGCCCTGATCCGGGCTGTCGCCGAAGTACAGTCCCGCCATTTTCTGCAGGTAGTCGGTGCGGCCCTCGCGCGGATTGGCAATGGCGTGTTTGCTGGCATCGGCCACCCCCTGCTTGAGCTGCGCATCGTCGCCGGGGAGCATAGCGAAGCTCCCATGATACGTGGCAGGCGAGGGGTGCCCGTCCCGCCTGGCCTGCTCGGCTGAAAACAGTTGCTGGTTTTTCAATAGGGCAATGACCTCGATCATCGCCTGCGGGTCGTAGCCGGCTTTCGCCAGATAGTCAGCGCCGAGGCGAACCGCTTCCAGTTCGCGCCCGCGTCCGTAGCCGGCGCGCCAGGCGGGCGCCAGTGTTTGCACGAGGGCGGCACCCGCCTGATTGTCCGTCTCCGGCACCAGGAGCGAGCCCAACGCCACACCCGCTCCGTCCGCAGTGGACGCGCCCTGCTGGCGCACGCCGTGGCGCGCGGCGACGTGGCCGATTTCGTGGCCGATCACCCCGGCCAGCTCGGCCTCGGAATTGAGATACGCCATGAGCCCGCGCGTGATGTAGACATGGCCACCCGGCAGGGAAAAGGCGTTGACGTCGGGACTGTCGACCACGGCGAAATGCCAGGGCAGGGTCGGTCGCTGGCTCTGCTTCGCCAGCCGCTGGCCCACCTCGTTCACGTAAGCCTGCAGAGCGGGACGATCCAGGGGGGCATATTCCTGCAGCACCGCCTGGCTGGCCTGTGCGCCCAGCTGGATTTCCTGCTGTTCGGACATCAGCACGGAGCCCTTGCCCCGGCCGACCGGACTGTGCGCGCAGTGGCTCAGCGCCAGCGCGCCAAGGACGATCACTGCAATGCGGCGAAAAGCTTGGGGAGTCACGTCTGCCTCGTTATCGGGATGCGGCGCCCGAAATGATACCGTTGTCGCGCCTCATAAATGCAAAAAGCGGCCGAAGCCGCTTTGGTTTGCATGCGCAGCTTTCGCGCAAACCTGCTTATTTCATGCCGTAGCGCTGGCGGAACTTCTCGACGCGGCCGGCGGTGTCGACGATCTTCTGCTTGCCGGTGTAGAACGGATGGCAGGATGCGCAGACTTCCACGTGCAGGGCAGGCTTGCCCAGCGTAGAGCGCGTCACGAAGGTGCTGCCGCAGGAGCAGGTCACGGTCACTTCTTTGTAATCGGGGTGAATGCCGGCTTTCATGGCAATTCCTTCAATGGGTTGAATTCGGAGAACGCGGGAGTATAGCGGGACACGCGAGCTTAATCAAGCCCGCCGCCGAATCACCCCCGACGCATGGAATCGAAGAACTCGTTGTTGTTCTTCGTCGCGCGGATCTTGTCCAGCAGGAATTCCATCGCCTCCATGTCGTCCATCGGGTACAGCAGCTTCCTCAACACCCACACCTTTTGCAGGATGTCGTGCGGCATCAGCAGTTCTTCGCGGCGGGTGCCGGAACGGTTGACGTTGATCGCGGGATACTGGCGCTTCTCGGCCATCTTGCGGTCGAGGTGGATTTCGAGGTTGCCGGTGCCCTTGAATTCTTCGTAAATCACGTCGTCCATGCGGCTGCCGGTGTCGACCAGCGTGGTGGCGAGGATGGTGAGGCTGCCGCCTTCCTCGATGTTGCGTGCGGCGCCGAAGAAGCGCTTGGGCTTCTGCAGCGCGTTGGCGTCGACGCCGCCGGTGAGCACCTTGCCGGAGGCCGGCTGCACGGTATTGTAGGCGCGCGCCAGACGGGTGATGGAGTCGAGCAGGATCACCACGTCCTTCTTGTGCTCGACCAGGCGCTTGGCGCGTTCGATCACCATTTCCGCGACCTGCACGTGACGGCTGGCGGGCTCGTCAAACGTGGAAGCCACGACTTCGCCGCGCACGGTGCGGCTCATCTCGGTGACTTCCTCGGGACGCTCGTCGATCAGCAGCACGAACAGCACGACGTCCGGGTGATTCGACGTGATGGCATGCGCGATGTGCTGCAGCATCACGGTCTTGCCCGACTTCGGCGGCGCCACCAGCAGGCCGCGCTGGCCCTTGCCGATCGGGGCGACGATGTCGATCACGCGGCTGGTGATGTTCTCCTCGGCCTTGACGTCACGTTCCAGCCTGAGCGGCTTGTCCGGATGCAGCGGGGTGAGGTTTTCGAACAGGATCTTGTTCTTGCTGGCTTCGGGCGGCTCGCCGTTGATCAGGTCGAGCTTGGTCATCGCCGAATAGCGTTCGCCATCCTTCGGCGTGCGGATTTCGCCTTCGATCTTGTCGCCGGTGTGCAGGTTGAAGCGACGGATCTGCGACGGCGACACGTAGATGTCGTCGGTGTTGGCGAGATACGAGGCCTCCGGCGATCGCAGGAAGCCGAATCCATCCGGCAGCACTTCCAGCACGCCATCGCCGTAGATGCTCTCGCCGCGCTTGGCCAGCGTCTTCAGGATGGTGAAGATCAGTTCCTGTTTGCGAAAACGGTTGGCGTTGTCAATGCCGTTGGTGGCGGCAATTTCGAGGAGTTCGGTGATGGGTTTTTGCTTGAGTTCGGAAAGATGCATGGGATGGGCCTGAACAGGCTCGCTTGAAAGAGCCGGACGTGGGGGAGGAATGTGGCCGGACGGTGCTGCGGGCGCAGACGGCTCGCGGGGCACCTCGTCCGGAGAAGGCATGTTAGATGTTGCTGTCGACAAAAGCGGTGAGTTGCGACTTGGACAAGGCGCCGACCTTGGTGGCTTCGACGTTGCCGTTCTTGAAAATCATCAGGGTGGGAATGCCACGGATGCCGAACTTGGGCGGGGTGGCCTGGTTCTCGTCGATGTTGAGCTTGCACACCTTGAGCTTGCCGGAATATTCCTTGGCGACTTCGTCGAGGATAGGCGAGATCATCTTGCAGGGGCCGCACCAGTCCGCCCAGTAATCCACCAGCACGGGCACGCCGGCCTGCAGGACTTCCTGTTCGAAAGAATCGTCGGATATGTAATGAACATGCTCGCTCATTGGTGAGGCTCCTAATTGGAAGTAGGGGGTGGCCGGATCCGGCCTGGAGTATTTGGAAAGGTGGTAATGCTGGAAAATTCGGTTTTGTGCCGATATGCTACATCAAAATTGCCGCCTGCAAGCATCCGGCATTTCTCAACCGATAGGGGTAAATACGAATGACATACGTTGTAGCCGACGCCTGCGTGAAGTGCAAATACACAGATTGTGTCGATGTCTGTCCGGTGGACTGCTTCCACGAAGGCCCCAACTTCCTCGTCATCGACCCCGAAGAATGCATCGACTGCACGCTGTGCGTGGCCGAATGCCCGGTCGAGGCCATTTTTGCGGAAGACGACGTGCCGGACGACCAACGCGCCTACATCGCGCTCAACGCCGAACTCGCCAAGGCGTGGAAGGTCATCATCGAGAGCAAGGATCCCCTGCCCGACGCCGACGAATGGGCCGGCGTCAAGGACAAGCGCCAGTACCTGGAACGCTGACCCCCTTGGAAATCCCGGGCGGCTCCGCACTGCCGCACGCCGTCGCCCGCCACCTGCTCGACCAGCATGCCGACCGCCTGCCCGATCTCTCCGGGCTGACGGTGCTCGTCCCCAACCATCGTGCCGGCCAGGACTTGGCCCGCGCGCTGGCGCAGGCCGCCGGCCGTCCCGTTCTGGTTCCGCCGCACGTCACTCCGCTGAAAAGCTGGGCCGAAACCCTGGCCGACGGCCGCGCCGAGCCGCAGGCGCGGCGGCTGGCACGTCTGCACGGCGTGCTTCGGCACACCGACTGGCTTGGGAAAGTCGACAAGTGGGTGCTCGCCAACGAACTCCTGCAGCTGGCCGATGAACTGTCTGCCGCGCGGTTGGGGGGCGCCATCGGGTCGCGCATCCGTGCCCTGCATGCGGACACGCGCGACCGCGCCGCACTTGATCGTGAAACGGCGCTGATCGAGGCCGTATGGCAGGCCCTCAATGCCGACGGCAGCGATCCGCAGGCGCGCTACGCACGCGCGCTCGACAGCCTTTTTGCACAGATCCGGTCTGCCCCTCGCCCCCTGTCTGGTTACGCACTCGGCACACTCACCGCCGTCGAACGGCGGTTTCTCGAGCGCTGCGCCGAGCACGCGCCCGTCATACTGTTCGAGCAGGCCGCGAGCGCCGACGATGCCGTGGCCTTCGCGCTGGGGCAGGCGTGGCAGCACACCGAACCGCCACTGCGCAATCGCGCGGCCCGGCTGGCGCAGCACCATCCTGCCTCGCCGCTGCACGCTCGCATCACGCTCAGTCCGGCGCCGCACCTGGAGGCGGAAGCGCGCGCCGTCGCCACCTGGGTGGCCGACCAGCTGCACGCCGGCCGGTCCAACATCGCGCTCATTGCGCTCGACCGCGAAACGGCGCGGCGGGTGCGCGCGCTGCTCGAGCGCATGGACGTGCTGGTGGCCGACGAAACCGGCTGGACGCTGTCGACCACCGCCGCCGCCGCGGTGGTCGACCGCTGGCTGGAATGCGTGACGGGCGACTTCCCGCACGTCGAGCTGCTCGACCTGCTGAAATCGCCGTTCGTGCTGGGCGAGCCTGCCGCGCGCCAGGACCAGGTGCTGCAGTTCGAGCTCGCCCTTCGGCGGCACGGCGTATCGCAGGGCATGGCGGACATGCAGCGGCTGGCGCGCAGCGAATTTGCCGCGCTCCCCGGCTGGCTGGCCACGCTATTCGATGCGCACCAGGGCTTTGAACAGCGCCGTGCCCCGCTGTCGGTATGGCTCGCACGGCTGAACGACAGTCTCGCCAGGCTGGATGCCATCGCGCCCCTCAAGGCCGACGCCGCCGGTGCCCACGTTCTCGAAACGCTCGACGCCCTGCGCCGCGATCTGGCGGACGACGGCGAGAAATACGGCTTTGGCGAATGGCGGCGTTGGCTCAATCTGGCGCTGGAGTCGGAAAGCTTCATCGACGCCAGCGTCGCCAGCCCCGTCGTGCTGACCTCGCTGCCCGCCGCGCGCGGGCGCCTGTTCGACGCCGTCGCGGTGATCGGCGCCGACGCCCGCCACCTGCCCGCTTCTCCTGCGCCCGGCCTGTTTTCCCAGGCCACCCGCGCACAGCTCGGCCTGGCCACCGCGGCCGACGAGGCGCTTGTCGCCGCCGCCGACCTGACGCAACTGCTGACGCAAGGGCCGGCGCTGCTGAGCTGGCAGGCGTGGAACGACGACGAACCCAACCCGGCCTCGCCCCTCGTGTTGCGATTGCAGGCCCTGCACCAGGCCGCATGGGGCACCGCCCTGCCGACGCAAAGCATCGGCACGCCACGCACGCAGGCCAGTCCGCTGCCCGATGCCGCCGTGCGGCCTGCACCGACGGTCTCGGCCGCGCAGCTGCCGCGCCATTACTCGCCCACCGCCTACCAGACCCTGCTCGACTGCCCCTACCGGTTTTTCGCGCGCAGCGTGCTCGGCATCCGCGAACTCGACGAAGCCGACGAAGCACTGGACAAGAGCGACTACGGCAACGCCCTGCACCATATCCTCCAGCGCTTCCACGACAGCGATCCGCCGCTCGAGCGCGACGCCGCACTGACCCGTCTGGGCGAGCTCTCCGCTGCCGAATTCGCCGCGCTGCCTGCCTATACCGCTGCCGCGTGGCGCACCCGATGGAGCGCCCTTCAGCCCGCTTACATCGACGCCTGGCTGGCCCACGCCTCCGCAGGCTGGCGCTACGAATCCGGCGAAACCGATTTCGCGGTTCCGCACGTCGTCGCCGGTCTCGGCGAAATCACCCTGCATGGCCGCGTCGACCGCGTCGACACGAAAGGCGAAGCCCGCTACGTGATCGACTACAAGACCAGCGCCGCGCAGGGCCTCAGGAAAAAGCTCAAGGCGCCGGACGAAGCCGTGCAACTGCCGTTTTACGCCTGGCTGTGCGACGCTGCCGCGGCGTACCTGCCGATCAACGAAGCCCCTGTCGTCGCGCTCGAACTGGACGGCGAAACCGACGTCGACGCCATCAGCCTGCGCCTGCCGCAACTGCTCGAGGCCATCGCCCACCGCGCTGGGCTGCCGGCTCACGGCGTCGACGGCGTCTGCCGCTACTGCGAAGCGCGCGGACTGTGTCGCAAGGGGATGTGGCATGAGTGAACCGCTGGACAACGCCATCGCCCTGTCCCCCGTCCGCTCGGTGGTGGTGGAAGCCTGCGCCGGCAGCGGCAAGACCTGGCTTTTGGTGTCGCGCATGCTGCGCCTGCTGCTGGCCGGGGCGGCGCCCTCCGAACTGCTGGCGATCACCTTCACGCGCAAGGCGGCGCAGGAGATGACGGACCGCCTGCACGCGTGGCTGGGCGTGCTGGCGCTGGAAGATGACGCGACGGTGCGCGATTTTCTGCGCGCGCGCGCGGTGCCCGATGACGCGATCGAAGCCCTGCTGCCGCGCGCGCGCGGACTGCTGGAGACAGTGCTGACCGCGCAGCCAGGCCCGACGGTGACGACTTTCCACGGCTGGTTTCTCGATCTCCTGAAGCGCGCGCCGCTGGAGACCGGGCTGCCGTGGGGCGCGCCGCTGCTGGAGCGTGAACAGCTGCTGCAGAGCGAAGTGCGCGACCGCCTGCTGACGAAATGGGCGGCCGCGCCGGATTCCCCCGAGGGGATCGCCCTGCTGGCGCTGCTGGTCGACGTCGGCGAACACAATCTGCGCGCGCTGCTGAAGGGATTCTTGAAGGCGCGGGCGGAGTGGTGGGCCTATACCGAAGGCACGACCGATCCCGTGAGCCATGCGCTGGAACGGTTGCGGCCGCTGCTGCATGCGCACCTGGACAGCGACCCCGTCGCGGCATTCTGGGCCGACGAATTGATGGTGGCGCGCGTTAAGCGGGTCGGCTACGCGCTGGAGAAAGGCACCGAGACGGAGCGCAAGAAGGGGTGGGCGATTCAGCACGCGCAGGCCAATGCGGATTTCGAGGCGCTGCGCAAAAAAATCCTCAAGGCCGATGGCGGCCGGCTGGCGAGCAAGGCGACCAAAGGACTGCTCGCCGCACTTGCCGCCGAAGCGGACACCTACCTGCGCGATTACGAAGCGCTGGAAAATGCGCTGGAAGACACCGCCAGACACCATACCGACCAGCGCATTTGGAGGCTCAACCGCCACGGCCTGCTGCTCGGCCACGCATTGCTGACGGCCTATCAGGATGCCAAGGCGGAGCAAGGCGTAATCGACTTCTCCGACGCCGAATGGCTGGCCTGCCGCCTCCTGCAAAGCGAGGAACACGCGCCAGCGCTGGCGCTGAAGCTGGACGCCCGCTACCGCCACCTGCTGCTCGACGAATTCCAGGACACCAACCCGCTGCAGTGGCAGGCGCTGTCGACCTGGCTGGCCGAGGCGCGCGGCGCTGACAGTGGCATGACGGTGTTCATGGTGGGCGACCCCAAGCAGGCGATCTACCGTTTCCGCCGCGGCGAGGCACGGGTGTTCGATGCGGCGGCGGATTTTCTGTCCGCGCATTTCGACGCCGCCCGCTTCAGCACCGACATGACACGCCGGCTGGCGCCGTCGGTGGTGGCGGCGATCAACCCCGTGTTCGCCGACGTGGCGGGGTTTGCCGCCCACACCCACGCGCCGGAGAACGCCGACCGTCCGGGCGCGCTGCGCAGCCTGCCGGTGCAGGTGGAAAAAACCGAAGCTGCGGCGGCCGACGGCCTGCCCCACACGGGGACTCCGAGCCACTACGCGGCCTCCGGCCACGTGTGGAGCCCTATGCGCAACCCGCTCACGACGCCGCAGCCTGAAGCCGACGACCGCGCCGTGCACGCGGAGGCCCGGCAGTTTGCACGGGTATTGCGCGACGAGGTGCTGGATCGCTGGGGCGTGATGGATGGCAGAAGCCCGCGTGCGGCACGCCCGGGCGACGTCATGGCGCTGGTCAGAAAGCGTACCCACCTGCACCTGTACGAACGCGAACTGGAAGCGGCGCGCATTCCCTTCATCACGTCGCGCCGCGGCGGCCTGCTGCATGCCCTGGAAGCTCAGGACCTGCTCGCGCTGCTCGAAACGCTGCTGCTGCCGCACGCCGATCTGAAGCTGGCGCACGTGCTGAAAAGCCCGGTCTTCGGCTGCAGCGACGAGGACCTGCTGCGGGTGTTCGCGCCCCAACCCCCGGACGAAACACGCGGCTGGGAACGACTGGCCACCCTGATCCACCAGACCGACTGCCCGCCCACCCTGGCACGCGCCGCGTCCCTGCTCGGTCGCTGGCGAACGCACTGCGGCACGCTGCCGGTACACGACCTGCTCGACCGTATCTATTTCGAGGGCGACCTCGAAGCGCGCTACGCCGCGGCCGTGCCGGAAGCAATGCGGCCTCAGGTCGCCGCCAACCTGCGCGCCTTCATGCAGCTGGCGCTGACGCAGGACGCAGGACGCTACCCGACGCTGGCCGGCTTCATCCGCGAACTCGCCAGCCTGATCGACGACGCCGATGCCGCGCCCGGCGAAGGGCTGGCCGCGGACGACGAGGACGCGGTACGCCTCTTGACCATCCACGGCGCCAAGGGGCTGGAAGCGCCGGTCGTGTGGCTGCTGGGCGGCAGCGACGCTCAAAGAGGGGAGAGCTACGCCGTGCTGGCGCCATGGCCACCGGATGCCGCCCGGCCGCTGCATTTTTCGCTGTTCGGCAAGCAGGACGAACGCGGCGCATGCCGCGAACGCTGGTTCGAGGAAGAAACCGCACTGGCGCAGCGCGAATCCGACAACCTGCTGTATGTGGCGCTCACCCGCGCCGAGCAGGCGCTGATCGTGAGCGGCGACGCGGACAAGAACGCCTGGCTTGCGCGCGTCGACGCCGCCTGGCAGGGCATGAACCTGCCGGCCGACCTGCCGCCCGCTGCCGCCCGGGAGGCAGACCGCATCATGCCGCCGGTCCGCATCGACGCCCCGGCGGTCGGGCAGCGCGTCGCGGTGACCGCAGCGAATCCGGCCGCGGCGAGCGGCGAACTGTTCCATGCCTGCGTGGCGCGCTTGGCTCCGCCCGGCAGCGCGGTTGATTTGGCGGCGCTGGCGGCACGCCTGGCGCTGGACGCCGAGCTCGACGCCACCGAATCCGCCGCCCGTGCGCTGCTGGCACAACCCCGCCTGGCGCGGTTTTTCGATCCGGCACAGTACCTGCGCGCGCACAACGAACTGGCGCTGCTCGACGGCAGCGGGCGCCTGCAGCGGCTCGACCGCGTGGTGGAATGCGACGATGCGGTGTGGCTGATCGACTACAAGACGGGCGACGACAGTCGAAGCCTGTCCGACGCCCAGTTGGCCGAGCGCCATCGCCCACAACTGGCAGGCTATCGGGCGCTGCTTGCGGCACTCTATCCCAGCAAACCGATCCATGCCGTGCTGCTGCTGGCCGACGGGCGGCTGATTCCTCTGGAGACCTGAACGTGACCGACAAGCCCTTTTCCGAGTCCTGCGTACAGAACCGCGGTCCCATCCTGGCGGTGTTGCGCGAGCTGTTCGCCGACCGCCGCCACGTGCTGGAAGTCGGCAGCGGCACCGGCCAGCATGCAGTGTATTTCGGCGCAGAACTGCCGCATCTGCACTGGCAGACCGCCGACGTGACCCAACACCATGCGGGCATCCTGCTTTGGCTGGCCGACGCGCAGCTCGCCAATGTGTTGCCGCCGCTGGCGCTCGACGTCAACCAGACCGCCTGGCGCAGCGGCCGCTATGACGCGGTCTATTCGGCCAACACGCTGCACATCATGGGCTGGCGCGAGGTGGAAAAGTTTTTCGAAGGCGTGGGCGAGGTGCTCGAAACCGGCGGCATTCTCGCCGTATATGGCCCCTTCAACTACGACGGCCGCTACACGTCAGAGAGCAATGCCCGTTTCGACGCCTGGCTGAAGGCACGCGACCCGGCTTCGGGGGTGCGCGACTTCGAGGCAGTGGATGCGCTGGCGCGCGCGCGGGGGCTGCTTCTGCAACAGGACATTGCCATGCCGGCGAACAACCGCACGCTCGTGTGGCGCATGACCTAGAACGAATTTACTTCAACAGCGGCTTTGCCTTGCGGGGGGCTTTGCTATAACTCAACCATCACGAAGTTGGGGAACACGCATGCGCATCGCCGAATTGATCCAGCGCTGGGGCAAGGAGGGACATGCACGCTCGGACGTGCGTGCCTATGCCGTTCATTTGCCGCTGCGCGACGCCGCGCGGGTGGAAGCATTGCACGTGATGTATCCCGGCCGCAGCGACTCCCAACTGATGGCCGACCTGATCCGCGCCGCCCTCGACGAACTGGAGGTCGCCATGCCCTACGTACCGGGCAATCGCGTCATCGCGGAAGACGACTACGGCGACCCGATCTATGAAGATCTCGGCCCCACCCCGCAGTTCTATTCGCTGTCGCACGAATTCCTGCGCAAGCTGGCCGTCTCTTCGAAGGGCAAATAGCTGTCGGGTTTATTTACAGTTCGCGGCGTGCCCCGCAGCGAACTCGCAATACCGCATTGTTTTTGCTGATAAATGTTTATTGGCACAACGATTGCTGGCCTATTCCGTACAACTATTCAACAAATAGCGGACATCATGTACCTCGGCCCGGCTTTCCTCTTTGCAGTATTTGCCAGTTTGTTTTATGTCCCTGGCTTTCTGGACATGCCGCTGGGGATGCTCACGTCTCGCCAGCTGATCTCGGAATTGCTGTTTACCGTCTTTGCGTTGATCGCGCTGGCCTCGCTGGCGCGCTCGATCGAGCTCGACCCGGTTTGGCCGTGGCGGCCCGAGTTCCGCCGCCTGGTGAACCTGCTGCTGGGCCGCGCGCCCTAGCCACGCCATCCATTTGCCGCGGACCGGCATAAAATAGCGGCTTTCCGTTCCGCCCTGTCGCCATGCCCGTCAACCTGACCGCCCCCGACCCCGCCTCCCTGCTGCCCGTTGCCGGCCTGCGCCTCGGCATCGCCTCCGCCGGTATCAAGAAACCGGGACGACGCGACATCACGCTGATCGAACTCGCGGCAGGCACTCAGGTGGCTGGCGTGTTCACGCAAAACCGCTTCTGCGCCGCGCCCGTCACGCTGTGCCGGCAGCACCTTACGCAGGGCAACATCCGCGCGCTGGTGATCAACACCGGCAACGCCAACGCCGGCACCGGCGAGGAAGGTCTCGCGCGTGCGCGCCGGACCTGCGAAGCGGTGGCCCAGCTGATGGGTTGTGCGGCCGAAAACGTGCTGCCATTTTCCACCGGGGTGATCCTGGAGCCGCTGCCGGTCGACAAGATCCTGTCCGCGCTGCCGGCCGCGCAGGCCGACCTCGCGTCGAATCACTGGAGCGAGGCCGCGCACGCGATCATGACCACCGACATCGTCGCCAAGGGCGCCTCGCGCCAGGTGTCGGTCGGCGGCAGGACGGTGACGGTGACCGGCATCGCCAAGGGCTCCGGCATGATCCACCCCAACATGGCGACCATGCTGGGTTACGTGGCGACCGACGCGGCGATCGCGCCCGCCCTGATGCAGCAGCTGGTGAAGGAGGTGGCCGATGTGTCGTTCAACTGCGTCACGGTGGATGGCGACACGTCGACCAACGATTCCTTCATCCTGATTGCGACTGGCCAGGCCGGCAACGCCGAAATTGCCGACGCGACGGGTGCCGACTACGCCGCGCTGAAAGCCGCGTTGAGCGAAGTCGCGATCAAGCTGGCACAGGCAATGGCGCGCGACGGCGAGGGCGCGACCAAGTTCATGACCATCGCCGTCGAAGACGGCCGCGACCGCGCCGAATGCAAGCAGATCGCCTACGCCATCGCGCGCTCGCCCCTGGTGAAGACCGCCTTCTTCGCCAGCGACCCCAACCTCGGCCGCATCCTCGCGGCGATCGGCTACGCAGGCGTCGCCGACCTCGACGTCAATGCACTGCAGGTCTACCTGGGGGACGTGCTGGTCGCCGAAAACGGCGGCCGCGCGGCGAGCTACACCGAGGCGCAGGGCGCGGCGGTGATGCAGGAAGCCGAGATCACGGTCCGCGTGGTCCTGAATCGCGGCAGCGTGAACGCCACCGTGTGGACCTGCGACTTCTCCTTCGACTACGTCAAGATCAACGCCGAGTACCGCACCTGATGCCATGAGCGTGCAGCTGACCGCCGAGCAGGCCGCCTTTCTGCAGGGCCCGGTGTCGATCAATATCGGCGCCACCGGGCGCGACGGCTGGCCGCAGGTGTGCCGTGCGCAGGGCTGCGTGGTCGCGCGCGACCGCCGCACGGTGACATTGTTGCTCTCGGCGCGGCGCGGACGCGAACTGCGGCACGACCCGCGCCTGCCGCTGCCCGACTTCGGCGACAATCTGGAGACGCGCCTGATCCTGCTGCAGCGCCGCCTTGCCGAGCGCTGCCCGGCGATCGCGGGGGAAAAGACCGGGCGCGGCCGCTTCCGGCTGAACGTGGGGCGGCCGCTGCAGCTCAGCGCCTGACCTTTTTCAGGACGCCGCGAGCGCCTCGCGACCGACCGCCACCTCCGCCCGCATCCCCTGCACCGCCTGCACCACCGCGTCGGCGCTCGGCAGCGCGGCCTGCTCCAGCACCCATGAGGATGCACCGGGCGCGTCCGGCCCGGTCAAGCGCACGACCGGTGCGCGCAGGGCGTCGAATGCGCGGGTGGCGGCCAGCGCGGCCAGCTCCGCCGCCATGCCGCACAGACCGCTGGCTTCGGTGACGACGACCAGCCGCCCGGTCTTGCGCAGCGAGTTCAGCACCGTCGCCTCGTCGAGCGGTTTCAGCGTACGCAGATCGATCACCTCGGCCGCGATGCCCTGTCCCTGCAGCTGCGCGGCTGCCTGCAGGCAGACCTCGACCGTCTTGGCGTAGCTCACCAGCGTCACGTCGGTGCCGGCACGACGCACGGCGGCCTGGCCGAGCGGGACCCGATGCGCGCTGTCGTCGGGCACCTCGCCCTCCTGATGCAGCAGGGCGAGATCGGTGAAGAACAGCACCGGATTGTTGTCGCGGATGGCGGCCTTGAGCAGGCCCTTGACGTCCGCCGCAGTCGACGGCATCACCACCTTCAGGCCCGGCGCATGCGCGAACATCGCTTCCAGGTTGTGGTTGTGCTGCGCGCCGACGCACCAGCCGCTGCCGGTCATGCTCAGGGCGACCAGCGGGAACTCGAACTGCCCGCCGGACAGGTAGCGCAGCTTGCCGGCGCTGTTGACCAGCGCGTCCATCGCATAGGCGAGAAAGGGCGCGAACAGCAGATCGATCACCGGCCGCAGGCCGCTGGCGGCCGCGCCCACCGCGGTGCCGGCGATGACAGCCTCGGCCAGCGGGGTGTTGCGCACGCGCGTCGCGCCAAAAGCCTGCACGAGGTCGCGGCGCTTGGTGGCCACGCCTTCGCCCATCAGGAGCACGCGTTCGTCGCGCTGCATTTCCTCGGCGAGCGCCTGGTGGATCGCCTGTTCGATCGTCATGCGGGTCATGAATGGGCTCCTTGCTCGGCATACACATGATGGGTGAGGGTGCGCGGGCCGGGCCACGCGCTTGCCTGGGCGAATGCCACGGCCGCCTCGATACGCGCCACCGCCTGCTCGCGCAGTTGCGCGAATTCGTCGGCGTCGAGCGCGCCCTGCGCGAGCAGGCGGTCGGCCTGGCCATGCAGGGGATCGCGCGCCTGCCAGCGCGCCAGCTCGGCAGGATCAACGTAGGCCTGGTCGTCGGGCTCGAAGTGTCCGCGCAGCCGGTAGGTGACGAGCTCGAGAAAACGCGGCTGCCCGTCCGCGCGGATCGCTGCCACCGCTTCGCGCGCGGCTGCATGCACCGCTTCGACGTCGTTGCCGTCGACCGTCGCAACCGGCAGCCCGTGGCCCGCCGCCCAGTCGGCGATCGCGTTGTCGGGCATGGTCTCGCGGCGGTGCACGAAGGCCTGCCAGTCGTTGTTCTCGCACACGAACAGCAGCGGCAACTGCCACTGGACAGCGAGATTGAGCGACTCGTGGAAGATGCCTTCGCAGGCCGCGCCGTCACCGAAGAACACCGCGACGATTCCGCCCGGCTCGCCCTGCCCCATCTTTTGAGCCAGCGCCACCCCGGGGGCCATCGACAACTCGCCGCCGACGATGGTCGAGGTCAGCACCACGCCGAGTTTCTTCGCCGAGATGTGCAGGCTTCCGCTCCTGCCACCACAGTAGCCGTCGACACGGCCCAGCACCTCGGCCATCAGGCGTCCCGGGTCGGCACCACGGGCGATCAGGTGCCCGGCGCTGCGGTGGTTGGTGAGAATGCGGTCGCGCGCCTCCAGCGCGCCGACCACGCCGACCGCACAGGCCTCCTGGCCGACGCTGGTGCAGGTGCCGGGCGCGCCGCTGCGCTGGAGTTCGACCAGCTTCTCCTCGTAGGCGCGGATCAGCAACATCGCCTCCAGCCTGCGGACGGCGTCGGTTGCCATGCCGCCCGCACTCATCGGGCCACCTGCGTCGGCAGGTTTTTCGGCGTGAAGTCGAGATACGGCGTGGCGACCTGACCACCCGGCGGCACGTAGGCCGGCGCAGGCCGGCCTTTTGCACCCAGGCTGTGCACGTACCGGTAGATCGCCCTGAGGTCGTCGTCGCTCATCGCCCGCAGCGAGGGCGCCGGCATGGGCGGACGCATCGGCTGGCGTGCCCGCACGAGCCAGGCTTGCTCCTCCATCTCCTGGAACAGATTGCGCAGGTTGGCGGGGTAGGTCGTGCCCCACGGTCCCTGCCAGCCCATCGCGTCGCCGGTGAGCCACTCGGTTTCGGGCACCTGGCCGTCCTTCTGCATGTAGCCTGGGGTATGGCAGTCGTTGCACCCCGAGGTCTGGACAAGATAGCGGCCGTGGCGGATATCGGCCGCGTCCCCCTGGGCCCAAACCGCGAGGGGGATCAGGCTGGCGAGCAGCGCCCCCGCGATTTTCATGGATGTGTTCATGTCCTCTCCTTCCGTGTTTGCCGGTTGCGCAATGCATCCGAACAGCAAGGAGCTTAGGCAGATTGCCGGTCGCGCGTTGATAAGTGTTTGCTAGCAGAAACCTAAATTTTTCCTAAGCCAGCGGCTAGAATCTCCGCATGACCGATCTCGCCGCCCTCCTCCCACGCATCGAGCGACTGCTTGATCGCCTCGACAGCGCCGCCGCGCCGCGCGGTCTCGACTGGAAAACCGTCCGCGCCGCGCGCTGGGCCGCGCAGGCCAGCGCGCTCAAGCCCATCCTGCATCCGCAGCGGGTGGCGCTGAAGGACCTGTTGGCCATCGACGAGCAGAAGCAGCGGGTCGACGCCAATACGCGCCAGTTCGTCGCCGGCAAGCCCGCCAACAACGTGTTGCTGACCGGCGCGCGTGGCTGCGGCAAGTCCTCGCTGGTGAAGGCGGTGCACGCCAAATACGCGCCGAAGGGCCTGCGACTGATCGAAGTGGACAAGTCCGGGCTGCCGCATCTGCCCGACCTGTTCGACCTGCTGGCGGACGCCGACTACCGTTTCGTCGTCTTCATCGACGACCTCAGCTTTGCCGAGCACGAACCCGGCTACGCCAGCCTCAAGGCCGCGCTCGACGGCTCGCTGGCCGGCCCCTCCGACAACGTCTTGATCTACGCCACCAGCAACCGCCGCCACCTGATGCCGGAATACATGGCGGAAAACCTGGAAACCCGCCACCTCGGCGGCGAGGTGCACCCGGGCGAGGCGACCGAGGAAAAGATCTCGTTGTCCGACCGCTTCGGGTTGTGGGTGCCGTTTCATAGCATGGACCAGGACACCTACCTCGCGATCGCACGGCACTGGGCGGAGACGCTGAATGCGCCTGCCGACGACGGCTTCGAGCGCGCCGCGCTGCAATGGTCGCTCGGACGCGGCGCACGCAACGGCCGGGTGGCGTGGCAGTTCGCGCGGGATTGGGCCGGGCAGCAATGAGCCAGACGCCCGTCACGGAAGTCGCCGCGGCGGTACTCACCGAACCTGATGGTCGCGTGCTGCTGGCGCAGCGACCGGCCGGCAAGCCCTATGCGGGCTACTGGGAATTCCCCGGCGGCAAGGTGGAACCGGGCGAGTCGCGGGAGGCGGCGCTGGCGCGCGAGCTGCACGAGGAACTGGGAATCGTCGTCACCCGCGCCTGCCGCTGGATCACGCGCGTGTTCGAGTATCCGCATGCCACCGTGCGGCTGAACTTCTTCCGCGTGTTCGAATGGCAGGGCACGCCGCATCCGCACGAGGGGCAGCTCTTTTCCTGGCAATTGCCCGACGCAGTGGAGGTGACGCCGTTGCTGCCGGCCAATTTCCCGATCGTGAAGGCGCTGACGCTGCCGTCCGTGCTGGGGATCTCGCACGCCGAATCGCTCGGCGTCGACAGCTTCCTGGCGCGGCTGGACGTGGCGCTCGCCAACGGCCTGCGTCTGATCCAGCTGCGCGACAAGACGCTGCCGGACGAGGCGCGCCTGCGTCTCGCCCGCGAGACCGTGCGCCGCGCCCACCTGCACGGCGCGCGCGTGCTGGTCAACGGCCCGCCGGACTTGGCGCGCGCCGCGGGTGCCGACGGCGTGCATCTCGACTCGTCCGCCGCCGCCAAATTGACGGCGCGCCCCGATAGCGAGTGGGTGGGCGTGTCGTGCCATGACAGCACGGAGCTGGCGCATGCCGCGGCCCTCGGCGTCGACTTCGCGCTGCTCTCGCCGGTGTTGCCCACGCTGACGCACCCGGGCGCCGCCACGCTGGGCTGGGAGACCTTCTCCGCACTCGCTGCCGCCAGCCCGATCCCGCTGTACGGCCTAGGCGGACTGGGGCGTGACGATGTGGCGCTGGCGCAGTCGCACGGCGCGCACGGCGTGGCGCTGCTGCGGGGAGCGTGGACGTGAGACGGGTCATGGTGCCGCTGCTGCTGGTGGTCGTGCTGGCGGCGATCGCGGTGGCCGGCTACTGGCTGAAGCGCCCGGCCGAGGCGCAGGCGGTTGCGTGCGCCGACCCGCTGGCGGGCTGCAGCTTCGGTCATCATGGCATGACCGCAACGGCGCGGTTTTCCGCGCGGCCCGCGCCGCTGGAGGCGTTCGAACTCAGCGTGACCGCGCCGGGCGCGAACCGGGTGAGCGCCGAGTTTCAAATGAACGGCATGGAGATGGGCTTCAACCGCTACGATCTGCGCTCCGTTGGAAACGGCACCTATGCCTCGCGCGTGACGCTGCCGGTATGCGTCAGCGGGCGGCGCGACTGGACCCTGACCCTCGAGATCGACGGGGCGCATTACGCGCTGCCCTTCAGTACCCGCTGAAACCGTCCGTACACGCAAGCGTCACAATTCGAAGTCTATAATTGAAGACGGATTATTGGAGAGATCAACACGATGCCAACTGAACACACCTACAAGCAGTTTGACGCCGAGCTGGAAGCCGTGCGCGCCAACGTGCTGAAAATGGGTGGCCTGGTCGAGGAACAGATCACCAACGCAGTCGAAGCGCTCATCAAGGGCGACATGAAACTGGCCGACCAGGTGGATGCCAACGACCACAACGTCAATGCGCTGGAAGTGGCCATCGACGAGGACTGCACCCACATCATCGCGCGCCGCCAGCCGACGGCCTCCGACCTGCGCATGGTCATGATGGTGGTCAAGACCATCACCGACCTCGAGCGCATCGGCGACGAGGCGGCGAAGATCGCGCGCATGGCCCGGCTGATTCACCAGGCCGAGCGCATCAGCCTGCCGCGCTTCTCCGAGGTCAAGTACATGGCCGATCTGGTGCTCGACATGCTGCGCAAGGCGCTCGACGGCTTTGCCCGGCTGGATGCCACCAAGGCCGTGGAAATCGCGCGCCAGGATCAGCAGGTGGACGAGGAATTCCGCCTCAACCTGCGCCACCTCATCACCTTCATGATGGAAGACCCGCGCACGATCTCGGTGTTCATCGACATCCTGTTCGTCACCAAGGCGATCGAGCGCATGGGCGACCACGCCAAGAACATGTCCGAGTACGTGGTCTACATGGTCAAGGGCAAGGACGTGCGCCACACCTCGCTGGAAGAGATCGAAAGAGAAGTGCTGTAAGCAGGCCGCACGCCCATGAAAACAGGCTCCCGCGGGAGCCTGTTTCGCTGTGCACAGAAAAGCTTACTTGCTGGGCGGCACGTAGCCTGCCGCGGCATCGACGTTGCCACCGCCGAAAAAGTAGCGCTCCATCTGTTCCATCAGGTAGCTGCGCGCCTGCGGGTCGGCCAGGTTGAGGCGGTTTTCGTTGATCAGCATGGTCTGGTGGCGCTGCCAGCCGCTCCAGGCTTCCTTCGATACATTCTCGAAAATCTTCTTGCCCAGTTCGCCCGGCACCGGCTGGAAGGCCAGACCTTCGGCTTCGCGCCCGAGCTTCACACAATTCACCATCCGCGTCATTTGCTGCTCCTCAGAATTCAATCCGTCGATTTTAACCCAAGCTGCTTTTCGATTCGCCGCGCGAACACACCCATTTCCTTGGCCGCCTGCTTGTCGCCGCGCGCCTCCGCCACCGCGATGCCCTGCTGGTAGGCGGCCAGCGCCTCGCTCCAGGCCTCGGCAGCGGTCAGTGCCTTGCCCAGCAATTTCCAGGCAGCGGAATACTTCGGGTCATGCTCGACCGCGCGGCGCAGGTGCTCGGCAGCGTTCAAGGCGTCGCCATGCTTGAGGTATTCGTTGCCGAGCGAAAACCGCAACAGCGCGTTGTCGCGGCCGCCGGCGAGCATGGCGAGGAGGTTTTCCAGCGGCTCAGGCACGCCAGAATGTCCGGGTAAAGACCACCAGAATGGTCAGCAGCTCCAGTCGCCCCAGCAGCATGGCGATGGTGCAGATCCAGGTCTGGAAATCGGTGAGGACGGCGTAGGTGGTGGCAGGCCCCACCTGATTCAGGCCGGGCCCGGTGTTGTTGATCGAGGCGATCACTGCGGAAAAGGCGGTGATGAAATCCAGCCCGCTGGCGGTCATGGCGAGTGTCATGACGATGATGGCAAAGACATACAGGAACGCAAAGGCCAGCACGGCGTAGATGACATTGTTGGGCACCACCTGACCGGCCAGCTTGACCGGCAGCCGCGCGGATGGGTGAACGAGTCGGGTCAGTTCGCGCCGCCCCTGCCTGAACAGGAGCTGCGCGCGCACCATTTTCATGCCGCCGCCGGTACTGCCCGAACAGGAGGCGAAACTGGACAGCAGCAACATGCAGAGGGGAGCGAAGATCGGCCACTGGTTGTAATCGGTGTTGGCGAAACCCGTCGTCGTGGCGATCGAGACGGTATTGAAAACCGCATAGCGCAACGCCTGGAGAAAATCAGGATAGACATGCACAGCCCTCAAATAGATCGCGATCAGCAGCGCGCTGCCCAGGGTGACGATCAAAAACCAGCGCGCCTCCGGGTCGAGTCGATAGGCTGACACCGAACGCTGGCGCCATGCCGTGAAATGCGTGGAGAAATTGATCCCGGACAACAGCATGAACACCACCGTCACCGCTTCGATCGCGGGCGAGTTCCAGTAGCCAAAACTTGCATCATGCGAGGAAAACCCGCCCAGCCCCATCGTGGAGAACGTGTGCATGACGGCATCGAACGGGGTCATTCCAGCCAGCCAGAATGAAAGCCCGCAGGCGATCGAGATGCCGACATAGATCAGATACAGGCCCTTGGCGGTTTCGGTGATGCGCGGGGTAAGCTTGGTATCCTTCATCGGCCCCGGGGTCTCGGCCTTGTAGATCTGCATGCCGCCGACGCCCAGCAGCGGCAGGATGGCGACCGCCAGCACGATCAGCCCCATGCCGCCGAACCACACCAGCAGGCCGCGCCACAGGTTGATCGACATGGGCAGCGCGTCCAGGCCAGACAGGACCGTGGAGCCCGTGGTTGTAATGCCCGATACCGTTTCGAAGTAGGCATCGGTAAACGAGAGGCCCGGCAGATAGAACAGGAGGGGCAGGGTGGCAAAGGCCGGCAGGCCCGTCCACGCCAGCAGAACCAGCAGGAATCCGTCCCGGGTCTGCAGTTCGCGCTGCGATCTGCGGGTGAACAGCCAGGTGAACGCGCCGGCGACGAACGTAATGACGATGGCCTCGTCGTAGGCACGTTGCGCACCGTCGGCGAGCAGCCAGGAGAGCGCAAGCGGCAGCAGGAAGGTGGCCGAGAACAACATGAGCACCTTGGACAGCACATTCAGAACCGGGGCGATGCGCGACATCAGAAGAAGCCGAAACCGACCTGAAGCAGTTTTTCCACCTTGGGAATGATGCGCTTGTTGAGCACAAACACGACGAGGTGGTCTTCCGCCTCGATCAGCGTGTCATGGTGGGCAATGATGACTTCGTTGTTGCGGATGATCGCGGCGATCGTCGCGCCTTCGGGCAGGTCGATCTCCTCGATGCGCCGGCCGACGACGCGCGAAGTCTTGGCGTCGCCATGCACCGCCACCTCCAGCACTTCGGCCGCGCCACGCCGCAGGGAATGCACTGCCACCATGTCGCCGCGGCGGATCTTGGACAGCAAGGGGCCGACCGTGGCCTGCGCAGGCGAGATGGCAATGTCGATCTGGCCACCCTGCACCAGATCGACATAGGCCGATCGGTTGATCAGGGCGATCACACGGTGTGCACCCATCCGTTTGGCCAGCAGCGCGGACATGATGTTGTCCTCGTCGTCGTTGGTGAGCGCGCAGAACACGTCCATGGAGGCGATGTTCTCCTGGTCCAGCAGTTCCTCGTCTGTCGCGTCGCCCTGCAACACCAGCGTGTGGTGCAGCTGCTCGGCGAGCAGGTTGCTGACCGACTTGTTGTGGTCGATGACCTTCACGTCGTACTCGCGTTCGATCCGCGCCGCCAGCCGCCGCCCGATGTTCCCGCCGCCGGCGATCATGACTTTCTTGACCGGGCGCTCCATGCGCCGCAATTCGCGCATCACGGAGGGGATGTCCCGTTTGCGCGCGAGGAAGAACACCTCGTCGCCCGGCTCGATCACCGTGATCCCCTTGGGCACGATGCCGCGGTCGCGCCGGTAGATTGCCGGGATGCGGCACTCCACGCTCGGCATGTGGCGCTTGATGTCCTGCAGCTCGTGCCCGACCAGCGGCCCGCCGTGGTAGGCGCGCACCGCCACCAGACGCACCTTGCCGTCGGCAAAGTCGAGCACCTGCAGCGCCTCGGGGTGCTCGATGAGCCGGCGCAGAGTGTCGGTCACCTCCTGCTCGGGGCTGATGACATCGTCGACGCCGAAATGCTCGGCCAGGAAACCGGCTTCCAGTCCCAGAAAGTCGTTCGAGCGGATGCGCGCGATGCGCGTGGGCACGTTGAACAGGGTGGACGCGACGCGGCACGCCACCAGGTTGGTCTCGTCGCTTTGCGTGACCGCGACCAGCATGTCGGCGTCGTCGGCGCCGGCCTGCTTGAGGATCGATGGGTGCGCTGCATGGCCGCGCACAGTGCGCAGGTCGAAGCGGTCCTGCAAGAACGCCAGGCGCGCAGCGTCGAGGTCGACGACCGTGATGTCGTTGTTTTCGGCGACCAGGCTTTCAGCCAGGTTGCCGCCGACCTGGCCTGCGCCGAGGATGATGATTTTCACGCGTCGTTCCCTGGACTTACAGGTCTTCGTCGAGGCGCCGCCCGTGCCGGATGTTCAGCTGTTTCAGCTTGCGGTAAAGGTGCGTGCGCTCCAGGCCTGATTTGTCGGCGACGCGGGTCATGCTGCCGCCTTCCTTCTGGATCAGGTGTTCGAAATACATGCGCTCGAAGGCGTCGCGTGCCTCGCGCAACGGAATGTCGAGCGGGATGCCGTGCGCCACGGCTGGCGCCGACTGCTTCATCGGCGCCAGCACGCGATTGACGTCGACGGCGTCGATTTCACTCGCCAGCGCGGTGACCGCGAGCGTACGCACCACGTTGTTGAGCTGCGGCAGATTGCCCGGCCAGTCAAAGTTGCGCAGCTGGTTCAAGGCCGGCGTGGTGAGCCGTCGCACCGGCGAGACGCCTGACTCATTCAGCTGCGCCAGCATGAAGTTGGCGATCTCAGGCACGTCTTCGCGATGCTCGCGCAACGGCGGCACCTGGATCGCGAGGCTGGACAGGCGGTAATACAGGCGGCTGTCGAACTCGCCGGCCGCGACCATGGCGTCGAGGCTGCGGCTGGACGCACACACCAGGCGCGCGCCGCTGCCTTCGATGCGGTCGAGCAGCAGCCCCAGGCCCTTCTGTTCGAGGCGTGCCAGTTCGCACACCTCGGGCAGGTAGAGCGTGCCGCTGCCGAGCGACTCGACATAGCTCAGAGGATCGGACACCAGTCGCGCGCGATCCTTGATCTCGACCCAGGGCGTGGAAGGCTGGTGCAGGAAATGCGCGCAAATTTCGAAGCCGCTGCCGGGTTCGCCCAGCAGCATCACCGGCGCGGTATTGCCGGCGATCTGCGAGAGGCGTTTCTTGAGTTCGAGGATCAGCGGGCTTTTGCCAAGCGCCGACAAGTCCATGCTGGCAGCGCGCCGGGGCAGGGCCACGCCGCGCTTGATCGCCTTGTTGACGGTGTCGATCAGCTTGGCCAACGCCACCGGTTTTTCCAGGAAGTCGGTCGCGCCGAGCCGGGTGGCCTCGACGGCGGTGTCGATGGTGCCGTGGCCGGACATCATCACCACCGGCATGGTGAGCTGGCCGCCGCCGGCCCACTCTTTGAGCAGCGTCACGCCGTCGGTGTCGGGCATCCAGATGTCGAGCAGCACCAGATCGGGGCGGCGCTGGGCACGAAAGGCGCGTGCCGCTTCGGCGTTTTCCGCCAGGTGCACGTCATAGCCTTCGTCGGTGAGGATTTCCGATAACAACTCACGAATGCCCACTTCGTCGTCCACGACGAGAATATGCCCGCTCACGTGTTCTCTCCGCTTGCCGCAAAAACAGGCAGCGCAATGCGAATCGCCGCGCCGCCCGATTTGAGGTTTTCTATTTGAATTTTGCCGTGATGTTCTTCGACGATCTTCTTGACAATAGCCAGACCCAGGCCGGTCCCCTTGGCCTTGGTGGTGGCATATGGCTCGAACAGCCGCGTCATCAGGTGTTCCGGAAATCCGGCTCCATTGTCCGTTACGGTCAAACAAACAGCTTGGTTGTTGAGGCGCGTACCGACCCCCACACAGGGCGCGGGGTGACCGGCCAGCGCATCCTGCGCATTTTGCAGCAGATTATGTATCACCTGACGCAATAATGTGGAGTCGCCTGCAATGCGCGGCAAACCGGCGTCGAGTTTCAGCACGAGTCCGAGTGCCTTGGCGTCGTACAGGGTCAGTACGTCGCGCACCAGCGCGTTGAGGTCGAGCGCCTCGAGTTTGGCGCGCGGCATCCGCGCATAGCCGGCAAACGCATCCACCATGCTCTTCATGGCTGCAACCTGGTTGACGATGGTATGCGTGGCGCGGGTGAGGAACTCGGCGTCGGCTGCTTCCAGTCGTCCGTCCAGCTTGCGCGCGATGCGTTCGGCCGACAGCTGGATCGGGGTGAGCGGGTTCTTGATCTCGTGCGCCAGCCGACGCGCCACTTCGCTCCACGCTGCGTTGCGCTCGGCATCGATCAGCTTGGTCACATCGTCGAACACCAGCACGTAGCCACGCTCCACACCCGCCGGCAGACGCGTGCCGCGCAGCAGCAGCGACTGGTTGCCGCCGTGATCCGTGTAATCGACCTGTTCCTGCCACTCGCCCTCGTGCGCGGCAAAGCGCGCGGCGACCATCGCTCCAAACCCGCGCAGGACCTCGCCCGGCTGGCCCAGTTCGGCAAGCGGCTTCGCGTCCAGCGCCGAGGCCTCCACGCCCAGAATCTGCACCGCCGCACTGTTGACCGTGCGCACCCGCAAGGTCTCGTCGAGCACCACCACGCCGGACGACAGGTTCGCCAGGACGCGTTCGAGGAAGGCCTTGGCCTGCTCGGTCTGCTGATGGTTCCGCGCGACCTGTTCGCGCGCTTCGGAAAGCTGGCGGGTCATGCGGTTGAATGACTGGATCAGCACGCCGAGTTCATCGCGGCTCTTCAACATGGGCATCTGCGAGAAATCGCCCTTGGCGACCGCGCGGGTGCCGCGCGCCAGCGTACGCAGCGGGGCACCGAGGCGCTCCGACAGCAGATAGGCGATCACGAAGGTCATCAACAGCGCCAGCATCAGCGTAAGGGTGAGCGCAACGCCGTAGATCCGCTTGAGGCCCAGTCGCGAGACCGAGATCTGCTGGTATTCCTGGTACGCCAGCTGGACCGCCTGCGCATCGTGCGCAAGCCGGGGCGGCACCGGCTGCACCAGCTGCAGCACCCGCGTTTCACCGGTCAGCGCACTGGTATACACCGGCACGATGACTCGCATGATCAGCCCGCGATCGGCCACTTCCTCGATCCGGCTATAGGGCTGCTGCTGACGGACCTGCCACAGGACGTTGCGGTCGGGCAGCACCGGCAGGAGCGTGCCCCGTTCGCCGCTGACGTGGGCCACGACACCGCCGCGATCGTCGAACAGGGTCAATTCCTGCACCGAGCTTTGCTCGCGCAGGGTGGACAGGCTGGTGATGATCGAGCCCATGCCTTCGTCCGACAGGGCGAGCGCCATGCGCTGGGCTTTCTTGTCCAGATCGCGCAGCAGGTCGTCCAGCGCGGCCTGGCCTAGGTTGACGCCGGAGGCCAGCGCATTGTCCACGCGCACGTCGAACCAGGTTTCGATCGAACGGTTGAGGAAAAATACCGATGCGCCATAGACCACCAGGCCGGGCAGCATGGCCACCACACCAAACATCAGCAGCAATTTCAGGGTGAGCTTCGCGCCGAACACGCCGCGGCGGATGCGTTTCTGCAGCCACCACATGCGCCACCCAAGCAACACCAGCAGCGCCACGCCCAGGATGCCGCCACCGATGAACAGCGAAGGCAGCGTGTCGGAAAATGCGCTGCTGCCGCTACTGGCATAAAACAGCAGCGACAGGAGCACGATGCCCAGGATCAGGGCGGCGGCAATGAGACTGCGCATCAGGGCAGGGGTGGGGTCGGGGCGGGCACGGCGGGTGCATCGAAGGACCAGCCATACCAGGGCGTGACCAGTTCCCATTTGTCGCTGGTAACCGCGCCGATGGACAACGGTTTCGGCAATTGTGCCGTGTCGAGCCGCAGGCGCAGGCGCGCGTCGTAGCGTTGCCCGGTCTTGAGCGCGCCGCGCTCGAGTACTTGCCAGCCCTCCACCCGCCCCAGCATGGCCAGCGCTTCGTCCAGGGTGGCGGCGGTGCGGGTGGTGTAACCGGTTTCGACCACGTAGCGCCGCAGCAGCAGGTGGTAATAAATCCGCATCTTGCGCACAGGCTCGGCAATGCCTTCGTCAAACCACCAGTTTCGCGGGCGGGTCAGTTCCAGTTCGAGCAGAAAATAGAGGTTGATGCCCCGGCTGAGCGCGTCTTCCAGCGTGCTGTTGAGCACGATGTTGACATCGCCATCCAGCACATAGCCTTGCGCAGTGGCACGGATGGCAGCCTGGCGCACCGCGCTCGAGTCGCTGGCCAGCGCGCCGCCCGCGACCGTCAGCCAGAAGCCCAGCAACAGTCCGGCCAGCCAGCGAACGGTGGAGTCACGTCTTGCGCAACAGGGCGTAAAAGAAACCATCATGCTCGGCAGCGGGCAGCAGCGACCCGTCAGAAAAAGGTTCAGGAAGCGCACAGCGTTCGGCGCCGTCCGGATGACGCGCCAGGAACGCACGCACCTGCCCTTCGTTTTCTTCATCGAATATGGAGCAGGTGGCGTAAAGCAATGTACCACCCGGGGCCAGCAGCCGCCAGAGCGTATCCAGCATAACGGCTTGTTGCGCCGCAAATTGAGCAATGTCCTCGGGACGGCGCAACCATTTGATGTCGGGATTACGGCGCACCACGCCGGACGCGCTGCACGGGACGTCGGCCAGAATGCGATCGAACGGCTGCCCGTCCCACCAGCGCTCGGGATGCGCGGCATCGCCTTCGACCAGCGTGGCAGCGAGGTGCAGCCGGTCCAGATTGTCCTGCACCCGTGCCAGCCGCATGGCATCGACATCCAGCGCGGTCAGTGCCACGTCCGCGCGTTCCAGCATATGGCCCGTCTTGCCGCCGGGCGCAGCGCAGGCATCGAGCACCCGCTCGCCGGGCTGCGCGTCGAGCAGGCGCGCCGCCCGCTGCGCGCCGGCGTCCTGCACCGACACGTGGCCTTCATCGAAACCGGGCAGGCTGTGGACCGGCACCGCGCGCTCGAGCGTAACCGCATCGGGGCCGGTTTGATGCGCGGGCAGCCCGGCCTCGTTGAGGCGCCGCAGATAGCCTGCCACGTCGCCATGGCGGCAATTGACGCGCACGGTAAACGGCGGATGCAGCAGGCTCGCTTCCAGAATGTTCTGCCAGCGGCGCGGATGCTCGGCTTTGAGTTTGTCGATCCACCAGTCTGGATGCGACCAGTGCGCGGACGGCTGGGCGTTCGCGATTTCGTCCAGCTCGGCTCGGCGCCGCTGGAAATTGCGCAGCACCGCATTGGCCAGGCCGCGGCGCCAGCCCTGGCCGGCCGCGGTAACGGCATTGTGCACCACGGCATGGGCCGGCGCGCGGGTGTAGGCCAGCTGATACAGTGCCACACGCAGCAGCCAGCCCAGCTCCGGATCGGTCAGGGGACGTTCGAGCAGCGCCGCCAGCCAGGCGTCTAGACGGCCCAGCTGGCGCAGGCTGCCGTACACGATGTCCTGCAGCGCGCCGCGCTCGCCCGGCGTGTTCAGGTGCTGGAGGGATTGCGGCAGCACCTGGTGCAGGGCCGCGCCGGCAAGGATCTGCTCCAGCGTGCCGGCGGCCAGTTTCTGCAACTTACGCATGGAGGGAAAGACCGGGGGATGTCTGCTGATTCATCGGATTACGCCGCTGCCGGAAGCGGCGGATGATAGCAGGCTGCGCGGTCAAGCCGTGCGTGCCAGCTCCAGCAGCCGCGCGACGCGTTCCTCGGTGGCGGGGTGCGTTGAAAACAACCCGGACAGCCCGCCCCCGGACAGCGGATTGATGATCATCATCTGCGCCGTCTCCGGATGGGCATCCGCGGTCGGCAAGGGCAGGCCCTTCGCATAGGCTTCGATCTTCCGCAATGCGCTGGCGAGTGCCTGCGGGTCGCCCGAGATTTCCGCGCCCCCCGCATCGGCGCCGAACTCGCGGGCGCGCGAAATCGCCATCTGGATCAGCATGGCCGCAATCGGCGCGACGACCATGATCGCGATCGCCAGCAGGGGGTTGGCCGAACGCCCCTCGCTGTCTCGGCCGCCGAACAGCATGCCGAAATTGGCGAGCGCAGAGATCGCGCCGGCGATCGACGCCGACACGGTGGAAATCAGGGTGTCGCGGTTTTTCACGTGGGTGAGCTCGTGCGCCATCACGCCGCGCAGTTCGCTTTCGGTGAGCAACTGCATGATCCCGGTGGTCGCCGCCACCGCGGCGTGCTCGGGGCTGCGCCCGGTGGCGAACGCATTCGGCTGCGCCTCGTCGATGACATACACGCGCGGCATCGGCAGCCCGGCACGCGCGGCCAGTTCCTGCACCAGGGTATAGAAATGACCGCCGCTGCCGGCATCGACTTCGCGCGCGTGGTACATGGAAAGCACCATACGGTCCGAATTCCAGTAGGCAAACAGGTTCATGCCGGCGCCGAACAGCAGCGCGATCAGCATGCCCTGGGCGCCGCCAATGGCCGCGCCGATGGCGCCGAACAGTGCAATGATTCCAGCGAACAGAATGGAGGTTTTGACCCAGTTACCGAACATGTAAAGCTCCTTGCAGGCGCCCGCGGGCGCGTCGACGAGCGTTAGATGAGGGTGGGACGCCCAGGTTTCAATGACCGAGCCGGGTGCCCGGCGGCAGCGGCCGCCCGGCGAGAAACGCGGCTGCGGTCATGCGCTTGCTGCCCGCCGGCTGGACCGCCTGCAAGGCCAGCGCGCCGCTGCCGCAGGCGACGAGCAACTGCTCCGCATCGGCTCGCAGCACGATGCCCGGCTCGCCTGCGCCCGCAGCCGTTTGCGCTGCCCAGATTTTCAGCGGGGCGCCATCCAGCAGCGTCCACGCGGCGGGAACCGGATTGTAGGCGCGGACCGCACGCGCCAGCGCCTCGGCGGACCGGCCCCAATCCATCTGCGCCTCCTCCTTGCTGAGTTTGGCCGCATAGGTGGCCTGCGCGTCGTCCTGCGCCACCGGTACCAGCGCGGGGTAGTTCGCCAGCGCCGCGACGATGGTGGACGCACCGGCCGAGGCCAGGACGTCGTGCAGGCTGGCGGCGGTGTCGCCGTCGCGGATCGGCACCACGGTTTTTGACAGCATCGCCCCGGTGTCGAGCCCGGCATCCATCTGCATGATGGTGATGCCGGTTTCCGCGTCGCCCGCCAGGATCGCGCGCTGGATCGGCGCGGCACCGCGCCAGCGCGGCAGCAGCGAGGCGTGGATGTTGAGGCAGCCGAAGCGCGGCAGGTCGAGCACCGCCTGCGGCAGGATCAGGCCATACGCCGCGACCACCATGACGTCGGCGTCGGCCGCGCGCAATTCGGCCTGCGCCTCGGATGTTTTAAGGCTGCCGGGCTGATAGACGCGGAGACCGCGCGCCTCAGCCGCCTGCTTGACCGCGCTGGGCGTGAGCTTCATGCCGCGCCCGGCGGGGCGGTCAGGCTGGGTCAGCACCAGGGCGATGTCGTGCCCGGCATCGGCCAGGGCATCGAGCGCTGCGGCCGCGAACGGCGGCGTGCCGGCAAATATGACGCGCACGGGGAAGGTCAGAGCGACGCGCGCACCGGCGCGGCGTCGGGGCGTTGCTCGCGCGCCTGCTTCAGCAGCTTGGCCTTGATGCGATTGCGTTTGAGATTGGACAGGTAGTCGACGAACACCTTGCCCATCAGATGATCCATCTCGTGCTGGATGCACACTGCCAGCAGGCCGTCGGCGTCGAGTTCGAAGGATTTGCCGTCGCGGTCGAGCGCGCGCACGGTCACGCGTTCGGCGCGCGTCACCCGGTCGAAGACGCCGGGCACCGACAGGCAACCTTCCTCGCTCTCCTCGGTCCCCGACCGGGCGATGATTTCCGGGTTGATGAACACGCGGAGCTGGTCGTGGGTTTCGGAAATGTCGATGACGACGACGCGTTCGTGAACGTCGACCTGGGTGGCGGCCAGCCCGATGCCTGGCGCGGCGTACATGGTTTCGGCCATGTCGTCGACCAGCTTGCGGATGCGCGCGTCCACCGCCGTCACCGGCTTGGCGACTGTGTGCAGGCGCGCATCGGGGTAATGCAAAATATCGAGTCTGGCCATAAAAAAGTTTACGAATGAACGAGCTGGAAGCGCACTTTGATGCAAAATCTGCGTTGAGCCGCGCACCAACCCTAAATATAAGGCGGCGGATAGCCGTAAGCTAAGCGCACAGTATATTTTCAACGCAGAAAATTAGACAAGGTCTAAATGGAGGGTTCCCCGTGCGTCAACTCGTAGTTTCTCTCGCCCTACTGCTGGCGGCCGCTCCCGCGCTGGCCGACACCCTTAAACTTCAGGACAACGCCCCAGACAATTATGTCGTGGTCAAAGGCGACACCCTGTGGGATATCTCCGGCAAGTTTCTCAAGGATCCATGGCGCTGGCCCCAGATCTGGAAAATGAACCGCGAGGAGATCAAGAACCCGCACTGGATTTATCCCGGCGACCTGATCGTGCTCGACAGGAGCGGCAAGGAACCGCGCCTGTCGCTGGTCAAGGGCAGCAAGAACGGCATGAACACCGTCAAGCTGTCGCCCGGCGCGCGCGCAACCGACATCACCGAGGCGATTCCGTCCATCCCCATCCGCGTGATTCATCCTTTCCTGTCGCAGCCGCGCGTGGTGGCCAAGGGGGCGCTCGATGACGCGCCCTTCATCCTGGGGAGCAACGCCGAACGCGTCGTAATGGGTGCCGGCGACGATGCCTTCGCCACCGGCGGCAAGCCCGGCGTCACGCGCTGGAACGTGCTGCGCCCGGGCAAGGCACTCAAAGACCCGGAAACCGGCGAAGTGCTGGGCTATGAAGTCGAATACCTGGGCGACGCCCGCACGCTGGCGGAAGGCGCACCGCAAAAAATCCGCATCACCCAGTCCGTGCGCGAAATCCTGCCCAAGGACAAGCTGGTCGAAGCAGACGACAGCACCACCTTCGAATACATCCCGCACGCGCCGGAAGCGAAGATCACCGGCCGCATCATCTCCGCATACGGCGGGATGTCCGACAGCGGTCGCTACCAGACGGTGGTGATCAACCGCGGCAGCCGCGACGGCCTGGAGCCTGGCCATGTGCTGGCGGTATACCGCGAAGGCCTGGCGGTCACGCTCACCCGCGACGAAAAGGACCGCATGACCTGGGTCAATGAAAAATCCAGCGGCGTTCCCGAAGGCGGCGCCTGGCTATACAGCGACGTGCGCTGCCTGAAGGAAGACGGCAAGGTCACCTACGACCAGGCGGCCGACATGCGCAATACCTTCCGCGACACCTGTCTCGGCAACCGCAGCGACCGTGCCGTCAAGCTGCCCGACACCCGCAGCGGCCTGGTGATGGTCTACCGTGTGTATGACCGCGTGTCGTACGCGCTCATCATGCAGTCCGATGGACCCGTCTACCTGCTCGACACCGTAAAAAACCCGGATTGAACGCACTTGATCCCTGGCTGCGCCTCGCCCTCGCTCCGGGGGTCGGCAACACCAGCCTGATTCGCCTGCTCACGGCCTTCGGTTCTCCGGAGGCCGTTTTGTCGTCCGGCCGCACCGCGCTGGCGCCCTACCTGTCGGCGGCCCAATGCGACGCGCTGCTGGCCGCGCCCGACGCCGCGCAACTCGACGCTGCCCAGGCATGGCTCGCCCAACCCGGCAACAGCCTGATGACGCTGGCGGACGCAGACTACCCGAAGGCCCTGCTCGAAATCGCGGATCCCCCGGCCATGCTGTATTGCAAGGGGCAACGCAACCTGCTGAGCCAGCCCGCACTCGGCATTGTCGGCAGCCGCAACGCCACCCCGCAGGGGGTGCGCGATGCCGAAGCCTTCGCCCGGGCCCTGTCGGACGCCGGACTCACCATCGTCAGCGGGCTAGCGCTCGGCATCGATGCGGCAGCCCACCGTGGCGGGCTGGCCGGGGCCGGCTCGAGCGTCGCCATCGTCGGCACCGGACTCGACCGCATCTACCCCGCGCGCAACAAGGCGCTGGCGCACCGGCTGGCCGAAACCGGGCTGATCGTGTCGGAGTTTGCGCTCGGCACGCCGCCCTTGCCCGGCCACTTCCCGCGCCGCAACCGGCTCATCAGCGGCCTCTCCCGCGGCGTGCTGGTGGTCGAGGCCGCGCCCGACAGCGGATCGCTGATCACGGCACGGGTGGCCACCGAACAGGGACGCGAGGTGTTCGCCATTCCCGGTTCCATCCATTCGCCGCTGGCGCGCGGCTGCCATGCGCTGATCAAGCAGGGCGCCAAGCTGGTCGAGTCGGCGGCCGACATCCTCGACGAACTGGCCTGGCTGCAGCGGCTGGCGCCGCCGGTTTTGCCCGAAACGCGGTCCGATCCGGTTCTGGACGCGCTCGACGGCGCGCCGGCCACCGTTGACACGCTGGCGCAAAGAACCGGGTTGACGCTGGATGCGCTTTCGGCGAAGCTGTTGGCGCTTGAACTGGATGGGCGAATTGCTTCATTGCCCGGCGGGCGTTACCAAAAAATACACTGAGATCATGCTCGACATTCTGGTTTATCTATACGAGAGCTTCCGCATGGCGGAGCTGGCGCCCGACCGCGACGCGCTGGAAAAGCGCCTGTTTGCCGCCGGGTTCGAAGAATCCGACATCAACGCCGCCCTGGACTGGTACGCCAACCTGACCGCCAGCGCCACCCACGAACGACTCGCGCTGGCCTACGACCGTCATTACGCCGCCGAGGAGCTTGAGCGCCTGAACAACGCCTGCCGCAGCGAACTGGCCTATCTGGTGAGCGCGCAGGTGCTCGACCCCGAGTCCCGCGAATGGGTCATTTCCGGACTGATGGCGCTGGGCGGCGAAGACATCGAGCCCGACCACGTGCGCTGGATGACGCTGATCGTGCTGTGGAGCCGCGGCCTGATCGAACATTTCACGCATCTGGAAGACTTGCTGTTGAATCACGAGCCGGGACGTCTACATTAATTAGTCATGTCCAAGCTTGTCATCGTCGAATCGCCGTCGAAATCCAAAACGCTGAAGAAATACCTCGGCGCCGACTACGACATCCTCGCCAGCTACGGCCACGTGCGCGACCTGGAGCCGAAAACGGGCGCGGTCGATACCGAAAATTTCACCATGAAATACCAGGTCATCGAGCGCAACGCCAAGCACGTCGAGGCCATCGTCAAGGCTGCCAAGAAGGCCGATGAAATCCTGCTGGCAACCGACCCGGACCGCGAAGGCGAGGCGATTTCCTGGCACATCAGCGAAATCCTCAAGGAACGCAAGGTCAAGACGCCGATGAAGCGGGTGGCCTTCTACGAGATCACCGAATCGGCCATCCAGGACGCGGTGCGCCACCCGCGCGAAATCGCGTCCGATCTGGTCGACGCGCAGCAGGCGCGGCGCGCCCTGGATTACCTGGTCGGCTTCAACCTGTCGCCGCTTTTGTGGCGCAAGATCAGTCCCGGGCTCTCCGCCGGGCGCGTGCAGTCGCCCGCGCTCAGGATGATCGTCGAGCGCGAGGAGGAAATCGAAGCCTTCGTTCCGCGCGAATACTGGACGCTGCACCTCGACACGCATAAAAGCACACAGGCTTTCACCGCCAAGCTCACCCACTTCAAGGGCGAAAAACTCGAGCAATTCACGGTCGAGCACGCCGCGCGCAGCAAGGAATGGCTGGCGACGCTGGAAGGCAAGGATGCGCGCGTGATGCGCATCGAGAAGAAGCGACGCGCGCGCCTCCCCGGCGCGCCGTTCACCACCTCGACGCTGCAGCAGGCCGGGGTGCGCCAGCTAGGCATGACCACGGACCGCGTGATGCGCACCGCCCAGCAGTTGTACGAAGGCGTCGACCTCGGCGAAGGCCCGGTCGGCCTCATCACCTACATGCGGACCGACTCGGTGAATCTGGCCCAGGAAGCGATCACGGACATCCGCAAGTATGTGGGCGCCAACTTCGACAAGGAATTCCTGCCGCCGGCCGCGTTGCATTACAAGGCAAAAACCAAGAATGCACAGGAGGCGCACGAGGCCGTGCGACCGACCTCGGTCGCGCGCGCGCCCGAATCGGTGAAGCCCTTTCTCTCGCACGACCAGGCCAGGCTCTACGAGCTGATCTGGAAACGCACCGTCGCCTGCCAGATGACACCGGCGCAATTCGACACCGTCGCCGCCGACATCACGGTGGGCGAGGGCACCTTCCGCGCCACCGGCCAGACTTTGGCCTTCGCGGGCTTCCTCGCGGTGTACCAGGATGACGAGGACGAGGAAAGCGAGTCCAAACTCCCGGCGCTCGTCGAGGGCGAGACCCTGCCGGTCGACAAACTCTACGGCGAGCAGCACTTCACCCAGCCGCCACCGCGTTATACCGAGGCGAGCCTCGTCAAGGCGCTGGAGGAATACGGCATCGGTCGCCCCTCCACGTACGCCAGCATCATTTCCACCCTGCAGGACCGCGAATACGTCGTGCTGGAGAAGAAACGCTTTCAGCCGACCGACGTCGGCCGCCTGGTCAACTGCTTCCTCACCCGGCATTTCAGCCACTACGTCGACTACGACTTCACCGCCAAGCTGGAAGACAAGCTCGATGACGTCTCCAACGGCAAGCGGGTGTGGACGCGCCTACTGGGCGAATTCTGGAAGGATTTCGACGGCGAGCTGAAAGCCAAGCAGGGCGTCGAACGTGGCTGCCCCATCCTGGAGGCCTGCCCCAAGTGCGGCAAGCCGCTGTTCATGCAGGCGAGCAAGCGCGGCCTCTTTATCGGCTGTTCCGGCTATCCGGAATGCGACTACACACGGCCACTGCATGCCGCCACCGCAGAGGGCGACAACATCCTTGGCAAGGATCCGGCCAGCGGCCTCGACGTCAAGCTGCTGTCCGGGCGCTTCGGCCCCTATGTTCAGATCGGCGAGATGCCGGAAGACAAGAAGGCGCCGAAACCGCGCCGCGCCTCGTGGCCGAAGGAGATTCCGCTGGACAGCGCGACGCTCGAACTAGCGCTGAAATTCCTCTCGCTTCCGCGCGAGGTGGGCCATCACCCGACCACCGGCCTGCCGATCGTCGCCAACAACGGCCGCTTCGGGCCCTACCTGCTGCACGACGGCAAGTTCAAATCGATCCCCAAGACCGACAGCGTGTACGAAA
>JAJXTE010000076.1 GCA_021784115.1 Pseudomonadota bacterium | reverse complement strand
GGCCAGGCGCTGACCGGCCTCGACCGGCAGCAGGCGCTCCAGCGGCCATTCGCCCAGATGCACCACATCCACCGCAAAACCCGCGTGCGCCAGGTCGTTGGCGAACTCGCAGCCGATCAACCCGCCGCCGAGCACGGTGACGCGCCGCTTGCCGTCGATGGCGCTGCGGAACGTCCCGTAACCGGCGAGATCGTTCACCGCCAGCACGCTCGCCGCACCTGCTCCGACAAGCCCGTGCGGAATCGGGTCGGCACCGAGGGCCAGCACCAGCTTGCCGTAGTCCAGCTCGCCGTTGATGGTGCGGATGCGCTGCGCCTGCGTGTCGATCGCCGTCACCCGGGTGTGCGTCAGGATCGTCGCATTCAGATCGGCCGCCATTTTTTCCGCACTGGCGCCGGCGAGCGCCGCCGCCGTCTTGCAAGCGGTGAGCGCATTCGACAGGTTGGGCTTGGAATAAAACGTGCCGTCGTCCGCCGTGACGAGCGTGACCGGAATTTCCGTGTCGCGTTTGCGGATTTCCTTCAGCAGGGTGTAGCCGGCGAGGCCGGAACCGACGATGACGATGGGGGGCATGAGGGGCTCCAGGTTAATGGAGGCCGCGCACATGCGGCCTCGAATGTGAGAACGATTCAGGCGGCGGTGACCTCGACCATCTCGAAATCTGCCTTCGCGACGCCGCAATCCGGACATTCCCAGCCTTCCGGCACGTCTTCCCAGCGGGTGCCGGGGGCGATGCCGTGCTCCGGGTCGCCTTTGGATTCGTCGTAGATGTAACCGCAAACGATGCATTGCCAAGCTTTCATGATGTGTCCTTTCAGTTAAACGGTCTTCAAAGATTCGTTCAGGCGGCGATCGCGTCTTTTTGCGCCTGGTAGTGCTGCGCGTGTTTCTCTTCCACCTTGGCCAGCGCGGCGAAGCGCTTGGCGGCCTTGTCCAGAACGGCCCTGAACCTCTCGGCATGTTCCTGCGATTCGGCGATCTGCTCGTCCATCTCGGCGACCGCGGCGGTATTGCCCTCGATCATCGCCTCGTGGCGGAACTTCGGATACATCTCGGTGTACTCGTGGGTTTCGCCGTCGATCGCGTACTGCAGGCACCTGGCCGGCGTCATCGTCTCGTCGGCGAACAGCAGCTCGGCATGGCCGAGGGCGTGCAACATTTCCTGCGCGGCGGTGTCCTCGAACACCTTGGCGGTGGCTTCGTCGCCCACCTTGCGGCACTGTCGTGCGAACCACATGTACTTGATGTGGGCCATGGACTCGCCGGCAAAGGCGGCTTCGAGGTTCTGGATGGTGGGGGACGTCGTGTTCTGCATGATTCGCTCCTGTTCGGTTGATTTACGTTGTCAATCAAGACAGGAGCGATATTAGAGTTCATCGATAGTTCGATCCAACGGAAAGTCTGGATCAAATCAATTGACGATATCTATCGCCTTTGCAGGCGTGCGGCTCAGGCGAAGCGGGAACGCCAGCGCCGCAGCGCCGCCTCCAGCCGGGCCATGCTCACGTAGAAGGTGGGCGTGATGTAGAGCGTCAGGAACTGCGAGAAAAACAGGCCGCCGACCACGGCGATGCCGAGCGGGCGGCGCGCCTCGCCGCCGGCGCCGAAGCCGATGGCGATCGGCAAGGTGGCGAAGATGGCGGCGAAGGTGGTCATCATGATCGGCCGCAGGCGCACCAGACAGGCTTCGACGATGGCGTCTTCGGCACTCATCCCCGCGCGCTGCCGCGCAAGGGCGAAGTCGATCATCATGATGCCGTTCTTCTTCACCAGTCCCACCAGCAGGATGATGCCGACGAAGCTGAAGATGTTGAGCTCGTCGTTGGCCAGAAGCAGCACCAGCAAGGCGCCGAAGCCGGCCAGCGGTAACGCGGTGAGGATGGTCAGCGGGTGGCCGAGGTGCTCGTACAGCACCGCCAGCACCATGTAGATGATCACGACGGTGAACAGCAGCAGCCACGGCAACTGGACCGTCGACTCCTGGAATTTCTGCGCCGCGCCGGTGAATTCAAGCGCCACCTCGGACGGCACCACTTCGCTGGCCGCGTCGAATGCCGCCGCCAGCGCGGCATCGAGCGAAGCGCCGGGCGCGAGGTTGAACGACAGCGTGACGGCGGGCTGCTGGCCGTAGTGATAGACCGCGATCGGCCCCACGCCCGGCTCGACCCGTGCCACTGCATCCAGCCGCGTAATCGCGCCCGCCGCCGTTTTCAGGGGCAGCTGGCCAATGACTGCCGGGTCCAGTTGCGCTTCGGGGAGCGCCTTGACGCTCACCACATACTGGTCGCTGGTGCCGTAGATCTCGCTGATGCGGCGCCCGCCCAGCGCGTCGTACAGCGTCTGCTGGACCTGCTGCGGGGTGATGCCGAGTCGCGCCGCCTCCAGGGGATCGAGGCTGACCCGCAGCTCGGGATTGCGCAACTCCAGATTGCTGTTGACATCCTCGATCTGGGGAAGCGCCTCCAGCCGCTTCTCCACCTCGGCCGACACCGCCTTCAGCGCCTCGAAATCACCGGAAATGAGCGTCAGTTGATAATCGCTGCTGGAGGCGAGCGCGCCGACGTTGATCGACGCCGGATTCTGCAGGGTGACATTGACGCCGCTGACCTTGCGCGTGATCGCACGGAGCTCCTCGATCACCGCGTCGGCGCTCTTGCGCGTGTCACGTGGCGCCAGGCGGATCACCAGGCGTCCGACGTTGCCGCCGGTCACGCCGCCGCCGCCCTGCCCGGCACTCGACATCAGGCCGTCGACCGCCGGGTGCGCCTGCACCAGCGCCGCGAGTGTTTGCTGGCGTTTGCTCAGTTCCTCGAACGGGATGCCTTCGGGGTACTGCACGCTGGCAAAAATCATCCCGGAGTCGACGCGCGGAATGAAGCCCTGCTTGACGTGGCCGGCCAGCCAGAGCATCGCCGCGAGCACGGCCACCGAAAACAGCAGCATGCCGCCGCGGTGGCGCATCGACGCGCGCAGGGTGTCGCCGTAGAAATTGCGGAAGCGGCTGAAGCCGGCATCGAACAGGCGCGACAGGCGATTGTTGAGCGGTTCGTTGACCAGGCCGCGCGCGCACAACATCGGGGTGAGCGTCAGCGCCACCACGCCGGACAGCAGCACGGCGACGCCGATGCTCACCGCGAACTCCTGGAACAGCCGCCCGATCATGCCGCCCATGAAGAGAATGGGCAGGAAGACGGCAGCGAGCGAAATCGTCATCGACAGCACGGTGAAACCGATCTCCTGCGCCCCGTCGAGCGCGGCCTGCATGCGCGGTTTGCCCATTTCCAGGTGGCGCGCGATGTTCTCGATGACCACCACCGCGTCGTCGACCACGAAACCGATCGCCAGCGTGATCGCCATCAGCGAGAGATTGTTGAGGCTGTAGCCCAGCAGATGCATGAAGGCGAAGGTGCCGAGCAGCGAGCTGGGCAGCACCAGGGCGGCGATCAGCGTGGCGCGCAGATTGTGCAGGAAGGCGAAGATGACGAGGATCACCAGTCCCAGCGCCAGCAGGAGGGTGAAATTGACCTCGTGCAGCGAATCCTTGACGAATCGCGAGCGGTCGAAATGCACCTGCAGGCGCACGCCGTCCGGCAGTTCCGCCTCGATCTGCGGCAGCATCGCGCGGATGCGGTCGGCGACCTCGACGGTGTTCGCGCCGGGCTGGCGCTGCACCGCGAGCACGATGGCGCGGGTGCCGTTGTACCAGGTGCGCGCCTTGTCGTTTTCCACGCTGTCCTCGGCGCGGCCGAGGTCCTTCACTCTGAGCGCAGTGCCGTCGTGATAGGCGACGACGATGTCGCCGAAGTCCGCCGCGTTGGCCAGCGCCACCGGCGCCTTCACCGTATAGGCACGCGTCGCGCCATCGAGCGTGCCGGACGGCAGATTGGCGTTGGCGTTCTGCACCGCCTGGATCACGTCGGCGAAGGTCAGCCCGCGCTGCTGCAGCCTGGCGGGGTCGAGATACAGCCGCAGCGCGTATTTCTGCGAGCCGAACACCAGCACCTGCGCCACGCCGGAGAGGCCGGACAGCTTTTGCGCCACGCGCGAGTCGGCAATGGCGTCGAGTTGGGTCAACGGCACGCGCTCGGCCGACAGCGCCAGGTACATGATCGGCGAATCGGCCGGATTGATCTTTCTCAATTGCGGCGGATCCATGCCCTGCGGCAGGTTGCGCGCCGCCTGCGCAATCGCGGTCTGCACGTCCTGCGCGGCGGCATCGATGTCGCGACCGAGCTCGAACTGCAGCGTGATGTTGGTCGAGCCCTGGCCCGACTGCGAACTCATCGACTCGATCCCCGCCACCGTCGCCAGCTGCCGCTCCAGCGGCGTCGCCACGGTGTTGGCCATGGTCTCGGGATTGGCGCCGGGCAGCGACGCGCTGATCCGCAAGGTGGGAAAGTCCACCTGCGGCAGGTCGTTCACCGGCAGCTGTTTGTAGGCGATCGCGCCGAACAGCGCCATCGCCAGCACCAGCATCAGCGTGGCGACCGGGCGCTCGATGAAGAGCCGCGACAGATTCATCGGCGCGCGCCCTGGAGCGTGACCTTGCTGCCTGCCTTGAGGCGTTGCGGAATCTCGATCAGAACCGGCTCGCCGGCGCGCAGCCCGCCTTCGACCACTTCCTCGCCGTCGAGGCTGCGCGTCACGTTCACCGGCTGCACGACGGCCTTGCCGCCGCGCACCACATACACATACGCGCCTGCCTGCGCATGCTGCAGCGCGGCTTCCGGCACCACCTTGGCGTCGGGCTCAATGCCCAATTGCAGGCGCACCCGGACGCCCTGCCCCGACAGCAGGGTGGTCGGCGTATCGGCCAGCCGCACCTTGATCGGCACCGCGCCGGTGGTGGCATCGATTTGCGAATCGACAAACACGAGTTCGCCGCGCGCCCGCACGGTGCGATCGGGATCCTGGAAAACCTCGGCCGTCACCCTGCCCTGCGAACGCGCAGCCGCGAGTTCCGGCCAGTCCTGCTGCGACACACTGGCGCGCACGTCCAGCGCGCCGGGCGCAAGGATCGTGGTGAGCGGCGCCCCGCCCGCCTGCACCAGCGTGCCCGCGCGCACGGCAATGCGCCCGACGCGCCCGGCGATCGGTGAGCGGATCTGGCCATACGCCACGTCCACCTGGGCCGCTTCCAGCTCGGCGCGGGCGGTGCCGGCACGCGCGCGCGCGGACTCCAGCGCCAGCTGCGCGTCGGCGAACTCCTGGCGGCTGATGTAGCCCGACTTCATCAGCGGACTCAGACGTTCCAGTTTTTTTCCAGCCTCGGCGGTCTCGGCGCGTGCGCCGGCCAGGGTGGCCTGGCTTTGTGCAATGCGCGCCTGCGCGGGGCGTGTATCGAGGCTGAAGAGAACCTGTCCCGCCCGCACGGCATCGCCTTCCTGCACGTGCTGGCGCAGCACCGTGCCGCCGGTCTGGGCGACGATGGCGACCTGCTGCGCCGCTTCCAGCGTGCCGGGCAGATCGATCACGCGCGGAAAATCGCGCACGGCCACCGGCACCGTCCTGATGCTGAGCGCCCGGTCCCCGCCACCCTTTCTGTCGCCCGCAGCCTGATGCTGGATGCGATAGGCCACGCCGGCAATCAATGCGAGTGCAAGGACGATCAGCAGGATGCGTAATTTCATGGCGGGCTCGCAGGAGAGGCGACGGGCAGACGGCCCAGCGCGTGGTTCAAACGGGAAAACGCCGCCAGCCAGTCGCTGTCGGCCTGCGCCTGCGCCTGGCGCGCGCGCGCCAGGTCCGCCTCGGCGGTCAGCCATTCGAGCAGGCTGCCGACGCCGGTCTTGTAACGCGCCTCCGCTGCCAGCGCCGATTCGCGGGCGCTGTCGAGTTGCACCGCCACGCCCTCGCGCTGGGCTTGTGCGTGGCGGACATCGTAATAGGCGTCGGTCACCGCCAGCGCGATCTGGCTGCGTTGCGCCTCCGCCTCGGCCTGCAGGCGGTCGGCATCGCGCTCGGCCGCGCGCGCCTGCGCCGCCAGACGGCCGCCATCGAACAGCGGCACCGACACGTTCACGCCGACGCTGTAGGTGGTCGACGGCGCCCGGTCGCTGTCCAGGAAAAGTGTGCGCCCGGTCGTGGCTGCCAGCGACAGAGTGGGCCAGCGGGCCGCACGCGCACGTTCGGCCTCGAAGCGTGCACTGGTCGCAGCGGCCAGCAGGGCCTGCAGGTCGGGACGGCTACGCTGGGCCTCCTGCAGCAGGTCGGCCAGCAACGCCGTTGCCGCCAGCGCGTCCGGCGGCGCGGTTTGCCAGTCCAGGGCCAGCGTCTGGGTCTGGGCGATGCCGGCGGCCTGTTTCAGTGCAGCGTCGGCCTTGGCCCGATCGCGCTCCGCGGTCTGGCTTGCGAGTTCAGCCTCGGCCAGCGCGGCACGCGCGCGCAGCTGGTCGGCGCGCGAAGCGAGGCCGCCCCGCAGCCGCGCGTCGACCGCATCGAGACTGGTGCGCAAGGCGGTGACCTGCCGGGCCTGGGCCGCGACCTGCGCCCGCGCGGCCAGCAGGGAAAAATAGGCGGCCTCCACCTCGGCGACCGTATCCTGCACGGTGCGGTTGCTGGTGAGCAGGCTGGCGATGAGCTGATAGCGCTGGGCGTCGATGCTGGCGGCGCGCGCGCCGAAGTCGAGCAGAACGTAGGCGAGGCTGAGGCTGGGTCCGTACCGGTTGAGCGTGGGCACCTGGGCGCCCGAACTGGACAGCGCGCGGCTCTGCGTAAAGTTGAGTTGTCCGGTCAGCGTCGGCCAGTTGGCCGCGCTGGCGGCATCCAGCCGCGCCGCTTCGGCCTGGATACCGAGCCAGGCCGCACGCGTTTCCGCACGCTCGCGCAACGCGTAGTCGGTCAGGGCGGCGAGGCTTGAAAAGTGCACGACGCCGGTCGGTGCCGCCGACACCGGGCCCGTCCCGGGCAGCGCATCCGGTTGCGACCAGAACACACCCGGGCGCGCGGGCAGGTCGAGCGCGGTCGCACGGCCCCAGGACGGCCACAGCGCAAGCGACACGCACAACAGGAGGCAACGTGACGGGGGATTCAAGGTGCAACGATTCTAAACGAGTCTCCAGCCCGACTGCGAACGGACACGCGAGTTCCACGGCTTTCCCTCGGCTGTCGCCGCCCACCCTGGCGGTCAGCCTCCACACGTGCTGGAATAGGGAAAAATGCCCGCCCACCCGTCGTCCACGCTCAAGGGAGTTGCATCATGACACTCGGAAAACGCCTGCTCGCGACGGCCCTTGCCCTTGCCCTGGCCGTTGCGTCAGCCTGCGCCGCCGACCCGTCCTTCGACCGCTTCACGCCCATGGCCGGCGACATGGGCGCCGGCACGCTGCCCGAGGATGCGCCCTTCAGGCTGTCCTCGCCGTGCTTCCGCCAGACCAGCATCGTCATCCGCGATGTATCCCAGGCACGCCGCTTCGACAGCGGCCGCTACGACATGCAGACCACGAACGAGACCGGGCCTGACGCGGGCCGCTACCTGTTCAGCGTGTTCGAAGCGGGGCAGGCCGGCATCCAGCGCACCGACCTGCGCACCCTGACGACGACCACGCTGTGGGCTGCGCCCGCGCCGGGCAGCCACGTAGCCTTCGATTCAGCGCGCTGGACCCCATGGGGCAGCGTTCTGACCGGGGAAGAATCGTGGCGCGAAGGGGCCGGTTCCAACGGCCGGCATGGCCGGCTGTTCGAGGTGACCAATCCGCTGGCCGCCCCGGCAGACATCGTGATCAGGCACCGCGGGATCGTGCCGCGCGTCGCGCACGAGGGCCTGGCGTTCGACGACAGGAACAATCTGTACTTCATCGACGAGCACCACGACGGCCATGTCTTCAGGTTCACGTCGACCAGGCCGAACGCCGCCAACGGCGACGATTTCTTCGCCTCAGGCCAGACTTTCGTGTTGCGCGTCGGCGATGGCGGCGTCAAGGAGGCCACCGGCGCGGCCAGCTGGGTTCCGCTGACCGCCAAGAACGGGGGACCCCTGCCAGGCGCAGTCGTCGTGATCGACCCCGACGGCCTGACCGCGCTCGATGGCCGCGCCACGCCCAACCTGCGGGCCTTCCCCGGGACGCGTTTCGACCGCCCCGAAGACCTGGAAATCAAGACCCGGAAGAATGGCAGGCAGACGCTGTTCGTGGCGACCACCACGAATCACAAGGTGTTCTCGATCGACCTCGCCAGCGGCAGGGTCAAGCTGTTCGCCAGCCGCGACACGCCGGACATGGCCACCGGCAGGCCCGCCGGCCGCGCCTTCGCCAATCCGGACAACCTGGCGATCGACGCCGACGGCAACCTCTACATCGTGGAGGACCAGCCAGGCGGCATCGGCGACATCTGGTTTGCCCGAGACGAGAACGACGACGGGGTGGCGGAAGCCGTCGGCAAGTGGGCCAGCCTGTCGACCGCGGGCGCGGAAAGCAGCGGGCTGTACTTCGACCCGTTCAAGCCGAACGTCGCGTATGTCAACGTACAACATCCCGCCAGCGGCATTGATCGCACCGTCATGATCTCGGCGGCGTGCCCAAAGGACAATCGATGACCTCGACGACCATCCTGGTCGCGACACAGACGCAACGGGCGGGTCCAAACTGACCATTCCACTCGCCAGCAGTCCGACGGCGGAGAAATCCCGTGTTGGCGCAAGCCGGCGGGGCGTTCCTTTTGGAACCCCGCGCCTGGGTGAACGATCGCATCGCAACTGTGACGCGCAAGCGCTCTGGCAGCCTGCCCGGTACCAGCCGGACACCGCCCCGTCCTGCCTGCGTGATTTTGCTGTGTTATCAGAGCTCGGAAAACAGATACGCCAGCAGTGCGAAACCGAGCACCACGACCGACAGGTTCATCGCGATGCCCGACCAGGTGCAGTAGCGCGCCGGGATCTCGATCGGCTTCAGCGTTTTCAGCACGCGCCGGAACTGCACGACGGAAAAACCGACCACCCACAAGGCCAGCGCGATGAAGGCGATGCCAATCCAGAACGACATGTCGCGCCCGGCGTGGCTCGGGTTCATGCGCAGCACATGCAGAAACAGGCCGAAGCGTTCGAGCACGAAGCCGAACGCCATCAGAGTGAGGCCGGTGCGGGTCCACGCCATCAGCGTGCGCTCGGCGGCGAAAAATACGCGCGGGTCATTGAGGTCGGACATCAGACAGGCTCCACTTCGGCAGGCAAGGTGGCCTTGAGCGTGGCGGCAAGGCGCTCGAAGGTTTCGGGAAACGGCGCACGCTTGCGCCAGACAAGTCCAATGGTGCGCCCGGGCGGCGGCGCTCTGAACGGGCGGATCTCGACTGATTTCTTCGTTTGACGCGCGCCCGCGTCGACCGCCAGCGCCGGCAGCAGGGTCAGGCCCAGGCCCATGGCGACCATCTGGCGCAGGGTTTCCAGGCTGGTGGCGCGGACCTCCTCGCGGCCGCGCGAGCCCGTGCCGCACACATCGAGCGCCTGGTCGCGCAGGCAATGGCCCTCGTCCAGCAGCAGCAGCTTCTCTTTCATGATGTCCGACACCTTGAGCACACTTTGCCTGGCAAGCGCGTGCCCTGCCGGCAGGGCTGCATAAAACGGCTCATAAAACAGCGGCTCGACGCGCAGGCTGTCATCGGTCACCGGCAGCGCCAGCAGACCCGCATCCAGCCTTCCGTCAACCAGATGCTCCAGGATTTGCGGTGTCATTTCCTCGCGCAACAGCAGGCGCAAGCCCGGATGTTTCCGGTGCACCAGCGTCAGCGCATGCGGCAGGTAATACGGCCCCAGCGTGGGAATGACGCCGAGATGCAGGGTGCGCGCCATGGGATCCTGAGCGTGCTTGGCGAGCTCGCGGATGCGCTCGGACTCTTCGACGATGTTGCGCGCCGCCTGCAGGATCTCGCGGCCGATCGGCGTGGGCGTCACGCGCTTCAGGCTGCGATCGAACAGCGTCACGCCAAGGAAATCCTCGAGCTTCTTGATCTGGGTCGACAGCGTCGACTGGGTGATGAAGCAGGCTTCCGCCGCACGGCCGAAGTGGCCATGATCGGCGAGCGCGACGAGATATTTCAACTCCTGCAG
>JAJXTE010000075.1 GCA_021784115.1 Pseudomonadota bacterium | reverse complement strand
AACGGCACCCACTATGTCGTCGACGAGATGTGCAGCCACGAGGATTATTCGCTGTACCTCGGCTGCATCAAGGACGGCAAGATCAAGTGCTCGCTGCACGGCAGCTACTTCGATCTCACCACCGGCCAGCCCACCTGCGAGCCGGCCGACGAGCCGATCAGGACCTATCCGGTGAAAATTGAAGCCGGACAGGTCTGGGTCGAGGCCTGACTACTTCTTAAGCAAACCGCGAATCAACGCGACCATCTCGGGATGGTCGAACTCGCGCCCGCCGATGGCGCTGGCGACGATGCGCCCCTGCCTGTCGACCAGGTAGGTGGTCGGCAGCCCCGCCACCTTCCATGCCTGCATGACGCGGCTGCGGGTGTCGAGGACGATGGGGAAGGTCGGCATGGTATCGAGTTGGCCGGTGAAGGCCTCGATGGTGTCAACATCCTCGCCCACGTCCACCGCCAGCACGCTGAAGGCGTCGCCCTTGAGCGCCTGCGACAGGCGTTCCATCGACGGCATTTCGCGGCGGCACGGCGGGCACCAGGTGGCCCAGAAATTGACCAGCACCACCCGGCCCTTGAGCTGGGCCAGATCGTGGGTTGCGCCGTCGACGTCTTTCAGCCTGAGTGCCGGCGCGGCTTTCGGCGCCAGCTTCGTGAGGCTGTGGGACAAGGGGGGGAGGTCGGCTGCGAGGGGGGTTGCCCCCGGCATCCCCAGCAGGCAAAGCAGGGCGAACGCCACGCCTGTCATTCGATCACGGATTCCCATCTGCGCACCTCACCTGTTCGAGTAATCCCTTATGAAGCGAGCCGTTCACGTTTTTGCCGTTCAGGGTACGCCAGACAAAATGCAGGTCGAACTGCCCCCCGCGCGGCATGCTGTAGGTCGTCATGCCCTGGTTCCAGTCGCCCGGCGCAAAGGTCTGTGCGGTGGGGAACTGTGCCCAGGTGAAGGCGATGCGTGCCGATTCGGGAACGCCCTGCTGTTTCCACAGGCGCTCCCACTCGGCCTTGCTGCGGATGGCGCGCGGCGGCTGCCCGGCGACGACATAGCGCCAGCCGTCCAGTTGGTGGCGGAGCGGCGCATCGCCGATGTTGCGCACCACGGTCATGAAGACGCATTCGCGGGCATAGCGTTCCGCCGCCGCCGCAGAAAACCCGCGCGCCTGATAAAAGGCGCGCGCCTGGTCGGGGCTGATCTGGGTCAGCCGCACCTGAATGCCGTCCGTTTCGGTTTGCCAGCTGGCGAGCCCGGTTTCCGGGTCCACGCTCATATCGGTGGCGGCCAGCGCCGCGGCACTCCACACGGCCAGCAGGGTCAAGCTCAACAGGCGCATAGGCTAAAATCCACTTTCGATGTCGTTCCGAGCACATTATGGCAGACCCCATCCAGCACAAAGGCGCCGCCAAGACCGCGCGCATCCCGATCAAGATCGTGCAGCAGCCGCGCATGCGGCTGCCGTCGTGGATCCGCGCCAAGTCGCCCAACGTGCCGAACGTGGCGCGGCTGAAGGGCATCCTGCGCGAGGCGAAGCTGCACACCGTGTGCGAGGAAGCCTCGTGCCCCAACCTGGGCGAGTGCTTCGGCCACGGCACCGCCACCTTCATGATCCTGGGCGACCTGTGCACGCGGCGCTGCCCGTTCTGCGACGTCGGCCACGGCACGCCGCTGCCGCCGGACGTCGATGAGCCGCGTCACCTCGCCGAAACCATCGCGCTGATGGCGCTGAAATACGTGGTGATCACCAGCGTCGACCGCGACGATCTGCGCGACGGCGGCGCCGGGCATTTCGCCCAGTGCATCGCGGCGGTGCGCGCAGCGTCGCCGGCCACCCGCATCGAAATCCTCACCCCGGATTTCCGCGGCCGGCTGGAAAAGGCGCTCGACATGCTCGACAGCGCGCCGCCCGACGTGATGAACCACAATCTGGAAACCGTGCCGCGCCTGTACAAGGCGGCACGTCCAGGCGCCGACTACGCGCACTCACTCAAATTGCTGAAGGATTTCAAGGCACGTCATCCCGACATCCCGACCAAGTCCGGCCTGATGCTGGGCCTGGGCGAGGAGGATGACGAAATCCTGCAGGTGATGCGCGACCTGCGCGCGCACGACGTCGACATGCTCACGCTCGGCCAGTACCTGCAGCCCTCACAGCATCATCTTCCGGTGCTACGCTTCGTCACGCCCGAGCGCTTCGTGCAGTTCGAGCGAGACGCGCTGGCGATGGGCTTCAAGCACGCTGCCTGCGGGCCGATGGTGCGGTCGAGCTATCACGCCGACCAGCAGGCGGCAGGTATATGAGCTAGTCCTCCGGTCCTTCGTTGATCAACAGAGCCCAATGCCCCGCAGCCCCCGCACAGAACGGCGTTCGAACGATGACATTTGGCTTCATGGACGCAGGGGCTTGAATTGATGCCTTATCAGGACAGCCTTTCTGCCCTTAATGATGCCGGTTCTCTGAAGGAGCGCCTGGTCAGCATTCACCAGGTGGTGAAGGGTCATTTTCCGTTCATCGCGCGCATCGCGGTGACCCTCTATGATTCCAAGACCAACATTCTCAGGGCGTATGAGCACAGCAGCGGGAACGCCGATCCCCTGTCCAACTATCAAGCCAGCCTGGATGCCGCCCCATCGCTCAAACGCATTCTGGAACAGAAACGGCCGCGCGTCATCAATAACCAGCTCACCTTCGAGGGCGGGCAGCATGAACACACCCGCCGCATCGCCCGGCAGGGATACGCGGCCAGCTACACCCTGCCCATGTTCAACCAGGGGGTGTTCTTCGGATTCATCTTCTTCAACGCATCCGAGCCGGATGTGTTTACGGATGGGGTTCTGCAACAACTGGATATAGTTGGCCACCTCATTTCGCTGATGGTGATAGGCGAGATTTCGAATGTTCGGATGCTGTCGGCGGTGGTGAGCACCATCGCCCACATCACCCACCAGCGCGACCCGGAAACCGGCAGCCACCTTGGCCGCATGTCGCGCTACTCTCATCTCATCGCACGTGGCCTCGCAGCCAAATACCAGTTGGATGATGACTACATCGAACATGTGCTGTTGTTTTCCCCGCTGCATGACATCGGCAAGGTGGGCATCCCCGACAGCATCCTGCTCAAGCCGGGCGACTTGGACGAGAACGAATGGGCTGTCATGAGCACGCACGTCCTGAAGGGGCGCGAGATGATCGACAGGATGGTTGCCAATTTCGGACTGGTGGGCCTGCAGCACGTCGATCTGCTGCGCAATATCGCGGAATTCCACCATGAGGCCATGGATGGCAGCGGTTATCCGCATGGGAGAAAAGGGGAGGACATCCCGCTGGAAGCGCGCATTGTGGCCGTGGCCGATGTGTTCGATGCGCTGACCAGCCGACGTCCCTACAAGGAAGCGTGGAGCACAGACGACGCCTTTGCCTACCTGAAACGTGTCGCGGGCGAGAAACTGGACAGGGATTGCGTGCAGGTGCTGGTCGATAACCGCGAAATGGTGAAGCGGATACAGGCCCAGTTTGCCGAGGATCCCCTCGGCTGAATCTGCCGGTTGTGTTCCTGCGCCGGAAGGTGGATCAGTTCAGCAAACGGCGCCGGGTCAATCCAAGCGCGACGATATAGCCCAGGCTGCCGTATATTAGCAGCGCGCCAATGTGGACTGCGATATCGTGCGGAATGGTGCCGGCGACCAGCGGTCGCGCCAGGTCGATGGCGTGGGTGAGCGGCAGCCAGGCGGACACGCTTTGCATCACGGAAGGGAGTTGTGAAACGGGGAAGAACACGCCGCACAGCAGCACCATCGGCGTGATCACCAGCGTGAAGTAATAGAGGAAGAAGTCGTAGCTGGGCGACACCGCGTTCATCACCAGCCCCATGCCGCCGAAGCAGAAGCCGACCAGGGCGACGACCGGGACGATCCACAGCGTCATCCAGAAATTTCCGTACAGGCCCAGCCCCCAGATCACCGCGAGAATCGCCAGTCCCGACAGCAGGCTTTTGGATGCGGCCCAGGTCAGTTCCCCCAGCATCACATCATCAAGCGTGAGCGGCGCGTTGAGGATCGCGTCCCAGGTGCGCTGCACGTGCATGCGCGAGAAGCTCGAGTACAACACCTCGAAGGTGGCCGCGTTCATCGTGCTGTAGGCCACCGTGCCGGCGGCGAGGAAAGTCAGGTAGGGCATGCCGCCTACGGCAGGCAGCAGGCTGCCGAGACCGTAGCCGAGGCCCAGCATGTAGAGCATCGGGTCGGCCAGGTTGCCGAGGATGGACGGGATGGCGAGCTTCTTCCACACCAGATAGTTGCGCTGCCACACCGGGACGAAGCGCCACGACAGGCGCGGCAGGCGAAAGAAATGGCTCATGTGCTCAATCCCTTAAATCGCGTCCGGTGAGCTTGAGGAATACGTCTTCGAGATTCGACGGCCGATGCAGGTAGCGCAGGGTCGGGGCGTGTTTGAGCGCGCCGATCACGGTGTCGGGGGTGCGGGTGTAGCAGAACAGCGTTTCGCCGACGGTTTCGAAGCGCTGGCACAGGCTGGATGCGTGATGGCCGGTCCAGTCGGCCAGCCCTTCTCCGAACACCTCGACCACTGCGGGTTCGATATGCGTTTCGATCAGGCCACGCGGCGCGCCTTCGGCCACCAATCGGCCATGGTCGAGAATCGCGAGGCGGTCGGTGAGACGCTCGGCCTCCTCCATGAAATGCGTGGTCAGCACGATGGTCTTGCCGGCGCCGATCAGCCGTCGCAGGCCTTGCCAGATCAGGTGTCGCGCCTGCGGATCGAGCCCGGTGGTGGGTTCGTCGAGAAACAGGATGTCGGGGTCGTGCACCAGGGCGCGGGCGAGCGTGAGACGTCGTTTCATACCGCCCGACAGCTGGGCGATCTGCGCGTCGGCCTTGCTGGCGAGTCCGGCGAAATCGAGCAGTTCCGGCACGCGCGCGGCGACGGCTGCCTTGCTCATGCCGAAATAGCGGCCGTAGGCGAGCAGGTTCTCGCGCACCGAAAAGTCCGGGTCGAGGTTGTCCATCTGCGGCACCACGCCCACTTTCATGCGGGCCTCGCGCGCGTGCTGCGGCACCGCGATGCCGGCGAGTTCGATGCTGCCTGCGTCGGGCTCGATCAACCCCAGCAGCAAGCGCAGCGTGGTGGTCTTGCCGGCACCGTTGGGGCCGAGCAGGCCGAAGCATTCGCCGCGCTGCACATCCAGGTCGAGGCCGCGCACCACCGCGGTGTCGCCGTATTTCTTCGTCAGGCCGCGCACCTTCAGCATGGGCAAGCCTCGAGAAACGCCTGCTTGAGTTCCTTCAGCTTGCCGTGGAAAAAGTGCCCGGCGTCGGGGATGCTTTTCACCGCAAGCTGCTGCTGCTCGGCCCACAGGCGGATCGCGGCGGGCGGGATGAGCTCGTCGGCCTCGCCGAAGATCACCACGGTATCGGGCGGCACGGGGTCGAATTCGTACATGGTGACCGCCGGCGCGACCAGGATCAGGCGCTGCGCATGGAGTTCCTGGCGCAGCCGGTGTTGCACGAAGGCGCCAAACGAGAAGCCGGCCAGCGCCCACGGCAGGTTGGGGTAGCTGGCCTCGACGAAGCGGGCCACCGCGAGCAGGTCATCGGTCTCGCCGACGCCGGCGTCGAACTCGCCGTCGCTCATGCCGACGCCACGAAAGTTGGGGCGCACGCTGACCCAGCCGGCTTCATTGGCGGCTTTGGCGAGCGTCGTCACCACCTTGTTGTCGAGGCTGCCGCCGTGCAGCGGATGCGGGTGGGCGACCAGCAGCAGGCCGCGGCGTTCGGTCTCGGGGTCGTCGATCACGGTTTCCAGCTTGCCTGCCGGCACCGGGATGCGCAGCTTGTAGCGCTTCACTTCAACTGCAAGCGTTCGACGATACGCCCCTGCTTGAGGTGGACCTCGAAGATTTCGTCGATGTCGGCCTCGTCCACATACGTGTACCAGACACCTTCCGGATATACGACCAGCAGCGGGCCTTCGTCGCAGCGGTCGAGGCAGCCGGCGCTATTGATGCGGCACTTGCCTTCGCCGTTGAGGTGGGCGTGCTTGACCTTCTTCTTCAGGTAGTCGCGCATCTGCTGGCCTCCGGATGCGCCGCAGCATTTGGCGCCGTCGTCGCGCTGGTTGGTGCAGAAAAATACGTGGTGCTTGTAATACAGGTCAGTCATTCGAGAAGTCCGAATATTTTAGGGCGTTGCCATGCGCCTTGTCGACAGGGTATTTGCGCGCATTGATCGCCAGCTTGTCTGCGGCGGCGTCAAGCAGGTCGATGTCGAGCAGGTCGGCCAGCCGGGTCAGGTAGATCAGCACGTCCGCGATTTCCTGGCGCACCGCCTCATGCTGCTCCGGGCTCAGTTGCAGGCTTTGCTCGGCCGTCAGCCACTGGAAGGGCTCGAGCAGCTCTGCCGCTTCCACGGCGAGCGCCATGGCCAGATTCTTGGGAGTATGGTAGCGCTCCCAGGCGCGTGCCTGCGCGAAGTCGCGAATATGCTGGCGCAGGGCGTCGAGGCTGTTGATCTCAGGAGCGTTCATGGGCGGCATGATAGCGCGGCTGGCGACAGGCTTACGACATTGTTGTCGGGTAATCGACGCCCGGTCCGTGGCATCGCCGGAAAAATGTCCCTTATACGGGGACGCCGGGGCGGGGCGGGGACTTGGCCTGCGGCTTGCTTGCAGTCTTTGGCGATGAAACCGAATTTTTATTCGGCTCTGGCATAATGCCAGCGAATTGACAACATATAAGGAGGGTGGACATGTTCCCGATCAAGAAGCATCTCGCTCGCGCCGGTGTCATGCTGGCCGTCGCTGCCATGGCAGGCTGTTCCAGCACGCCGACCTATCCGCCCGCCCCCGCGCAGACGGGCAAGTACAGCTGGAACTACCTGATCGGCCCGGGCGACTCGGTTCAGGTTTTCGTCTGGCGCAATCCTGAAGTGTCCGGTACCTTCCCGGTACGCCCCGACGGCAAGATGACCATGAACCTGGTCGAGGACATCCAGGCCTCCGGCAAGACCCCCACCCAACTGGCACGCGACATCGAAAAATCGCTCGGCAAATACATCCAGGAACCCATCGTCACCGTCATCGTCGCCGGGGGCATCGGTCCGTTCGATCAGCAGATCCGCGTGGTGGGCGAGGCGGCCAAGCCGCAGGCGCTGAACTACCGTGAAAACATGAGCCTGATCGATCTGATGATTGCGGTTGGCGGCCTGACCGATTTTGCGGCCGGCAACAAGGCCTACATCCTGCGCACGGTGGACGGCAAGCAGGAACGACTCGGCGTGCGCCTTGACGATCTGCTGCGCGGTGGCGACACGTCAGCCAATGTCGACATGCGCCCCGGCGATGTGCTGGTCGTGCCGGAAACCCTGTTCTAAATGTGTCTGCGCCGCCCGAAGCGGCGCTTTTTGATGGCGGAACGTCCACATGGATCAATTGTTGCAGCAAATCATGGGCTATGCCAAGGCGACCTGGCGCCGCCGCTGGTGGGGCGTGGCGGCAGCCTGGCTGGTGTGCATCGTCGGCTGGACCTGGGTGATGATGATCCCGGACCGCTATGAGGCGTCGGCGCGCGTCTATGTGGACACGCAGACGCTGTTGCGGCCCCTGTTGTCGGGATTGACAGTGGAGCCCAACGTGGAGCAGCAGATCAAACTGATGACCCGTCAACTGGTCAGCCGCCCGACGCTGGAAAAAGTCGCGCGCATGACCGACCTTGACGTGAAGGCCAAAACCCCCGAGCAGACCGAGGCCATGCTGGACGACCTGGCAAGCAAGATCGCCATCGCCGACGCCGGACGGGAGAATCTCTATACCATCAGTTATCAGAATGCCAATGCGGATCTGGCGAAGAAGGTGGTGCAGTCCCTGCTGACCATTTTCGTGGAAACCAGCCTTGGCAAGACCCGCCAGGATATTTCCAGTTCGGCGCGCTTCATCGAGGAACAACTGCAGCAGTATCAGCAAAAACTGAACGATGCCGAGAATGCGCTCAAGGAATTCAAGCAGAAGCACATCGGCATGATGCCGGGCCAGGGCGGCGACTACTACGCCAAGCTGGCTGAAGTGAGCGGGCAGCTGCGGCAGGCGCAGCTGGACCAGCAGGAAGCGATCAACCGCCGCGATCAGCTGAAGCGTCAGCTGGCGGACGAGGAGCCCGAACTCAGCGCGTCAGAGGCGGCAGGGGCGACAGACAGCGAGATCGATGGCCGAATCCAGGCGCTGCAGAAACAGATGGATCAGTTGCGGCTGCAATACACCGACCTGCACCCCGATGTCCAAGGGACCAAACGTCTGATCGAAAAGCTGCAGGCAGAGAAGAAAGCAGAACTGGCACAGCACAAGGCCGACAACCCCTCGGCCGCCAAGGTTCAGAACCCGGTCTATCAGCAACTCACCATCTCCATCGCCGACGCGGATGCCACCGTGTCCTCCCTGCGGGCGCGCGTGGCGGAATACCAGCGCCGCTATGCCGAACTGCGCAATGCGTCCAACATGATTCCGCAGGTGGAGCAGGAATACACCAAGCTGACGCGTGACTACGACGTGTATCGCCAGAACTACGACGCCCTTCTGAAGCGCCGTGAGTCCGTCACCATGTCAGGCGACGTCGAAAGCAAGACTGACACCGTTGACTTCCGTGTGATCGATCCGCCCTTCGTGCCGAGTCAGCCGGCATGGCCGAATCGTCCCCTGTTGCTGTCGCTGGTGACCTTGGGTGGCTTGGTCGGCGGCGTGGCGGTAGCCTTCCTGTTGAGCCAGCTGCGCCGCACCGTGACCGATCGTCGTGCCCTGCGCGAGTTGACCGGGCTGCCGCTCCTGGGGGCGGTATCGCGAGTGGAAACCGACGAAAGCCTGCGCCGCAAGCGCAAGGGGCTGCTGACGTATCTGGCAACGCTGGGCAGTCTGATTGCTGCGTATGGCGCCGTCATGATCCTGCAACTGCTTGTGTCGCGCGCGGGCTAGGAGAAACCATGAGCATTATTGAAAAAGCAGCGGGCAAGATTGGCGCGGGCGCGCATCACCCCGCGGCCTCCCCGGGCGGCCCCGGCGATCCCGGCCACGACGCCAGTCTGATCGAAAATGCGCTCCACAAGCAGCGCAGCAGCCAGGCCGCGCCCTTCGTCGCGACCCCGGTCGAGCCGATGTTCAACGCGCCGGATACCCTCGCGATGGAAGGCGGCAGCCAGGTGCAGTCGATCAACCTCGCGCGCCTGCATCGCATGGGGGTGGTGGCGCCGGACGCAGAAAAGAGCCAGATCGCCGAGGAGTTCCGCATCATCAAGCGGCCGCTCATCGCCAATGCGTTTGGCCAGGGCACCGCGCGGGTCAGGAACGGCAACCTCATCATGGTCACCAGTTCGCTGCCGGGCGAAGGCAAGAGCTTCGTCGCCATCAACCTGGCAATTTCGATGGCGATGGAAATGGATCGCACCGTGCTGCTGATCGACGCAGACGTCGCCAAGCCGCGCGTGCCGGAATACCTTGGCATCCATGCTGACAAGGGCCTGCTCGACGTGCTGCAGGACAAGGACCTGAAGCTGTCCGACGTGCTGATCAAGACCGACATCGCCAAGCTGACCGTGCTGCCCGCGGGCCGCACCTACAAGCGCGCGACCGAACTGCTGGCGAGTGCCGCCATGACCCGCCTGGTCGAGGACATCGGCAACCGCTACCCCGACCGCATCATCCTGTTCGACTCGCCACCGCTTTTGGCAACCAGCGAATCGAGCGTGCTGGCGACCCACATGGGCCAGATCGTCATGGTGGTGGAAGCCGAGAAAACCTCGCAGGAGGCGGTGCGTGAGGCCTTGAGCCACATCCAGTCCTGCGAGGTCGTAGGCATGCTGCTGAACAAGACCACGCCGACTCCTGGCGCAGATTACTACTATGGCTACTATGGCAGTTACGGCAAATAAGCCCCCGCGCCGCTGCGCCTGGGCGGCGGCGCACAGACGGGTTCCTTTTGCAGGCGCTTTCTCCTTTTTCATGGTGATGGCCGTCGCCCCGACCGCGCACGCCATGGACTGGCGCTTCGAGCCCTACCTGAATGCGTCGTCCACCTATACCGACAACGTCAAACAGAG
>JAJXTE010000008.1 GCA_021784115.1 Pseudomonadota bacterium | reverse complement strand
TCAGCCGAACAGCCCCTTGAAGAACAGCCGGATGCTGTCCCACATGCGGCGGAAGAAGCCGCCCTGCTCGACGCTTTCCATCGCGACGACGTCGGCCTGCTTGATGACCTTGTCGCCCTGGCGGATCTCCACCTTGCCGATGACGTCACCCGCCTTCACCGGGGCGATGAGTTCCGGCTTCAGCACGAGCTGGGTGGTGAGCTTGGCGGCCTCGCCCCGGGCCACGCTGACCGCCAGGTCGGCGTTGAGCCCGGCCTTGACGGTGCGGGCGGCGCCTTTCCAGACGGGGGCATTGGCAAGCACGTCGCCCTTTTTGTTGAACACCCTGCTCTCGAAGAAGCGGAAGCCGTAGCCCAGCAGCTTGGCGGTTTCGTTCGCGCGCGCGGCTTCGCTGTCGGTGCCGAACACGGCAGCAATCAGGCGTTCGCCATTCCTCTTGGCAGACGCCACCAGACAGTAGCCGGCTTCCTCGGTGTGGCCGGTCTTCAGGCCGTCGACGCTTTCGTCACGCCACAGCAGGAGGTTGCGATTGGGCTGCTGGATGCCGTTCCACAGGAAATGCTTCTGCGCGTAGATCGCGTAGTGCGCGGGATCGGCATAGATGATGGCCCTCGCCAGGATGGCCATGTCGTGGGCGCTCGAATAGTGGCCGGGATTGGGCAGGCCGGTGGCGTCGACGAAATGGGTGTTGCGCATCCCGAGGCGCTGCGCCTCGGCGTTCATCAGCGACGTGAACGCCTCCTCGCTGCCGGCGATCTGCTCGGCCAGCGCGATGCTGGCGTCGTTGCCCGACTGGATGATGATGCCGTGGAAGAGATCGTCGACCGAGACCTGCTTGCCGACCTCGACGAACATCTTGGAGCCGCCGGTTCGCCAGGCCTTCTCGCTGATGGTGACCATGTCGTTCGGATGAATCCGGCCGCGCTGCATTTCCAGGGTCGCGATGTAGGCCGTCATCATCTTGGTCAGGCTCGCCGGCGGCAGGCGCGCATCGCCGTCGTGCTCGGCCAGGACGTTGCCGCTGGCGGCGTCCATCAGCACCCAGGACTTGGCGGCAACTTCGGGCGGGGGCGGGATCGTGTCGGCCGACGCGAGCGGCGCAACCAGCACACTGAAAATCAATACGAGTCGTTGCAGAAAATGCGGGGTAGTCATGGGCTTGTCTACGAGTGGAGATTGAAAAAAGCGAATTGCAGCGAAGAGACACGCATCACGCGCATAGGTTCAGGATAACACCGACCGGCCGCCGGGCGGCAGCCTGGCGCCGTTTCCCCTGTTACACTCGCAGGCACGCAATACCCATCATCCGCACCATGCTTTATTCACTTCTGCGCCCCGCCCTGTTCAGCCTTGACCCCGAGGACGCGCACGGCCTGACCCTGTCCGGCCTCGACCTCGCGCAGCGGCTCGGCCTGCTGGGACTGTTGCCGCGCGCGACGGGCAGACCCGTGCAGGTGATGGGCATTGATTTTCCCAACGCGGTGGGCCTTGCGGCCGGGCTCGACAAGAACGGCGCCCACATCAACGCGCTGGCGGCGCTCGGCTTCGGCTTCATCGAGATCGGCACGGTCACCCCGCGCCCGCAGCCGGGCAACCCGAAACCGCGCCTGTTCCGCCTGCCCGCGGCCGAGGCCATCATCAACCGAATGGGCTTCAACAACCTGGGCGTCGACAACCTCGTGAACAACGTCGCGAGCAGCGGCTTCAAGGGCGTGCTCGGCATCAACATCGGCAAGAACAAGGACACGCCGAACGAGCACGCGGTGGACGATTACCTGGCCTGCCTCGACAAGGTCTACGCGCATGCCCGCTACGTGACGGTGAACATCTCCTCGCCCAACACGCAGAACCTGCGCGAACTGCAGAAGGACGAGGCACTCGATGCGCTGCTGTCGGCGATCAAGATGCGGCAGTCCGAGCTTGCGCAGCAACATGGCATGTATGTGCCGATCGCATTGAAGATCGCACCCGATCTGGACGACGCGCAGATCGCCGCGATCGCCGCGCTGCTGATGATGCACCGCATCGACGCGGTGATCGCCACCAACACCACCGTCGCCCGGGATGCGGTCGCCGGCCTGCCGAATGCCGAGGAGACGGGCGGCCTGTCCGGCGCACCGGTGCGCGCGGCATCTACCCGGGTGGTGCGCGAACTGGCGCGCCACCTGAAAAACGAGGTGCCGATCATCGGCGTCGGCGGCATTCTCTCGGGCGACGATGCGCGCGAAAAGATCGATGCCGGCGCGTCGCTGGTTCAGCTGTATTCCGGCGTGATCTATCGCGGGCCGGCACTGGTACGGGAATGCGTGCAACGGCTCGCCTGAACCCGCTGCGGTTGTTGCGGGGTGTCGTCGCGGCCCTGCTGCTGCAGACCGGCGCGCAGGCCGCGCCGTCGGAGCCTGTGCTGACCGACTTTCCGCAACCCGGCCTCAGCGCCGACCAGCTGGGCGTGATCGTCAACGACGACGACCCCGACAGCGTGGCGATCGCCGCGTATTACCGGGAGAAGCGCGGCATTCCCGCCGCCAACCTGATTCACGTGCGGTTCAAACCCGGACGCAGCACGCTCACGCGCGCGGAATTCGTCAACCTCAAGCGCCGCGTCGACCGCATCACACCCAGGCAGGTTCAGGCCTTTGCGCTGACCTGGGCGCAGCCGTACCGGGTAGACTGCATGTCGATCACGTCCGCCTTCGCCTTCGGCTTCGACCCCGCCTATTGCGCCCACACCTGCAAGCCGACTCAGCCCAGCCCGTATTTCAACAGCGACGTGGCGCGCCCCTATGCCACGTATCGAATCCGCCCGACCATGAGCCTGGCTGCCGCCAGCGTGGCCGAAGCCAGGAAGCTGATCGACCGCGGCGTCGCCGCCGACGGCAGCAACCCGGCGGGCACCGCCTATCTTGTCAGCACGAGCGACAAGAATCGCAACGTGCGCGCCGCCGGATACGAGACCGTGCACATGCTGATGCAGCGCATCATGCCGACCGAAATCGTCGAGGCCAACGCGCTCGAAAACAAGTCCGACGTGATGTTCTACTTCACCGGCCTGACCCAGGTGCCCGCGCTCGACAGCAACACCTTCCTGCCCGGCGCCATCGCCGACCACCTCACCTCGGCCGGCGGCGTCCTGTTCGGCGGCTCACAAATGAGCAGCCTGCGGTGGCTGGAAGCCGGTGCCACCGGCAGCTACGGCGCGGTGGTCGAGCCCTGCAACTTCGCGGCGAAGTTTCCGGTTCCCGGCATCGTCATGGCGCGCTACCTGCAGGGTGAAACCCTGATCGAAGCCTACTGGAAGAGCGTGCAGATGCCAGGCCAGGGGATATTCATCGGCGAGCCGCTGGCGCGCCCGTTTGCCGGCATCGCCCACGACGCCCGCGACGGCGGCCTGAGCCTGTCGGCACGCCTGCTCGCGCCCGGGCTCTACGACGTGCAGGCCGCACCGTCGATGATCGGCCCCTACCGCAGCGTCGGACGCCTGGCCATCGCCTGGGGCACGCGCCAGGTCAGGCTCGACCACGTTCCGCCCGCGTATTACCGCTTCGAGCGCCGCACCGCTTCCGTGCCGGCGCAATAAACCGCACGCTTCTGGCGCGCAGCGGCTAGGGTTATGCTGCTGGGGTTTCCCCTGCGCGAGACCCGTCATGCATATCGGCATTCCAAGAGAAATCAAGAACCACGAATACCGGGTGGCGCTCGCCCCCGAGGGTGCGCGTGTTCTCACCGAGGCAGGCCACACCGTCAACGTCGAGACCGGAGCGGGCGTGGCGGCAGGATTCTCCGACGACGCCTATCGTGCCGCCGGCGTGTCGATCGTCGGCACCGCCGATGTCTGGGCTGCGGAGCTGGTGGTGAAGGTGAAGGAGCCGCAGCCCGACGAAGTGAAGCAGCTGCACGCGGGACAACTGCTGTTCTGTTACCTTCACCTCGCCGCCGCGCCGGAGCTGGCGCGCGAACTGATGGCGCGCGGCGTGACGGCGATCGCCTACGAAACCGTGAGCAAGGCCGGCGGCGGCCTGCCGCTGCTGCAGCCGATGTCCGACATCGCCGGGCGGCTGGCGCCGCAGATGGGCGCGCTGGGGCTGCACACCTCGCACGGCGGCAGCGGCAAGCTGATCACGGGCCTGCCCGGCGTGCCGCCCGGGCGGGTGCTCATCATCGGCGCCGGGGTGGTGGGCATGAGCGCGGCGCGCACGGCGGTCGGGCTAGGCGCACGCATCACGCTGATCGACCGCCAGACCGACAAGCTCGCCCACGCCGAAACCCAGTTCGGCGCGCGAGTGGAAACACGCTTTTCCTCGCCCGATGCCATCGACGACAGCCTCGAGAACGCCGACATCGTCATCGGCGCCGCGCAGATTCCCGGCCGCCATGCACCGCGCCTGATCAGCCTCGCGTCGTTGAAGCGGATGCCCCCGGGCTCGGTGCTGGTCGACGTCGCCATCGACCAGGGGGGCATCGCCGAGACCTCGCGCCCCACCACCCACAGCGACCCTTTCTTCGTGGCGGAGGGCATCGTCCACTACTGCGTCACCAACATGCCCGGCGCCGTGGCCCGCACCTCCACCAAGGCGCTCACCCATGCGACCCTGCCCTACGTGCAGGCGCTGGCGGCCGAAGGCCTGGCGGCACTGGCTGCGGATGCCGGCCTGAAGGCGGGGCTGCACGTGCATGCGGGAAAGATCACCCACGCCGGGCTGGCGCAGGACCTCGGAACAAGCTGATTCAGGCGGCGGGGGCTGAGGCCGGGATGTCCAGCCACGCGTGCCCGCGCACAGCGCCCGCCGCGTCGAAGCGATAGACCAGCGGTACCCCGGACGGAATCTCCACGCGCTCCATCGCGTCGGGACTCAGACCGTCCAGGTGCATCACCAGGCCGCGCAGCGTATTGCCATGGCTCACCACCAGCAGCCGCCGACCGGCCCGCCGCTTGGGCACCAGCACCTCGTTCCAATACGGCAGCATGCGCCGCTGGCAGTCGCGCAGGCTTTCGCTGGCCGGCAGATCCTTGGGGTCCAGCGCCGCATACAGCGGATCGAGACGCGGATGGCGCAGATCGTCCGGATCGAGCGGCGGCGGCGGTTCGAAATAGCCGCGCCACCAGCGGCGGGATGCTTCTTCGCCCCAGGTTGAAAAGATTTCGCGCTTGTTCATGCCCTGCAGTGCGCCGTAATGCCGTTCGTTCAGGCGCCAGGTCGTGAACAGCGGCACGTCGGGTGTGCCCATCGCGGCCAGCAGCGCCGCGACGGTCTGGCGGCTGCGCTGCAGCGCCGAGCCATGCACCTCGTCGAAGACAAAGCCGGCCTGCGCCAGCCGCCGCCCCGCCGCAGCCGCCTCGGCGAGGCCGACTTCGGTCAGCGGAATGTCGGTCCAGCCGGTGAACCGGTCGGAGAGATTCCATTCGCTGTGGCCGTGGCGAAACAGCACCAGCCATTCTGCCGGTACGTTCATTCCGGCGGCTCCGCCAGGACGTCGTGCAAATGGTGACGGTCGCCCCACGCCTCCAGATGCCAGCCATGGGCGTCGAAATGAAACCAGTTGAGCGCGCAGTTGGGAATCTTGAAATCGCGCGGCGTGGAAAGCGGCCGTCCGGTGGCGCGGCGATACACCACGTCCAGCACGCCGCTGTGGCAGACCGCCGCAATCGTCTGCCCGCTGTGATGCCGCACCAGCCAGTCGATGCCGCCCGCCACCCGTTCGGCGAACCGGCGCAGCGACTCGCCCGTTTCGAAGTCGTAATCGAGGTCGCGCGCCACGTAGTGCGCATACGCTTGCGGGTGAAGCCCGGCGCCCTCCGCAGCGGTGATGCCCTGAAACAGCCCGAAATGCCGCTCGCGCAGCTGCGGCAGCAATTTCACCTCCAGGTTTTCGCGTTGCGCCAGCGCCAGCGCCGTTTCCACTGCCCGCACCAGGTCGCTGCTGTAGACCGCATGAAACCGGTGATGCGCCGCATTGAACGCCATCGCCAGCGCCTGCGCCTGTCCGGTCGCGTTAAGCGGAATATCGGTATGCCCCTGGATGCGCTTCTCCACGTTCCAGTCTGTTTCTCCGTGGCGGATGATGCAGATGCGCGTCGCGGCGGATTTCGAAACATGATGCATATCAATTGGATGCGAACTGGACTATACCAAGTCTAAATCTGGCATAAAAAAAACAGGGATGCGTCATTTTTCGCAGCTAAACAACACCGGGCAGCCGAATCCGTTCACCACCGGGTGCGGCAACTTGACACACCCTACTAAATGGATATATTTATCTTCATATGCGAAACCAATCATTAAATTCGCATGTACTAATCATGTGCTAATCAAGTCATCAATCACGGGAGACGTGTATGGAAGCGACAACCTACAACTATAAGGTCGTCCGCCAGTTCGCCATCATGACGGTGGTGTGGGGGATCGTCGGGATGCTGGTCGGGGTCATCCTGGCCGCGCAACTGATCTGGCCGGATCTGACGTTTGGCATCGAGTGGCTTTCATACGGACGCCTCCGACCGTTGCACACCAACGCGGTTATCTTCGCCTTCGGCGGCTCGGCGATGTTCGCCGTCTCCTACTACATCGTGCAGCGCACCTGCCAGGTGCGGCTATGGGCCGAGAAACTTGCAGCGTTCACCTTCTGGGGCTGGATGACGGTGATCGTGCTGGCGGCGGTCACGCTGCCGATGGGCATCACCAGTTCCAAGGAATATGCCGAGCTGGAATGGCCGATCGACCTGCTGATCGCGGTAGTGTGGGTGTCGTACGCGCTGGTGTTCTTCGGTACCATCGTCAAGCGCAAGACCAGGCACATCTATGTGTCCAACTGGTTCTTCGGCGCCTACATCCTGGTGATCGCGCTGCTGCACATCGTCAACAGCGCCGAGCTGCCCTGGATTCTCGGCGGCAGCACGAGCGCCTGGTACAAGTCCTACTCCGCCTACGCCGGGGTGCAGGACGCGATGGTGCAGTGGTGGTACGGCCACAATGCAGTGGGCTTCTTCCTCACCACCGCCTTCCTCGGCATGATGTACTACTTCATTCCCAAGCAGGCCGGCCGCCCGATCTACTCGTATCGCCTGTCGGTGGTCCACTTCTGGTCGCTCAACTTCATCTACATGTGGGCCGGCCCGCACCACCTGCAGTACACCGCCCTGCCCGACTGGGCGCAAAGCCTGGGCATGGTGTTCTCGCTGATGCTGCTGGCGCCATCCTGGGGCGGCATGATGAACGGCATCATGACCCTGTCCGGCGCCTGGCATAAGCTTCGCACCGACCCCATCCTCAAGTTTCTCGTCACCGCGCTATCGTTCTACGGCATGTCGACCTTCGAAGGCCCGATGATGTCGATCAAGACCGTCAACGCATTGAGCCACTACACCGAATGGACCATCGGCCACGTGCACTCCGGCGCGCTCGGCTGGGTGGCGATGATCACCATCGGCTCCATGTACTACCTGATCCCGCGCCTGTTCGGCCGCGAGTCGATGTGGAGCACCAAGCTGATCGAATGGCACTTCTGGCTCTCCACCATCGGCGTCGTTCTGTACATTGCCTCGATGTGGATCGCGGGGGTGGCGCAGGGCCTGATGTGGCGCGCGGCGAACGCCGACGGCACGCTGACCTACAGCTTCGCCCAGGTGATCAAGACCATGTACCCGTTCTACGGCATCCGTCTGACCGGCGGCACGCTGTTCCTGACCGGCATGCTGATGATGGCCTTCAACGTCTGGCAGACCGTCCGCGCCGGCCGCGTCGTGAATGACGCCGCCATCCCGCAAGCCGTCCACGCCTAAGGAGACCGACCATGATTTCGCATGAGAGCATTGAAAAGAACCTCGGTCTGCTGATCGTGCTGACCATCCTCATCGTCAGCGTCGGCGGGCTGGTGCAGATCGTCCCGCTGTTCTTCCAGACGTCCACCACCACGCCGGTGGAGGGCCTCAAGCCCTATACGGCGCTTCAACTGATGGGGCGCGACATCTACATCCGCGAAGGCTGCGTCGGCTGCCATTCGCAGATGATCCGGCCATTCCGTGCCGAGACCGAGCGTTATGGCCATTACTCGGTGGCGGGCGAATATGTCTACGACCGGCCCTTCCTGTGGGGATCCAAGCGGACCGGCCCCGACCTGGCGCGCGTCGGCGGCCGCTATTCGGATGCCTGGCACGTGGCGCACCTGATGAACCCGCGCGACGTGGTGCCGGAATCCAACATGCCCGCCTATCCCTGGCTCGACCGCCCGCTCAAGGACACCGGCATCCAGGCCAAGATGCGCACGCTGGACCTCGTCGGCCACGGCTATACCGAGCAGGAGATCGCCGAAGCGCCCGCCGCGCTGGCAGGCAAGACCGAGCTCGAGGCCGTCATCGCCTACCTGCAGGTGCTGGGCACCCACGCCCCGAAGAACTGAGACCCGCATGGACAGCGGAACGATCAGCGGCATCATCACGGCGGTCTTCGTCCTGGTGTTCATCGGCATCGTCTGGTGGGCATTCAGCAAGGGCAACAAGCAGCGCTTCGAAGAGGACGCCAAGCTGCCCTTCAAGGATGACGACGACACGCCCGCCCAACAAGGAGACAAGAAATGAGTGATTTCACCAGCGGCTTCTGGCCGATCTACATCAGCGTCCTCACCCTGGCGAGCATCGTGGGCACCTGGGTGTTTCTCAAGTCGCAGACCACGCGCAAGTTCGCGCCCGGCGAGAAGGCCGAACTCATGGAGCACACCTGGGACGGCGACCTGCAGGATTTCAACAACCCGTTGCCGCGCTGGTGGCTGGGCCTGTTCTACGGCACCATGATTTTCGCGCTCGGCTACCTGGCGCTGTGGCCGGGGCTCGGCAATTACGCCGGGATGCTGAAATGGACGTCCATAGGGGAGTACGAGGCCGAAGTGAAAGCCGCCGAGGCCAAGTTCCAGCCGGTATACGCCGGCTTCATGAAGCAGGACATTGCCACCGTGGCCGCCGACCCCAACGCGCGCGCCATCGGCAAGCACCTGTTCCTGACCTACTGCTCGCAGTGCCACGGCTCCGATGCCACGGGCGCCAAGGGCTTCCCCAACCTCACCGACGGCGACTGGCTCTACGGCGGCGACCCCGACACCATCGTGGCCACCATCACCAACGGCCGCAACGGCGTGATGCCGCCGTGGGGCCAGGTCCTCGGCGCCGAGAAGGTCAGGCAGGTGGCCAACTACGTGCTGTCGCTGTCGGGCCGCAAGCACGACGCCACGCTGGCCGCTGCGGGCAAGACCGTATTCGCCGAGAACTGCGCCGCCTGCCACATGCCTGACGGCACCGGCATGAAGGCGCTGGGCGCCCCCAACCTCACCGACAAGGTATGGCTGTATGGCGGCAGCGAAGCGACGATCATCGAGACCATCAGCAAGGGCCGCAATGGCGTCATGCCCGCCCTGACCCAGACGCTCGGCACCACCTCCAACAAGGACGCCAAGCTGCATCTGCTGGCAGCGTATGTGTACGGGCTGGGGGGCGGAGTGGCCAACACCGCAGAACCTGCACCGGCGGCGCCGGCTGCCGAAGCGGCTGCGCCCGCCTCGCCGCAGGCGGCCAAGATGTACTTTGACACCGGCAAGGCGGAGATGAGCGCCGAAGCGACCGCGGCCCTGCAGCCCATCATCGATTTCGCCAAGGCCAATCCGGACGCCCGCATCGCCATCTCCGGCTACCATGATGCGACCGGCAGCGCGGCAGCCAACGCCGAGCTCGCCAAGAACCGCGCCAAGGCCGTTCGCGACGCGTTGACGGCGGCCGGAATTGCCGAAGACCGGATCGAGTTGCGCAAGCCCGAAGTGACGACGGGTGAAGGCGGACCGGCCGAAGCGCGCCGGGTGGAGGCCAGCATTATTTGACCCTCTGTTTCCTGCCGCATCCGGCCAGTCAGGATGCGGTGGGGAATTGCCCTATCCGTCCGTCCGGCTTCAGCCTGATAGGCCAATTCCTCAAAATCACACGATCCGGCCACATGGAACCTAACCCCGCCCCTGCGCCCAAGCACGCCGACCCCGCAACCGAGCAGCAGCTCTACGCGATCCGGGAGAAGATCCAGCCGCGCGCGGTGCATGGCGTGTTCGCCAACTGGCGCATCGCGCTGGTGCTGCTGACCCAGACGCTCTACTACGGCCTGCCCTGGCTGCAGTGGGACAACCGCCAGGCGGTGCTGTTCGACCTGGCCGCGCGCAAGTTCTACATCTTCGGGCTGGTGTTCTGGCCGCAGGATTTCATCTACCTCACCGGCCTCCTGATCCTGTCGGCGCTGTCGCTGTTCCTGTTCACCGCGGTGGCCGGCCGGCTGTGGTGCGGCTACGCCTGCCCGCAGACCGTGTACACCGAAATCTTCATGTGGGTGGAAAACTGGCTGGAGGGCGACCACGTCGCGCGCAAGAAACTCGACCAGTCGCCATGGAACGCCAACAAGCTGAGAAAGCGCGGGCTCAAGCACGCCGTGTGGTTCGCGATCGCGCTGTGGACCGGCTTCACCTTCGTCGGCTATTTCACGCCGATCCAGACGCTGGCCGCGGAAACGCTCCGTGCCAGTCTCGGTCCGTGGGAAACCTTCTGGATCCTGTTCTACGCCTTCGCCACCTGGGGCAACGCCGGCTTCATGCGCGAGCAGGTCTGCAAGTACATGTGCCCGTATGCGCGCTTCCAGAGCGTGATGTTCGATTCGGACACGCTGACCGTGACCTACGACAGTTCCATCGGCGAACCGCGCGGCCCGCGCAGCAAGAAGACGGATTACAAGGCGGCCGGCCTCGGCACCTGCGTCGACTGCAACGTCTGCGTGCAGGTCTGCCCCACCGGCATCGACATCCGCAACGGTCTGCAATACGAATGCATCGGCTGCGCCGCCTGTATCGACGGCTGCGACCAGATCATGGACAAGATGGGCTATCCGCGCGGACTGATCCGCTACACCACGGAAAACGTGGTGAAGGGGAAATACCCCGACACCGGCATCGTCAGGCACATCCTGCGTCCGCGCACCATCATCTACACCGTGCTGCTGACGCTGATCGCTGCTGCCTTCGTCTACAGCCTCGCCACCCGCGTGCCGCTGCGGGTCGACGTGGTGCGCGACCGCGTGGCGCTGTCGAAGGAAACCGACGAGGGCATGATCGAGAACGTCTATCGGCTGCAGATCATCAACAAGGACGGCGCCCCGCATCGCTACACCATCCAGGCGGAAGGGATCGAAGACCTGCAGGTGGTGACCGCCACACGCGACATCGCGGCCGATCCCCTGCAGACGATCGACGTTCCCGTGAGCCTGATCGCGGATCCGGAAGAACTGAAAGGCCGTTCGATCGACGTCACGTTCACCGTGCAGACCACCGACGATCCGCGCATCAGGCAGGACGTCGCAACCAAATTCTTCAACCGCTAGCCTGAAAGGGACTCGACGCCATGATCCATCCCGCTACGCAGTCCAAGCCCTGGTATCGCGAACCGTGGCCGTGGTTTCTCGTGAGCCTGCCCGCCACCGCGGTCGTCGCCGGCCTCACCACCGCATGGATTGCCTTCAAGACGGCCGACGGCCTGGTGGTCGGGGATTATTACAAGGAAGGGCTCGCCATCAACCAGACGCTGGAGCGCGACGACGCCGCGCGCGCTCTGGGACTCATCGCCACGCTGAAGAGCGTGGACGGCACGCTCATGCTGACGCTGGCCGGACACCTGAAGACCTATCCCGGGCAATTGGTCCTCACCCTGGCGCACCCGACCCATCAGGGCATGGACCACACCCTCACGCTGAATGCTGCCGGCGGCGGCCGCTATCTCGCCGCGCTTCCCGCCATGCCCAATGGCAAGTGGCATGCCCAGCTGGTCGACACCGCGTCCACCTGGCGTCTCGCCGGCGTGCTGCATTCCCCATTCACGCAGGCTGCCACGCTGTCATTCGAGCCCATCGTTCAATAACCACAGGGAGACTTAAATGGACGTCGTACTCAACCTGCTGTTCAGCAGCCCGATCGGGCTCTTGAGCCTCTTCACCATCCTTTTCATCATAGGCATGGCGATCGCCCTGATGGTCTGGTACAAGCGCAAGATGAACAGCCCCGAAGAATGATTGCCGCCGACGCGAGGACCCCGCCATGATGCAGCGCCTGATCCACATTCTGTGGCCGTCCTTCCTCGTTGCCGGGGTGGCCGACATCATCTTCACCACGCTGTTCGACCCGCTGCAGATCATGTATCGCGGCGAGGCGCTGATCGAACAGCGCATCGCCGCCTACACCATCGGCTTCTTCGTGTTCTGGCTGCTGGGCATCGCGTCCAGCGCCATGACCTGCTACTTCCAGCGCGGCGCGGACGAAATCAACCGCTGCCCGCTGCCGCCGCGCAACCGGCCCGAGGGATGCCCCAAGCGCGACGAGGGCAGCGGCTGCTGCTGATTTTCCGGGGCGCGGCAGGCTAGGCGTCGGCCAGCGCGTCCGGCGACGGCCCCTGTTCCGCACAGACCTGGTTGCGGCCCTGGTGCTTGGCCCGATAGAGCCCCCGGTCGGCGCGCCGCAGCAGGTCGACAATGTCTTCCGACGCATGCTCCAGACCGGCGACACCGGCACTGACGGTGATGCGGGCCGGACAGCCCGGCACCTCGTTTTGCGCGATCAGCAGGCGCAGGCGCTCGGCCATCTGCATGGCTTCCTGAAGCCCCTGACCGGGCAGCATGACGATGAATTCCTCGCCGCCCATGCGGGCAAAGATGTCGCCGCCGCGCAGCGTGGCATGGATGGTGGCGGCCAACGCAACCAGCACCTGGTCGCCGCTCTCATGCCCATAGCGGTCGTTGATCGACTTGAAGAAGTCGATGTCCAGCATGATCACCGACAAGGGCAGCCCCTGACGCTTCGCGCGGCTGATCTCGGCCCTGGCCTGTTCCAGAAAATGGCGCCGGTTGCTGGCACCGGTCAGGGGGTCAACCGAAGCCAGTTCCTCGAGCCGCTGGTTAACCTGCTGCAATTCACGGGTGCGGGCTTCGACCCGCACTTCGAGTTCGTGGTTCAGGCGGTCGAGTTTGTCGTAGGTCGCGCGCAGCTCCTGCAGCAGCGCAGCCAGCGCCAGGGACGAGAATGCCAGCACGGCCAGATATTCCTGCAGCAGCAATACCGTGTCGGCCGGCGCAGCGGCCAGCAGGGGGCCCATGTCGTTCAGCGTGGCGGTGATGACAATGGCGGCAATCAGCAGCGCGACACTGGCCGCGCCGCGCACCCCGAAGCGGACGGCCGCCCACAGGGGCAGCGGAAACAGCAGGAACGGCCTTTTGGGGAAACTGTCGGTAGCGAGCTGCGAAAAAACCCAGATCGTGAGCAGCAGCGTCAGTGCCACTAGCGCTGCGGCTTCCAGGAAATGACGTCGTTCGAGTTCTCGGGACGGGCCCTGCTGCAGCCAGCCCAGCACGAGCGGCGTGACCAGCAGCACGCCCATGGCGTCGCCCAGCCACCAGATGATCCAGAAGTCCCAGAACGACGTGGTGGTCGGGATGCTCAGCGAATAGATCGACGCCCCGAGCACGGCCGCCAGCCCGCTGGCGAGCACCAGGACCAGCCCGAACAGGGCGACATGGCGCAGCCGGTCGAGTGTAAATGGGCGGGCGACGCGCTGCAGCAGCCAGGCGGCCAGCAGGCATTCGAACAGGTTGACTGCGGCGAAGCCGAGCGCCTGCGCGAGGGTGAAGGTCGGCAGGTCGGCGGCGATTTCCGCCGCCACGGCCGCCAGCAGGTACGGTGGCCAGTCGCGCCGGGGCGCCAGCAACAGCGCCGCCAGCAGGATGCCATTGGGCAGCCAGAAGATGGCGATGCCCTCGGACATGGACGAGGCCGCCACCCCGAGCACCGCGCCCAGGTAGTATCCCAGACCGGTGGCCAGCGGCCCCAGCAGGCGATGTCGCCCCCTGCGCAATGGCCCCCCCCCGGCGTCAATCCGCCCGACCGGTGCCATGCCTACCGGTCGCCGGGCCTGAATTTACTGGCCTGCATCGTCCGCTGTCCTCCGCTTGTTATGGAGCAGACTATTGCGGGGTTGCACGCTTTTTGTCAATGGAATCGGTCAACGGAACAACGCCGACCGTAGGGCACGACGGCCCCGCCAGCCCCCTGCCCCGAAGCTCAGGCAGTGCGCGAGTAGCGCGGCTGCGCGCTGGCCGCTTCCTTCAGGTAGCGGTCGAAGCACATGCCGATGTTGCGCAGGAACAGCCGGCCACGCGGGGTGACGCTGACCCGCTCCGGCTCCACCGTGACCAGCCCGTCGTCGGCGAGCGGGCGCAGATCGGTCAGCGCATCGGCGAAATAGTCGGTGAAGGCGATGTTCCATTCCCGGCCGAAGGTCGCGAAGTTGAGTTCCAGATCGCACATCACGCGGGTGATGGCGTCGCGTCGGATCTGGTCGTCGCGGGTCAGCTTGAGGCCGCGCTCGACGGCGAACCCGGTCTTGGCGACACGGTCCTGGTAGCGCTTGAGATTCTTGTCGTTCTGCATGTACACGTCGGCCGTCTGGCTGATGCTGGAGACGCCGAACGCCAGGATGTCGCAATCCTTGTGCGTGGTGTAGCCCTGGAAGTTGCGCCACAGCGTCTTGTTCTGCTGCGCGCGCACCAGTTCGTCGTCGGGGCGGGCGAAGTGGTCGAGGCCGATGTTGACGTAGCCCACCGCCCCCAGCATTTCGTTCACCGCCTGCTGCAGGCCGAGACGGGTCGCGGCGTCGGGCAGATCCGCCTCGCGGATCAGGTTCTGGTGTTTTTTCAACCACGGCACGTGGGCATAGGCAAACACCGCCAGGCGGTCGGGCGACCACTCGGTGACCCGTTCCAGCGTGCGGCTGAAGCTGGCGACCGTCTGCTTCGGCAGGCCGACGATCAGATCCAGGTTGATGCTGGAAAAACCCAGCTCGCGCGACCAGTCGAGCACCTGCTGGATCAGGAATTCGGACTGGATGCGATTGACCGCCTGCTGCACGTCGGGGTCCATGTCCTGCACGCCGAAAGACAGGCGGTTGAAGCCGGATTCGCGCAGCGCTTCCAGGTGCGCACGCGTCAGTTCGCGCGGATCGACCTCGCAGCTGATCTCGGCATCATCGGCCAGGGTGAAATGCTGCCGCATCATCGCCATCAGGCGGCGGATATCGTCGGGGTTCAGATAGGTGGGCGTGCCGCCGCCCCAGTGCAGCTGGTGCACCACGCGTGAGGGGTCGACCTGCTGCGCCGTGCAGGCCATTTCCCGCTCGAGCGTGTCCAGATAGGGCTGGGTCTTGCTGTAGTCGCGCGTCGCCACCATGTTGCAGCCGCAGTAGTAGCAAAGCGAATCGCAGAACGGGATGTGGGCATACAGCGAGAGCCCGCGGCCCGGCGCGGGCGCGTTCAGCGCATCAAGCCAGTCCGCCTCGCCGAAAGCCGCGCTGAAATAGGGCGCGGTGGGATAGGACGTATAGCGCGGGCCGGGTACGCTGTATTTCTGGAGCAGTTCCAGGGTGGTCGAGGACATCGGAGCGCCTCACATCGGATAACGATGTCTTTTTATCACAACGCGGGCACGAAATCCAGCGCCGCCCGATCGCCGTCAAGGCACCGTGATCTTGAGGGCGCCGAATTCGTCGTTGAACAGCCCCACCTCGTCGCCCGAAGCAAACTGCCAGCCTTCCAGATGGCCGAAATCGGTGGTGGCTCCGGGTTCCAGATCGAGCTTGAAACGGCGTGCGGTCGACAGAGTGGGATTGCGCACCGCCAGGATCACGGTGAGATTGCGGTCGCTGGTGTTTTCGATCTCCGCCACCAGTCCCTTGCCGAGCATCGACGACCGGAAGTTGACGACCACCGGCAAGGCCGGCTTGGCTGCCGCCGTCGCCGGCTGGACATCGGTCTCCTTGTAGGCCAGCTGCGCCTTCAGCTGCTCGATTTCGCGCAGGCTCTCGGTCAGCTGGTTGCGCGTCTCGATCAGGTAGCCCTCGGTCTGCTGGCGCGTCTCGACTTCCTTGGACAGGCGCCGCTTGACGTCGCCCAGATCGACATTGAGCATGAAGGCATACAGCGTCAGGCCAAAGACCAGCAAAAGCAGCACGACGTTCAGGCCGATCGAGACGAGCAGGCCGCGCCGCTTCGGCTGAACGGGAGAGGACGCGCGCTTGCCCTGGTCCATGTCAGCCGGTGTTGCGCATCCCGGACGCGATCGCGTTGATCGAGCGCATCAGCGGCGTCAGCCACGATTCCTGTTCGGCATCCCACACGCTCTCGGAACGATAGCGTTTAAGCATGCGGACCTGGATGTGGTTGATGGGGTCGATGTAGGGACGACGGCGCGAAAGCGACAAGGCGAGGGACTGGTTGTCTTCCAGCAGGGTCTCGATCTGCGCGACCTGCTTGACCCCGGCCACCGCCAGCGCGAATTCGTCCGCGATCGCGCGATAGATCGTCATGGTGTTCGGATGGTCGCACAGGCGCGCGTATTCCTCGGCAATTTCCATGTCGGCCTTGGTCAGCGACATCTGCACGTTGGACAATAAGCTGCGGAAGAACGGCCACTCGCGATACATGGCCCGCAAGCGCTCGAGTCCCGTCGGGTCGGCCTCGATAAAGCCCTTCAGCGCAGACCCGATCCCGTACCAGGCCGGCAGCGTGTGGCGCGACTGGGCCCAGCCAAACACCCACGGAATGGCTCGGATCGATCCGAGCGAGCGATCCGCCTTCTTGCGATGCGACGGACGGCTGCCGATGTTGAGCAGGCCGATCTCGGTGACGGGCGTGCTTTCGTAGAAATAATCAATGAAGCCCGGCATGCCGATCAGGGCACGGTAGCTTTTCTCGCCGGCCGCGGCGATGTCACGCATCCAGTCGAGATACTCCTGCGGGTAGCGCACCTCGCTCTGGGCGAGCGCCGTCGCACTCGCCTTGAGCAGGCCGGTGACCCCCATGCCGATTTCATAGCTGGCGGTCTCGGGATTGCCGTACTTGTAGTACAGCATCTCGCCCTGCTCGGTGAACTTGATTTCGCCATTCACGGTGCCGGGCGGCTGCGACAGGATCGCATCGTGGGTCGGGCCGCCGCCGCGTCCCACCGTGCCGCCGCGGCCGTGGAACAGGCGGCATTCGACGCCGTAATGCTGGGTCAGCGCGATGATGGAAAGCTGCGCCTGGTAGAGGTTCCAGTTCGACGCCAGGATGCCGCCGTCCTTGCACGAATCGGAATAGCCGAGCATGACTTCCTGGTGGTTGCCGTTGGCCGCCACCAGCGCACGGTAGACCTTGTTCGACAGCAACTGGTCGAGGATGGACTCGCTGCGCTGCAGGTCGTCGACCGTCTCGAAAAGCGGTGCGACCTGGATGCGGCAGGACCAGTCCCGGCCGTTGTGGCCGCACAGACCGACCAGCCGCGCCAGCAGCATGACTTCCATCACATGCGATGCGCTATGGGTCATCGAGATCACATAGGTGCCGAAGACCTCGTCGCCCACCTCGGCCTGCAGCTTGGCCATGCGGCGGAACACCGCAAGCGTCTCGCGCGCCTCATCGTCCAGCGCACCGTCGTTGATCTCGATCGGGTCGATATGGCCGATCCAGGCGGCCAAACGCTGCAGGCGCTCGGCTTCGCTTGCCGACTTGTAATCAAAATCGGGATCGACCTGCGCCAGCACCGCCACGACCGTGCGCGAGTGCACGGTGGACTCCTGGCGGATGTCGAGCTGAAGCAGGTGGAAGCCGAAGCTCTCGACCAGCCGGATCAGCGCCTGCAGGTCCTGCATGGCGACGATGCGGTCGCCATGGCTGACCAGCGAATCGCGCACCAGATAGAGGTCGTCGAGGAAGGCCGTCGCGTTCTCGTACGCCAGGTGCGACGTGAAGCTCGGCACGTCGGCCAGGCACTGGTGGACATAGGACAGGTTCGCATCGAGACGCGCCAGCATCATCGCCGCCATGCGACGGTAAGGCTCGCGGCTGTATATCTGCACGGCGGTGCCGCGGAACACCTGCTCGCCGAACTCGGCCTCGTATTCATCCAGCCGGTCCAGGAAGGCAGTCGAAGGCGTGCACCAGCCAATGCTGTGGGTGAGGGTCTGCCGCAGCGCCAGTACCCGCGCGCGGTATTCGCTGAGCGCCGTCTGCATCTGCGTATGCACCGTCCACTCGGTCACGTCAGCCGTAACGAAGGGGTTACCGTCGCGGTCGCCGCCGATCCACGAGCCGAAACGGATGAAGCTCGGCACACCGACCGTGGCGACACCGTCCGCGCTCACGCCGTAATGCTTGCGCAGGGCCTTCTCGAAATAGTAGTACGCCTTCGGCACCGCCTCGAACAGGCTTTCCCGCACGTAATACAGCCCGTTGCGCACTTCATCGCGCACTTCGAGCTTGGCGGTGCGCAGTTCGTCGGTGCGCCACATCACCTGGATCTCGGCGGCCAGCTGCGCTTCCAGTTCGCGCTGGTCGTTCACCCCCAGCGTGGGGCTGTAGAGCTGGTCGCAAATCAGAAAAACCCGGCGCATGCCTTCCATGACTGCACGGCGGCGCGCTTCGGTGGGGTGGGCGGTGAACACCGGCGCGTAGTGCAAGCGGTCGACCATGCCCTGCAGCGTATTCGCCGAAAGGCCCTGCGCCTTGAGGGCCGCCAGGGTGTGATCGAACGAGCCCTCCCACAGCGCCAGGCCGTGCGACAGCAGGCGGCGGCGGTTGCGGTGAGCGAAACTTTCCTCCGCCACGTTGACCAGCTTGAAATAACCGGAAAAGGCACGCACCACCAGTTCGACCTTCGGGGCCGGCATGGCATCGATCATCGCCATGAGTTCGGTGCGGCGCTGCTGGTCTTCCTGCTGCTGCAGTTCTGTAAAGCCGCGGCGCAGGGTTTCCACCGCCTCGAACACGTCTTCGCCAGCGAACTGCAGCAGCACCTGGCCCAGCAGGGTGCCCAGCAGCTTGACCTGCGCACGCAGGTGGTCATCCGTCAGGAGGTTTTCGGGTGCATTCATGGCAGGAAATTAATGCCCGGCACAGCGGGATTGAAAACGACAAAGCCCGCTATTTTCGCATAGTCGGCGCCCATCACCCAACCGCGCGCCGCGCATTGCGGAACATCCGCAGCCATGGGCTCGCGCCGGCCATGGCGTCAGGCCGCCACGACAGCTGTGCGGCACGGTACACGCGCTCCGGATGCGGCATCAGGATGCTGAAGCGGCCATCGGTCGTGGTGAATCCGGTGAGCCCCCCGGCCGAGCCGTTGGGGTTGAGCGGATAGGTCTCCGTGGCAGCGCCGTGGTGATCGACATAGCGCAGCGTCGCCAGGGCCTGTGCGACATGCGTCGGTTCGCGGAATGCGACCCGCCCTTCGCCGTGCGACACCGCGATCGGCATCATCGAACCCGCCATCCCGGCGAAGAAGATCGACGGCGAATCCAGCACCTCGACCAGCGCGAAGCGTGCCTCGAACTGTTCCGACAGGTTGCGCTCGAAACGCGGCCAGGCGGCTGCCCCGGGGATCAGGTCGTGCAGCTGGCTCATCATCTGGCAGCCGTTGCAGACGCCCAGCGCGAAGGTGTCGGCGCGCTCGAAAAAGGCCGCGAACTGGTCGCGCGCGCGCGCGTTGAACAGGATCGACTTGGCCCAGCCGCCCCCCGCGCCCAGCACGTCGCCGTAGCTGAAGCCGCCGCATGCCGCCAGTCCGGTGAAATCGGCGAGACTCACCCGGCCGGACAGGATGTCGCTCATGTGCACGTCGATGGCGGCAAAGCCGGCGGCGTCGAATGCGGCCGCCATCTCGACCTGGCCGTTGACGCCCTGCTCGCGCAGCACCGCGACACGCGCGCGCTTGCCGCTGGCGATGAACGGCGCGGCGATGTCGTCGTCCACATCGAAACCCGGCACATAGCGCAGGCCGGGGTCGGCGGCGTCGGCATTGCGCGCGAATTCCTGCTCGGCGCACGCCGGGTTGTCGCGCAGCTTCGCCATCTCGTAGCTCGTGCGCGCCCAGGCGCTTTGCAGGTCGGTGCGCGCCTCGTCGAGGATCACCCGCTCCTTGCGCAGCACCCGCACGCGGTCGTTCGCATTGGGCTGGCCGATGATGTAGAACTCGGCGCGCAGGCCGACATCGAAGAAGGCCTGCATCACCGTTTGGGTATCGCCGCGGCGGACCTGCAGCAGCGCCCCGGCTTCCTCGCTGAACAGCACGTTGAAGATGCGCTCGGAATAGCCGCGGGCATCCAGTCTGCCAGGCTCCGGCAGGCCTTCGTCCTCCACGTCGCGGCGGATCTTGTCCGAACACACTTCGTCCACGTCCACCTCCACCCCGCAATGGCCGGCGAACGCCATTTCACACAAGGCGGCCAAGAGGCCGCCGTCGGAACGGTCATGATAGGCGAGCAGCGTGCCCGCCGCGTTCAGCGTCTGGATGGTATCGAAGAATGCGACAAGCGCCGCAGGCGCCGGCGCATCCGGGCAGCGGTCGCCCACCTGCTTGAAGGCCTGGGCAAAGCTCGATGCTCCAAGCCGGTTCTTGCCGACGCCGAGGTCGATCAGGATCAGATCGGTATCACCGGCATCGGTGCGCAACTGCGGTGTCAGGTGCTGCGTCGCATCGGGGGTCGTGGCGAAGGCCGAGATCACCAGCGAGATCGGCGAGGTCACAGACTTTTTCTCGCCGTCTGCATCCCACACGGTCTTCATGCTCATCGAATCCTTGCCGACCGGGATGGACACGCCCAGTGCCTGACAATAATTCGAAACCGCGGCGACGGTGTCGAACAGCGCCGCATCCTCGCCCGGGTGGCCGGCCGGTGCCATCCAGTTGGCCGACAGCTTCACGCTGCCCAGGCCCTCGACGCGCGCGGCAGCCAGGTTGGTAATCGCCTCGACGATGGCCATGCGGCCCGACGCTGGCGCGTCGATGAGCGCCAGCGGCGCCTTCTCGCCGATGGAGAACGCCTCGCCCTGCGTGGTCTGGTAACCCGCCAGCGTGATCGCGCAGTCGGCCACCGGCACCTGCCACGGTCCCACACACTGGTCGCGCGCGGTCAGCCCGCCGACCGTGCGGTCGCCGATGGAGATCAGGAACATCTTCGACGCCACGCCAGGCATCGCCAGCACGCGATAGACGGCGTCCCTCAGTCCGATGCCGCCGAGCGCCAGCGGCACCGGCAAGGCCGGCTGATGCGCGACGTCGCGCGTCATCTTCGGCGGCTTGCCGAGGATCACGTCGAGGCTCACATCCACCGGCGCGTCCTGGAAGTGGCTGTCGGTCACCAGCAGATGGTTGTCTTCGGTCGCTTCGCCGAGCACCGCGAACGGACAGCGCTCGCGCTCGCAGATCGCGCGGAACTCGCCGACACGACCCGGCGGAATGGCCAGGACGTAGCGCTCCTGCGCCTCGTTGCACCAGATTTCGCGCGGTGACATGCCGGACTCTTCGGATGGCGCGGCGCGCAATTCGAAGCGCCCGCCTTTGCCGCCGCCGTGCACCAGTTCGGGCAGCGCGTTCGATAGGCCGCCGGCGCCGACGTCGTGGATGGACAGGATCGGGTTCTTGTCGCCAAGCTGCCAGCAGCGGTCGATGACCTCCTGCGCGCGCCGCTCCATTTCGGGGTTGCCGCGCTGAACGGAATCGAAATCGAGGTCGGCCGCATTGGCGCCGGTATCCATCGACGACGCCGCGCCGCCGCCCAGCCCGATCAGCATGCCGGGGCCGCCCAGTTGAATGAGCAACGTGCCGACCGGCAGCAGCTTCTTCTCGACGTGGTCAGCTCGGATGCTGCCGACGCCACCCGCCAGCATGATGGGCTTGTGGTAGCCGCGGCGCTGTCCGGAAACCGTCTCTTCGAAGGTACGGAAATAGCCCGCCAGGTTGGGGCGGCCGAATTCGTTGTTGAACGCCGCCGCGCCGATCGGGCCCTCGAGCATGATCGCGAGCGGGGTGACGATGCGCTCGGGCTTGCCGTAGGCACTGGTTTCCCATGGCTGTTCGAAGCCGGGAATGTTGAGGTTGGACACCGAAAATCCGCACAGGCCGGCCTTGGGTTTGGAGCCGATGCCCGTTGCACCCTCGTCGCGGATTTCGCCGCCGCTGCCGGTGGCCGCGCCCGGAAACGGCGAGATCGCGGTCGGGTGGTTGTGCGTCTCCACCTTCATCAGCACGTGGGTCAGCTCGCTGCTGTAGGCGTAGCTGCCGTCGGCGCGCGGATAGAAGCGATCGATCTGCGCGCCCTCGATCACCGAGGAGTTGTCCGAATACGCCACCACCGTGCCTGCGGGATGCGCGGCGTGAGTGTCGCGGATCATGCCGAACAGCGATTTCGCCTGCGCTTCGCCGTCGATCACCCAGGCGGCGTTGAAGATCTTGTGGCGGCAGTGCTCCGAGTTGGCCTGCGCGAACATCATCAGCTCGACGTCGGTGGGGTTGCGCCCGATGCGAGTGAAGTTGTCGACCAGATACTCGACCTCGTCGTCCGACAGCGCGAGGCCCAGTGCGCGGTTGGCGGTTTCAAGCGCCGCGCGGCCACCCGCCATCACGTCGACCGTGGTCAATTCGCGCGGCGGCACGTGCTGAAACAGCCCGTGCGCAGCCTCGAGCGAATGCATCACGGTTTCCGTCATGCGGTCGTGCAGCAGCGGCAGCAGCGCCGTCAGCGCCTGTCCCGACAGCACAGCACCCTGCGGATCACGCAGGCGATAGGCGACGCCGCGTTCGATGCGGCGAAGCTGGACGAGGCCGCTGTTTCTGAGAATATCCGTTGCCTTGGACGACCAGGGAGAGATCGTGCCCGGACGCGGCGTAACCAGAATCTGCACATCGTCGGCCGTAGGGCTGTCGGTCGGGGTGCCGTAGTCCAGCGTGCTGGCCAGCTGCTGCGCAGCCGCGGCCTCCAGATCGGTCTCCACTTCCAGAAAATGCCAGTAGCGCGCGTTCAGTTCGCCCAGCGGAACCCCGAGGCGGACCGCTTCCTGGCGAATTTTGTCGAGTCGAAAGGCGGACAGCGCGGCACTGCCGGGGAGCGATACGATGGAAGACATGTGCGTCTTTGCGAACAGGGCAAAGACGCTATTTTAGCCGATCGGAACGCCTCGCCGGACGGGGTTCTTGGCGAATAGCGGCCTGCTTTTGCCAGATTTCGAGGCATGCAAGGCCGCAGAAATGATGGACGTAGTCCTGCGCATCCGCCACTTTGACCGCATCGGCCGGGACTTCCTTCAAGCAGACTTCGCAGCTGAAAACCGTGCAGGCGTCTTCGTCGGTGCAATGCGCCACCAACGCACCCGCAGGATTGCGATGACGGGTATCCATGGGACACTCCTGCAAGCATCGGGATGCTCTGAAGTCTAGACGGCCATTGCGCGCATGCAAGCGGCCGGCAGCATCGTTCGGCGTCCCGGGCGGGACCAACCGGGTTTAAGATGCATCGAACGCCCATTTTCAGGTTTCCGCCGCATGCCGATCGCCCTGCCTGCTCTCGTCTCGCCGCCGCTGTATACCGCCGCCGACATCCGCGAAATCGACCGGCACTGGGCAGACGCCCACCCCGGCACTTCGCTGATGGACAGGGCCGGCGCGGTCGCCGCCGACCTGGCGGGGACGCTGGCCAGCGAATCGGGCGACCCGGTCCTGATCCTCGCCGGACCCGGTAACAACGGCGGCGATGCGCTGGTCGCTGCGCGTCGGCTCGTTGAACAAGGTTGCCGCGTGACCGTCGTCAGCCGCGCCGACCCGGCAAGGCTGCCGCCCGACGCCGCACGCGCCTGGGCAGCCTGGCGCGAAAGCGGCGGCACCCTGCTGGCCGATATCCCATCGCTGCAGCGTTTCAGCCTCGTCGTCGACGGCCTGTTCGGGGTTGGGCTGCAGCGCGACATCGCCGGCGTGGAAGCGCACTGGATCACGCAAGCCAATGGCATGGCCTGCCCCAGGCTGGCGCTCGACGTGCCGAGCGGGCTCGACAGCGACAGCGGACGAATCCGCGGCTGCGCCGTGCGCGCCGATCACACGCTGACGTTTCTCGGCCTCAAGCCCGGGCTCCTCACCGCCGACGGGCCGGACTATACAGGCGAACTCCATCTCGACACGCTCGGCATCGAGCCGGCGGCGCTGCCCCCCACACCGGGCCTCGCGCTTACGGAACTGGAAAGGCGCCATCGCCTGCCCGCGCGGATGCGCAACAGCCACAAGGGCCTGTACGGCCACGTTGGCATCATCGGCGGCGACACCGGCATGGTCGGCGCCAGCCTGATCGCCGGGCGCGCCGCGCTGCACGCGGGCGCGGGCAGCGTCACCGTGGGCGTGCTGGACGCGCGAATCGCGGTCGATTACGGCGAGCCGCGGCTGATGTTTGCCCTGCCGGAAAATCTGGTGACTGCACGCCTCGACGTGCTGGCGGTCGGACCGGGGTTGGGGCAAAGCCCGCGCGCGCATGCAGTGCTGGAAGCCGCACTGGCCGCGCCCTGCCCGCTGGTGCTGGATGCCGATGCGCTGAATCTGCTGGCCGGCGATCCCGACCTGGCCCGCCAGGTAGCCCACCGCGACCACCCGACCCTGCTCACCCCCCATCCCGCTGAAGCGGCGCGTCTGCTCGGCACGGCCACTACCGCCGTCCAGGCTGGCCGCATCGAAGCGGCGCAACGCCTCAGCGCGCAATACCGCGCCCACGTCGCGCTGAAAGGCGCCGGCACCGTCATCGCCCATCCCGATGGCCGCTACGCCATCAACACCAGCGGCGGCCCCTGGCTCGCCCAGGCGGGTTCGGGCGACCGCCTCACCGGCATGGCGGCCGCATTACTGGGTCAGGGAATGGGCGCGGGAGACGCCCTGGAAGCGGCGGTCTGGCTGCATGGCGGGACCCCGACCCCCTGATTCAGCAGATGCGGGATTTGAGATACGCGCCGAAGTCTTCGCTGACTTCGCTGTGCTTCAGCGCATATTCCACCGTGGCCTGCAGATAACCGAGCTTGCTGCCGCAGTCGTAGCGAACGCCGTCGAAGGCGTAGGCCAGCACCTGCTGCTCCTTCAGCAGCGCCGCGATGGCGTCGGTGAGTTGCAGTTCGCCGCCGGCGCCGGGCGTCAGGTGCTGGATATGGTGGAAGATCCGCGGGGTTAGGATGTAGCGGCCGACCACTGCGAGGTTGGACGGGGCATCCGCGGGCTTGGGCTTCTCCACGATGGCATTCACCCGCGACACGCGCTCGGCCATGGGGGTGGCGTCGACGATTCCGTAGGATGCGGTTTCCTCGGGCGCGACCTGCTGCACGCCGAGCACCGAGCACTGGTAGTAGTCGTATTGGTCGACCATCTGCTTCATCACCGCCGGGCTGCCGTCGATCAGGTCGTCGGCGAGGATGACGGCGAAGGGCTCGTTTCCGACCACCGGCTGCGCGCACAGCACGGCATGGCCGAGCCCGAGCGCTTCGGCCTGGCGGATGTAGATGAAGTTGACGCCGGTCGGCCGGATCGACTGCACCAGCTCCAGATCGCGATTCTTGCCGCGCGCGGCCAGTTCGGTCTCCAGTTCATAGGCCTTGTCGAAATGGTCCTCGACGGTCCGCTTGGTGCGGCTGCTGATGAAGATGATGTCGGTGATGCCTGCGTCCATCGCCTCTTCGACCGCATACTGGATCAGCGGCTTGTCGACGATGGGAAGCATTTCCTTGGGGCTGGCCTTGGTGGCCGGCAGAAAGCGGGTGCCGAGGCCGGCCACCGGAAATACGGCTTTTTTTACTTTTTGCATGTCTGTTCCCTGCTCGCTCCTGGTTCAGAAATTAAGACGGTGCTGCGCGTTCTTCTTGTTCTTGCGATTCCAGCAGCGCCAGCAGACCGGCTTCGTCGAGAATCGTCACGCCGAGCTCCTGCGCTTTGAGCAGCTTGCTGCCCGCTTCCTCGCCGGCCACCACGTAATCGGTTTTCCTCGACACCGATCCCGCCACCTTGCCGCCCGCGGCCTCGATCTTCTCCTTCGCCGCATCGCGCGTCAGCGTCGGCAGCGTGCCTGTCAGCACCAGCGTCTTGCCTGCAAGGATACCAGCCGACGGTTGCGCGCCGGATGATTCAGGCCAGTGCACGCCCGCAGCGCGCAGCCGGTTGACCACCTCGATGTTGTGCTGCTCGGCAAAAAACTGGACGATAGACTGCGCAACGATGGGCCCGACGTCGCGCACGGCCAGCAGGTCGGCCTCGGTTGCGGCGAGGAGCGTGTCCAGCGAACCGAAATGCAGCGCCAGGTCCCGGGCGGTCGCCTCCCCGACATTGCGGATCCCCAGCGCGAAGATGAAGCGCGCCAGCGTGGTGGTCTTGCTGGTCTCGATCGCCGCCAGCAGATTCGCCGCCGACTTCTCGGCCATGCGGTCGAGTCCGGCGAGCGCGTCGAGGCTCAGGCCGTACACATCGGCGGGGCTGTGCACGAAACCGCGATCGACAAGCTGGTCGACCAGCTTGTCGCCCAGGCCTTCGATATCCATTGCGCGCCGGCCGGCGAAATGCAGCAAGGCCTGCTTGCGCTGTGCCGGGCAATACAGGCCGCCCGTGCAGCGCACTGCCGCCTCGCCCTCCAGCCGCACCACGTGCGAGCCGCACTCGGGGCACACGGGATAGGCTTGCAGGATGTTGAAACGCGGCGGTTCGGGCTGGGGCCGCCGCTCGATCACCGCCGCCACGACTTCCGGGATGACGTCGCCGGCGCGCCGCACGATGACGGTATCTCCCACACGTACGTCCTTGCGGTCGATCTCGTCCTGGTTGTGCAGGGTGGCATTGGTCACCGTCACGCCGCCGACGAAAACAGGCGCGAGGCGCGCCACCGGCGTCAGCGCGCCGGTGCGGCCGACCTGCACGTCGATGGCCTCGACTACCGTCAACTCCTCCTGGGCCGGAAACTTGTGCGCCACCGCCCAGCGCGGCTCGCGCGTGACGAAGCCGAGTTCTTTTTGCAATTCCAGGGAATTGACCTTGTACACCACGCCGTCGATGTCGAACGGCAACTGATCGCGGCGCACGGCGACGTCGTCGTGAAAGGCGATCAACGCTGCCGCGCCGCGCCCGGTGACACGCTCGGCGCACACCGGCACCCCTAGCTTTTCCAATGCGTCCAGGGTGGCGCTGTGGGTAGCCGGCGGCGTCCAGCCGCGCACCTCGCCCAGGCCATAGGCAAAGAACGACAGCGGCCGCTGCGCGGCACTCGCCGGGTCGAGCTGGCGGATGCTGCCTGCCGCGCCGTTGCGCGGATTGACCAGGGTGGGCTTGCCCGCTTCGCGCTGTTTCGCGTTGTAACGTTCGAAATCGTCGCGCCACATGAACACCTCGCCGCGCACTTCCAGCACGGCAGGCGGCTTGTCCGTATGCAGGCGCAGCGGAATGACACGGACGGTGCGGATGTTCTGGGTGACGTCCTCGCCGGTTTCGCCGTCGCCCCGGGTGGCAGCCTGAACCAGCACGCCGTGCTCGTAGCGCAGGTTGATCGCCAGCCCGTCGAATTTCAGTTCGGCAGCATAGTCGATCGGCGGATCGTTTTCGCCCAGTCCCAGTTCCTTGCGAACCCGCGCGTCGAAGGCCTGCGCGCCGCTGGCCTCGGTATCGGTTTCAGTGCGGATGGACAGCATCGGCACCACGTGGCGCACCGGCGCAAAGCCGTCGAGCGGCTTGCCGCCGACACGCCGGGTGGGCGAATCGGGGGTGACAAGTTCGGGATGTGCGGCTTCGAGCGCCTGAAGTTCGCGAAACAGCCGGTCGTATTCCGCATCGGGAATCGTCGGCTGATCGAGGACGTAGTAGGCGTAGTTGTGGCGTTCGATTTCCTCGCGCAGCGCAGACATACGCGCCCGCACGTCGGCCGACGCCATCAGGAAAACAGACGCAGTGCCCGCCGGGATCCCGATGGCACGCCGCGCGCCTCCATACGCTCGTAAATGTGCACGAGCTGGCTGCGGATTTTTTCGATGCCGGTGTCGGTCAGCGGACGCAGGTTGTCATCCACCAGGATGCCGCCCACGTCGTTGGCGAGCTTGCGGCCGAACGCCACCATGCTGTCGAACACCTTCATGCCATCCGGCACGCGCGGCACGTCAATCTGCAGGGTAACGCCTTGCGAAGACTGGCCTTCCACCGCTTCGGCAGCAAACGGCTCGGCATCGTGATTGCACAGGGAATAGAGCGGTTCACCGCGGCTGTCGAGCAACTTGAACACGCCGTCCCCTCCCAGCACCATGCCACTGCTTTCCGCCTCGCGCACGATGCGCGTCAGGTTCACCGCGCCTTCACCGCGCGCCACCACGTTGAGGCCGATGAGAACGTCGACATCGACGCAGAAACGATCGATGGCCTGCGCACGTTCGAGCGCATCGACCACGTCGTCGCAGGCGAGACGCAGGCCATGCTTCTCCGCCGTGGCCTGCAGCACATCGCACAGTGCGCCGAGTTGTTCTTCCTGCGCCGCCCCGTTGCGGTCAGCCAGTTGCAGCGTGACCACCACCTGCTGATAGCGCACATCGTGCCACGGCTGGAGGTCTTCCCATGCCGTCGCCCCCACCGGCAGGCCAAGCCAGCGTACCGCTTTGCCCAGCGTGTGTGTCTGATTGATGGCATCGGCGAACACATGGGCGGTCACGCCATCGCAGCCGATGCGGGCGCGGTATTCGATCAGTTCGTCGTACGGGGCCGCAGGCGCAGCGGCTGGCGGACCAGCCGGTCGCCGCTCGGGCGAAGGAGCGGGGGAGACCGGCGCCACGACCGCCGGCGCAACCGCTTCGTCCGTCAACGGCATGCCGGCGCCGAGACGCACATGAGGCTCGCTGGCGTCATCCTCGCCGTCGCCATTGAAAACCGTCTTGCCCAACGCCGGTTCGACCCGCTCATGCGCCGCGTGCGGGGCCGCGGCATCGCGCATCAACGCATCCGCCACCGGTACCTGAAACGCTGCATTCGCCTGCCTGCGGAAGCGGCGCTCCTGGATCCAGTTGAATACCAGCACGGCCGCCACGACGGCGACGCCGACGATCAACAAGCCGATCTGCAAATCACTCATTCGTTTTTCCCGACTGGACGGATTGGGCGGGCACCACCCGGACGAACCATTCGTCCGGCGCCACCATGCCCAGATCATTGCGCGCGCGCTCCTCGATGGCGTCGCGCCCCTGCTTGAGGTCGTTGACCTCGGCCAGCAGGCTTGCATTGCGGGTTTCCAGGCGCTGATTCAGCGCCTCCTGGGTGTCTATCTTCTGCATGCCCTCACGCACCCTCAGCCAGCCACCCTGGCCCAGCCAGAGCGGATATTGGAGCAGCACGATCGCAATGGCCAGCACCCAGGTCAATCCCTGGCTGCGGACGCGCGCGAGCAACCTGCCCGCGTTGAAGTCAGCCGCGCTGGCGGAACGCATCGCGTCCGGGGTAGCTTGCCGTGTCGCCGAGTTCTTCCTCGATGCGCAGCAGCTGGTTGTACTTGGCCATGCGGTCGGAACGCGACAGCGAACCGGTCTTGATCTGGCGCGCGTTGGTCGCGACTGCGAGGTCGGCGATCGTGGTGTCCTCGGTCTCGCCCGAGCGGTGCGAGATCACCGATGTATAGCCGGCCTGCTTGGCCATCTCGATCGCCTGGAAGGTTTCCGACAGGGTACCGATCTGGTTGACCTTGATCAGGATGGAGTTGGTGATGCCTTTCTCGATGCCTTCCTTGAGGATCTTTGTGTTGGTCACGAAGAGGTCGTCGCCCACCAGCTGCACACGCTTGCCGAGCTTATCGGTGAGGATCTTCCAGCCGTCCCAGTCGGCTTCGGCCATGCCGTCCTCGATGCTGATGACGGGATACTTGTCGCACCACGCTGCCAGGTAATCGGTGAACTCGGCCGAGGTCAGCTTCAGGCCTTCGGATTCGAGGTGGTAGAGACCGTCCTTGTGGAACTCGGACGCGGCGCAGTCGACGCCGATGGCGACGTCGATGCCGGGCTGAAGGCCGGCCTTTTCGATCGCCTGAACGATCAGCTTCAATGCCGCCTCGTGCGATTCCAGGTTGGGGGCAAAGCCGCCTTCGTCGCCGACGGTCGTCGCCATGCCGGCGTCGTCCAGCAGCTTCTTCAGCGCGTGAAAGACCTCGGCACCATAGCGCAGCGCTTCGCGGAAGCTCGGCGCGCCGACCGGGATGATCATGAATTCCTGCATGTCGATGTTGTTGTTGGCGTGCGCGCCGCCGTTGATGATGTTCATCATCGGCACCGGCAACGCCATCGGCGCGGCGCCGCCGAGGTAGCGGTAGAGCGGCAGCCCGGCCTGCTCGGCGGCGGCGCGGGCGCAGGCCATCGACACGGCCAGGATGGCGTTGGCGCCGAGGCGCGACTTGTTCTCGGTGCCGTCCAGGTCGATCATGGTCTGGTCGATGAAGGCCTGGTCCTCGACGTCGAGGCCGATGATGGCTTCGCAGATCTCGGTGTTGACGTGCTCGACGGCCTTCAGCACGCCCTTGCCGAGGTAACGCGACTTGTCGCCGTCGCGCAGCTCGATCGCCTCGCGACTGCCGGTGGAGGCGCCGGACGGAACCGCCGCACGGCCCAGCACGCCGGACTCCAGCAGCACGTCGACTTCAACAGTGGGATTGCCGCGGGAGTCGAGGATTTCCCGGGCGATGACATCAATAATGGCGCTCAATTTCTTTTCCTTGGTTTCATGTGTCCGCTTCGCGGATCAGTATTTCATCAACTTGTGTTCAACAAACCCGCGCTGCTTCACCAGCGCGTCAATTTCCTTCAGCGTCTCCAGCAGTTCCTTCATCATGCCGAGCGGCCACGCATTGGGGCCGTCGGACAGCGCGACGTCCGGATTGGGGTGCGTCTCGGCAAACACGCCCGCCACGCCGGTCGCCACCGCGGCGCGCGCCAGCACCGGCACGAACTCGCGCTGGCCACCGCTCGATGTACCCTGCCCGCCCGGCTGCTGCACCGAGTGGGTGGCGTCGAACACCACCGGGCAACCGGTGCTGCGCATGATGGCCAGTCCGCGCATGTCGGACACCAGCGTGTTGTAGCCGAAGCTGACGCCGCGCTCGCACACCATGATCTGCTCGTTTCCAACTTCACGTGCCTTGTCGACCACGTTCTGCATGTCCCACGGCGCCAGGAACTGCCCCTTCTTGATATTGACGGGGCGGCCTGCGCGCGCGACGTTCTGGATGAAGTTGGTCTGGCGGCACAGGAAGGCCGGCGTCTGCAAAACGTCGGCCACCGCGGCCACTTCGTCCAGCGGGGTGTCCTCGTGCACGTCGGTCAGCACCGGCACGCCGATCTGCTTCTTCACTTCGGACAGGATGCGCAGGCCTTCCTCCAGACCGAGTCCGCGGAAGGACTGGGTCGACGAACGGTTGGCCTTGTCGAAGGAGGATTTGTAGATGAAGGGGATGCCGAGGGATGCGCACAGCTCCTTCAGCTGACCCGCGGTTTCAATTGCCAGCTGCTCGGATTCGATCACGCACGGGCCGGAGATCAGGAACAGCGGCTGGTCGAGGCCTGCTTCAAAATGACACAGCTTCATTTGGCGTGCTCCGGTTGCTGCGCCAGCGCGGCCTTCACAAACGAAATAAACAGCGGGTGGCCGTTGCGCGGGTTGCTGGTGAATTCGGGATGGAACTGGCAGGCGACGAACCACGGGTGAATCGAGTTCGGCAGTTCGACCATTTCGCACAGGTCGGTCCCCGGCGCGCGTCCGGCGACCACCAGGCCCTTGGCCTCGAGCTCAGTCAGCAGGGTGTTGTTGACTTCGTAGCGGTGGCGGTGGCGCTCGACGATACTGTCTGCGCCGTAGATCTCGCGCGCCAGCGTGCCGATCTTCAGCTCGCACGGCTGGCCGCCCAGGCGCATAGTGCCGCCGAGGTCGGACTGCTCGCTGCGCTTTTCGAGCTGGCCCGTGCGGTCCAGCCATTCGGTGATGAGGCCGATCACCGGATGCGTGGTGGCCGGCTCGAACTCGGTCGAATGCGCGTCGGCCATGCCGGCGACATCGCGCGCAAACTCGACCACGGCGAGCTGCATGCCGAGACAGATGCCCAGGTAGGGCACCTTGTTCTCGCGCGCGTAGCGGATGGCGGCGATCTTGCCCTCGACCCCGCGCTTGCCGAAGCCGCCGGGCACCAGGACCGCGTCCATGCCCTTCAGGCAGTCGACACCGGTCTTTTCGATCTGCTCCGAGTCAATGTAATGGATCTTCACCCGGCTCTTTGTATGCATGCCGGCATGGATCATTGCTTCCGACAGCGACTTGTAGGATTCGGTGAGGTCGACGTACTTGCCGACGAAGGCGATGTTGACGGTATGTTGCGGGTGCTCCAGCGCATGCACCAGGTTCTTCCACACCGTGAGGTCGGCCGCGCGTGCCAGGATGTTGAGCTTGTGGCAGACGATCTCGTCGAGCATCTGGTCGTGCAGCATGGCCGGAATCTTGTAGATCGAGTCGGCGTCCAGCACCTCGATCACCGCCTCGGGCCGCACGTTGGTGAAGAGCGCGATCTTGCGCCGTTCGTCCAGCGGAATCTCGCGGTCGGCACGGCACAGCAGGATGTCGGGCTGGATGCCGATCTCGCGCAACTCTTTCACGCTGTGCTGGGTCGGCTTGGTCTTCAGCTCGCCGGCAGTGGCGATGTAGGGCAATAGCGTCAGGTGGATGAAGCAGGTGTTCTCGGGTCCGTCCTCGAAACCCATCTGGCGGATCGCTTCCAGAAACGGCAGCGATTCGATGTCACCCACCGTGCCGCCGATCTCGACCAGCGCCACGTCGGCGCCGTTGGCGCCTTCGCGAATCGAGCGCTTGATCTCGTCAGTGATGTGCGGGATGACCTGAACGGTGCCGCCAAGGTAGTCGCCGCGACGCTCCTTGTCGATCACCGACTTGTAGATCTGGCCGGTGGTGAAGTTGTTGCGCTTGCTCATCCGCGCGCTGGAGAAGCGCTCGTAATGCCCCAGGTCGAGGTCGGTCTCGGCACCGTCGTCGGTGACGAACACCTCGCCGTGCTGGAACGGGCTCATCGTGCCCGGATCGACGTTGATGTACGGATCGAGCTTCAACAGGGTGACACGGATACCGCGCGATTCGAGCAGCGCAGCGAGTGAAGCGGAGGCGATCCCTTTCCCTAGGGAAGAAACCACCCCACCAGTGACAAACACATACTTCGTCATTTTATAAGCGGGGGCGGGTGATGACGGATTCTACTCCATCGCCGATGATGGCTCAATGACAAGGCGGTGCGATGACGCGGCCGGTTCAATGACTTGCCAGCCGGCGCCAGGTTGCCGCCACCGTGTCCGGATTGAGCGAAATCGAGCCGATCCCCTGTTCCACCAGCCAGTCGGCCAGGTCGGGATGGTCGCTCGGCCCCTGACCGCAGATGCCGACGTATTTGCCCTGCCGCCTGCACGCGGCGATCGCTTCGGCCAGCAGCTTTTTCACCGCCGGGTTGCGCTCGTCGAAGCCGCCGGCCACCAGCCCGGAATCGCGGTCGATGCCGAGGGTGAGCTGGGTCAGGTCGTTGCTGCCGATCGAAAAGCCGTCGACGTATTGCAGGAAGTCGTCGGCCAGCAACACGTTGGAGGGAATCTCGCACATCATGATCAGCCGCAGGCCGTTGTCGCCGCGCTTGAGGCCATTGGCGGCCAGCAGCCCGGCCACCGCCGCGCATTCCTCCACCGTGCGCACGAAGGGAATCATGACCTCGACGTTGGTAAAGCCCAGCGTCTCGCGCACCTTTTTCAGCGCCCGGCATTCCAGTTCGAACGCCGGACGGAACAGCGTCGACACGTAACGCGCCGCGCCGCGCAGCCCCAGCATGGGATTTTCCTCCTTCGGCTCGTAGCGTTCGCCGCCGACGAGATTGGCGTATTCGTTGGACTTGAAGTCGGACAGCCGCACGATCACCGGCTGCGGCCAGAACGCGGCCGCCAGCGTGGCGATGCCCTCGGCCAGCTTGTCGATGTAGAACGACACGGGATCGGCATAGCCTGTCGTGCGCGCGTCGATCTCGTCGCGCACCGCAGGCGTCTGGCCGGCGTAGTCGAGCAGCGCTAGCGGGTGCACGCCGATCATGCGCGCGATGATGAACTCCAGTCGCGCCAGCCCGATCCCATGGTTCGGAATCTGCGCGAACTCGAAGGCGCGTTCGGGGTTGCCGACGTTCATCATGAGCTTGACCGGCGGCTCGGGCAGCGTCTCGCTTTCCAGCGTCTCCACCTCGAACGGCAGCCTGCCGGCATAGACCCGGCCCGTGTCGCCCTCGGCGCACGACACGGTCACCGCTTCGCCGTCCTTGAGCACCGTGGTCGCATTGCCCGCGCCGACCACGGCGGGAATGCCCAGTTCGCGCGCGACGATGGCGGCGTGACAGGTGCGGCCGCCGCGGTTGGTGACGATCGCCGCCGCACGCTTCATCACTGGCTCCCAGTCGGGGTCGGTCATGTCGGTGACCAGGATGTCGCCCGGCTGCACGCGGTTCATTTCCGCCGGACTGGCGATCACGCGCACGGCACCGGAACCGATCTTCTGGCCGATGGCGCGGCCGCTGATGCGCACCTCGCCGGTGTCCTTCAGCACATAGCGCTCAATGCTGCCCGCGCTGCGCGCCTTCACGGTTTCCGGGCGCGCCTGCACGATGAACAGTTCGCCGGTTTCACCGTCCTTTGCCCATTCCACGTCCATCGGCCGGCCGTAGTGCCGCTCGATCTGCATCGCCTGGCGGGCCAATTCAAGCACCTCGGCATCGTTCAACGCGAACTGCCGCCGCAGCTCAGGCGGCGTGTCCTCGATCACGGTCGCACCGTCGCGCCACACCATGTGAACGGCTTTTTCGCCGAGCTCGCGCCGCACCACGGCGGGGAAGCCCCGCGCCAGCATCGGCTTGTGCACGTAGAACTCATCCGGGTTGACCGACCCCTGCACCACCGTCTCGCCCAGGCCGTAGGCTGCGGTGATGAACACCACGTCGCGAAATCCGGATTCGGTATCCAGCGTGAACAGCACGCCGGAGCAGGCGATGTCGGAGCGCACCATGCGCTGAATGCCGGCGGACAGCGCCACGCCTGCGTGGGCAAAGCCGTGATGCACGCGGTAGGCGATGGCGCGGTCGTTGTAGAGCGAGGCGAACACCTTCTTCACGTACAGGAGCACGTCGTCCGCGCCGCGCACATGCAGATAGGTTTCCTGCTGGCCGGCGAACGAGGCGTCGGGCAGGTCCTCGGCCGTGGCCGACGAGCGCACGGCCACCGACACCGTGTCGCCGAGCGCCGCATACGCGGTGCGCAGGCCGGCTTCCAGCGCCGGCGGCAGGCTGGCCGCCTCCAGCCAGGAACGGATCTCGGCGCCCGCCTGCGCCAGCGCCGTCACGTCCGCAACGTCGAGCGGCTCCAGCCGCGCGTCGATGCGCGCGCGAAGATCGTTATGGTCCAGAAAGTCCCAGAACGCCTCGGCCGTCGTCGCAAAACCGCCCGGCACCTTGACACCCGCGCCCGACAGATGACGGATCATCTCGCCGAGCGACGCGTTCTTGCCGCCCACGCGCGGCACGTCCGCCATCGACAGGGCATCCAGCGGCACAATATAGTCTGCAGACATAGGTGAACTCCATGAACGATTACAACGTATTTTGCGTGTCCGACCACACCGGCGTGACGGTCGAGTCCGTCGCCAAGAGCGTGCTGGCGCAGTTTCCTCGTCTCGAGTTTAGCCTGATTACGCTGCCCTTCGTCGACAGCCCGGACAAAGCCCGGGCCGCCGCCGCGCGCATTGCGGCCGTGTCCCGTGCCCTGACGTTCTCCACCCTGACTGATCCCGCGCTGCGCGTGCCGTTTCGCCAGGCCGGGCTCAGCCTGTTCGACGTGTTCGACCTGATCGGCCCGGCCGTCGAAACGGCGATCGGCCAGAGCGCCACGCCCAGCGGCGGCCACACCCATGGCATGGCACCCGACTATGAGGCACGCATGGATGCGGTCAACTTTGCGCTCAATCTGGACGACGGCCTCAACCCCGAGCGGCTCGGCCAGGCCGACCTGATCCTGGTCGGTGTCTCGCGCGTCGGCAAGACCCCAACCGCGCTCTATCTCGCCCTGCAATACGGCCTGCGCGTGGCCAACTATCCGCTCACGCCGGAAGACCTGGAGCAGCAGAGCCTGCCCGGCGTGCTGCTCGCCCACCTGCCCCGGCTGCGGGCGTTGACGCTGTCGCCGGAACGCCTCGCCGCCATCCGCCAGGCGCGCTACCCCGACAGCCGCTATGCCAGCCTGACGCAATCCCGGGACGAACTCACCGCCGCCGAGCGGCTATTCGCACGCCATGCCCTTCCTGTCCTCGATACGACACGCATGTCGGTTGAGGAAATCGCGGCGCGACTGCGCCACCCCTAGGATCGGCGCCGGCCGGGCTGTCGCCGGCGCTGCCGCACCGCCTCGAATACCGCCACCGCAAGGGCTGCCGACGCATTCAACGACTCGATCCGGCCGGACATCGGGATCTGCGCACGCCGCGTCGCGGCGCCGCACACCGGCGCCGACAAGCCCGCTCCTTCGTTGCCGGCGACAAGGGCGAGCGGACCGTCAAGATCGAGCGCATAGAGGTCGCCGTCCTCGGCCAGCGCGAGCGCAACGCTCGTCCCGGAAAAACCCTGCAGCCACGTCACCAGATCGACGCCCTGCTGCATCGGCAGCACGAATTGTGCGCCCTGCCCGCCGCGCAGTGCCTTGGGCGACCATGGGTCATGGCAGCCTTTCGACAGCACGGCCAGCGTGGCGCCCGCCGCCGCGCCGGTGCGCAGCATGGCGCCGAGATTGCCGGGGTCCTGGATGTCTTCCAGCACGATGACGAGCGGCGTGGCGTGGCTGGCAGGCGGGGTGAGCCAGGGGACCTCGGCGAGCACGCCGGTGGGCGTGGCGACCGGTGACAGTTCGGCGAACAGGACGTCGGGCAACACGATGCTTTTGACACACAGGGTGCGCCCAGTCAGGCGTTCAATCCGCCAACCCTCGAACGAGGCTGCTCGCACCAGCGTATGCGGCTCGCCGCCAGCCTCCACATACGCCGTGAGCAGGTGCTCGCCATCGAGCAGGCACATTCGGGATTCGCGCCGCGCGCGTGCCGATTCGGCGAGCTTTTTCAGCCGCTTGAAGATCGGGTTGTCGCGCGAGGTGATGGGCATTTCGGCCATCCGCCGATTATCCGTGATTCGTCCGGGCAGGCGTACACTTCAGCCATGCGCATTGCCCTCATCACCCCGTATGGCCGCGAACATCGCAACGGCAACTGGCACACCGCCGCGCGCTGGGCGCGCTTTCTGCGCGAAGCCGGCCACGCGGTGCGAACGCAGGTGGAATGGGATGGCCGCCCCGCCGACCTGATGCTGGTACTGCACGCGCGGCGCAGTTTTGCGTCTATCCGCGCCTTTTCCGAGCGCTTTCCGAGCCGCCCCCTGTTGCTGGCGCTGACCGGCACCGACCTCTATCGCGACATCCACGAAGACCGCGATGCCCAGCAAGCGCTTGAGTTGGCGCACCGCATCCTTGTGCTGCAGGAGCGTGGGCCCGACGAACTGGCGGCGCACCTGGCCGCGAAGACGCGCGTGATCTATCAGTCCGCGCCCGACATTGCCCGACTGCCCTCGCCCCCCCAAGCCTTCGAGGTGCTGGTGATCGGCCACCTGCGCACGGAAAAGGATCCCTTCCGGGTGGCGCTGGCAACCGCCTACCTGCCCGACCATTCGCGCATCCAGGTGACACATCTGGGTGGCGCCCTCTCCGACGACATGGTCGAGACGGCGGAAATGGCTCAAAGCAAACTGCCCCGCTGGCACTGGCTCGGCGACGTGCCGCACAAGACGGTGCTGAAACGCCTGGCGCGCGCGCATCTGATGGTCATCAGTTCGGTGATGGAAGGCGGCGCCAACGTGATCTGCGAAGCGCTGGCGGCCGACGTGCCGGTACTGGCGTCGCACATGCCCGGCAACATCGGCATGCTGGGCGAGGACTACCCCGGATATTTCCCGGTGGGCGACGAGCGGCAACTGGCCAGGCTATTGTCGATGTCCGAGACCGACCCCGATTTCTACAGCGAGCTGGTCAACCACGCGCGCCAGCGGCGGAACCTCATGCGGCCCGAGCAGGAGGCCAGCCGCCTGCGCCAGGCGGTAGCGGAGTTCGAGCAAGGCTCGACGTGACGCCGGGCGCGTCGCAGGCGACCAACTCAGCCTTCCTCGAACAGAATCCCGAACATTCGCGCGCGCTGGGCTTTGCTCAGGCCGCGCAACACCCGTACCGCTTCGCGCGCGACGCGCGGATCCTGCGTGATCGAATACTCGACCGCCAGCGCGCGCCAGACTTCCGCGAGTTGCGGGTCGATGGCGTGCAGCTTTTGCAGCGCCTGCGCCACGCCCGCCTCGCCTCGTGCCAGATAAAACATCAGCCCAAGGTTGTGCCAGGCCTGGACGTAGTCGGGGTCAGCCTCCACCGCGGTGCGATAGGCCTCCATGGCCTCGCGCGTGCGGCCACTGTCACGATAGGCATTGCCCAGGTTGTTGCGGGCCAGCACATCGCCCGGCGCCAGGCGGAGATTGTGTCGATATGCCGTGATCGCTTCGGAAAATCGTCCCAGTTCCCCCAGCGCGCGCCCCTGCACAAACCAGGCAAGCGGATTCTTCGTATCGGCCTGCGCCCAGCTTTGCCCCCATGCCAGCAGACCCGGCCAGTCACCCTGCTTTTCCAGCGCCTGTGCCTGTCGCACCCACTCGGCCTGCGGCCGGGGAGCCAACGCTGCCGGTTCGGCGTCCAGACCAAACGTTTGCGCGCCCGCGGTCACCGGGCCTGAGCACACCAGGCAGGACGACAGCACACACAGGGCAAACCGGCTGAACATGGATCGGCAATGGCAGGCTGGGAACGGATAGACGCCCTTCATTTTACGCCGGACTTGACGCATCGCTTATGCTGTCATGTCCCCCTCCCCGCAGCATCCTCCTCATGCAAGCCACCGAACACTTCATCCCCGGCAAGGACGCCTCGCTCGAAGCGTCGATCGCCACCCTGCAGTCCAAGCTCGATGCGCTGGGCTTCCACATCGAGGAACGCTCCTGGCTCAACCCGGTGGAAGGCGTGTGGTCGGTGCACATCCGCGACCGCGACTGCCCGCTCCTGTTCACCAACGGCAAGGGTGCCTCGGAGCTGGCCGCGCGGGCGAGCGCGCTGGGCGAATTCTTCGAGCGGCTGTCGACCAATTATTTCTGGACCCATTTCTATCTGGGCGAGACAATCGCCAAGCGCAGCTACGTCCACCACCCCGACGAGCGCTGGTTTGCGCTCGACGGCGGCGACGATGCCTGGCCGGCCGACCTGCTCACCCCTGTGCTGCATGGCCTCTACAACCCGGACGAAGGCGTGCGCGCCGACCAGCTGATCGACCTCAACTCCGGCAACGCCGAACGCGGCATCTGCGCCATCCCCTACCAGCGGCTGCGCGATAACAAGACCGTGTATTTCCCGGTCAACCTCATCGGCAACCTCTACGTCAGCAACGGCATGTCGGCCGGCAACACGCTGATGGAAGCGCGCACCCAGGCGCTGTCCGAAATCTTCGAGCGTCACATCAAGTTCCG
>JAJXTE010000074.1 GCA_021784115.1 Pseudomonadota bacterium | reverse complement strand
CCTCGATCTCGAACCAGTCTCCGGTTTCCTTGCGGATGAAGGCCACCAGTTCGTTGGCGTAGTTGAATTCGCCGGCGTCCATGCTGCCGGACGGCAGGTCGCCGCGCAGCGCGACGAGGTGGCGGATGCCCTGACTTCTGTACTCGTTGAGGATCTCGCGGATGCTTTCCTCCGTCGCGCCGATGCACGACAAGTGCGGCGCGGCGTCCGAGCCGTCGGCCTGGATTTCGCGAACGGCCTCCAGAGTGCGGTCGCGGGTGGAGCCGCCGGCGCCGAACGTGACGGAGAAGAACTTGGGATTGAGCTGGGCCAATTGCTTGCGCGTGGCGCGCAGCTTCTCCACACCTTCCGCCGTCTTCGGCGGAAAGAATTCAAAGCTGTAGGTACGTTCGGTCATGCTTCAACTCTTTGTGTTGGGGATGAGGGCAGACAGCGCCCAGGCGATCACGCCGTAGAGAATCGCACCGACCATCGCCGACACGAAGCCCTGCACCTGGAAGCCGGGGAGCAGCGCGCTGGCGAGCCAGAACAGCAATCCGTTCAGCACCAGATAAAAAATCCCCAGTGTGAGCACCGTGATCGGCAGGGTAAGGATCGTCAGCACCGGCCGCACCAGGGTGTTGATGAAGCCGAGCACCAGCGCGGCGACGAGCGCCGTGCCGAAGCCCGACACCTGAATGGTGGGCAGCAAATACGTCACCGCCAGCAGGGCGACGGCATTCAGAATCCACAGCAGCAGCAAACGCATGGCGTGTCCTTTCAAAAGGGGTGGGGTCCTGGTTCTGCCCCGCATTTGCCCTTCGCCCCGAGCCTGTCGAAGGGCGAACGGCGCTTGGCGGGCATCTCCCTGATGCCATCAGTAGCGATAGTGTTCGGCCTTGTACGGGCCGCTCTTCGGCACGCCGATGTAGGTGGCCTGCTGGTCGGTCAGTTCGGTCAGTTGCGCGTTGAGCTTCTTCAGCTGCAGGCGCGCGACCTTCTCGTCGAGATGCTTGGGCAGGGTGTAGACGCCGACCGGGTACTTGCCGGAATCGCGCTCCTGCCACAGCTCGATCTGCGCGATGGTCTGGTTGGCGAAGCTGGAGCTCATCACGTACGACGGATGACCGGTGGCGCAGCCGAGGTTCACCAGGCGCCCCTTGGCCAGCAGGATGATGCGCTTGCCGTCGGGGAAGATGATGTGGTCGACCTGCGGCTTGATCTCTTCCCACTCGTATTTCTCGACCGAGGCGACGTCGATCTCGTTGTCGAAGTGGCCGATGTTGCAGACGATGGCCTGGTCCTTCATCTTCGCCATGTGGTCGTGGTTGATGACGTGGAAGTTGCCGGTGGCGGTAACGAAGATATCGGCCTTGTCGGCGGCGTATTCCATGGTCACCACGCGATAGCCTTCCATCGCTGCCTGCAGCGCGCAGATCGGATCGACTTCAGTCACCCACACCTGGGCCGACAAGGCGCGCAGCGCCTGCGCCGAACCCTTGCCGACATCGCCGTAACCGGCGACCACGGCGACCTTGCCGGCGACCATCACGTCGGTCGCGCGCTTGATGCCGTCGACCAGCGATTCGCGGCAGCCGTACAGGTTGTCGAACTTGGACTTGGTGACCGAATCGTTGACGTTGATCGCCGGGAACTTGAGTTCGCCGCGCGCGTGCATCTGGTACAGGCGGTGCACGCCGGTGGTGGTTTCCTCGGTCACGCCCTTCACCGCCGCGAGGCGAACCGAATACCAGGTGGGGTCGGTCGCCAGCTTGGCCTTGATCGCGGCATACAGGACCTGCTCTTCCTCGCTGGAGGGCTTGGCGATCACCGAGATGTCCTTCTCGGCACGTGCGCCCAGATGAAGCAGCAGCGTGGCGTCGCCGCCGTCGTCGAGGATCATGTTGCTGTAGCCGCCGTCGGTCCACTCGAAGATGCGGTGGGTGTAGTCCCAGTAGTCGGTGAGCGACTCGCCCTTGACCGCAAACACCGGGATGCCGTCCTTGGCGATGGCGGCGGCCGCGTGGTCCTGGGTCGAGAAGATGTTGCACGAGGCCCAGCGCACCTGCGCGCCGAGCGCGGTCAGCGTCTCGATCAGAACGGCGGTCTGGATGGTCATGTGCAGCGAGCCGGTGATGCGCGCGCCCTTCAGCGGCTGCGCGGCCGCGAACTCCTCGCGGATGGCCATCAGGCCGGGCATTTCGGTCTCGGCGATGCGGATTTCCTTGCGGCCCCAGTCAGCAAGCGCGAGGTCGGCAACAACGAAATCGGAAAAGTTGGATACTGCATTCATGGTGAAACTCCTTGAATGACAGCAGGGGCGCGCTCGTTTGGCCGCAGCCCCGGCTGCAAGTCAACGAGCGCCGTTGGAACATCGCCCGTGCCGAGCCTGGCTATCGGTGAGATAGTCGCAGCGCTCCTCGGCACAAGGGGGCGAAAGTCTTCGCCCAAAAAGGAAAGGCGGATTATACCCCTGCGGCCGCCTTGAGCGCAGCCGCCTTGTCGGTGACTTCCCAGGTGAAATCCGGCTCCTCGCGGCCGAAGTGGCCGTAGCTCGCGGTGCGGGTGTAGATCGGCCGCATCAGGTCGAGCATCTGGATGATGCCCTTGGGGCGCAGGTCGAAGTGGCTCTGGATCAGTTCGACGATTTTGGCCTCGGGGATCTTGCCGGTGCCGAAGGTGTCGACCATGAGCGAGGTTGGCTTGGCGACGCCGATCGCGTAGCTCACCTGCACCATGCACTTGTCGGCCAGACCCGCGGCGACGATGTTCTTCGCCACATAGCGGCCGGCGTAGGCAGCCGAACGGTCGACCTTGGACGGGTCCTTGCCGGAGAACGCGCCACCGCCGTGCGGGGCTGCGCCGCCGTAGGTGTCGACGATGATCTTGCGGCCGGTGAGGCCGGCGTCGCCCATCGGGCCGCCCACCACGAAGCGGCCGGTGGGATTGACCAGATAGCGGGTGTCGGCGGTCAGCATGTTCTTCGGCATCACCGGCTTGATGATTTCCTCGATCACCGCCTCGGTCAGCACGGCGTGCGACACCTCGGGGTGGTGCTGGGTCGACAGCACGACGGTGTCGATCGAATGCGGCTTGCCGTCGACGTAGCGGATGGACACCTGCGACTTCGCGTCAGGGCGCAGCCACGGCAGGCGGCCGTCCTTGCGCAATTCGGACTGGCGCTCGGTGAGCCGGTGCGCGAGGTAGATCGGCATCGGCATCAGCGTGGGCGTCTCGGTGCAGGCATAGCCGAACATCAGGCCCTGGTCGCCGGCGCCCTGGTCGAGGAACAGGCCCTCGCCTTCGTTCACGCCCTGCGCGATGTCGGGCGACTGCTTGCCGACGGTGACCAGCACCGAGCAGGTGTTGTAGTCAAAGCCGACTTCCGACGAGTCGTAGCCGATGCGCTTGATCGTCTGGCGCGCGACCTGGTTGTAGTCGATCACAGCCGAGGTGGTGATCTCGCCGGCGATGACGCACAGGCCGGTGGTCAGCAGCGTCTCGCACGCCACGCGCGCATGTTTGTCCTGGGTTAGAATCGCGTCGAGCACCGCATCCGACACTTGGTCCGCCATCTTGTCGGGGTGCCCTTCGGACACCGACTCAGACGTGAAAATGAAATCCTTTTGCATGACAGCTCCTGTTTTGGCCCCGATTACCGACTGCGTAACCGGCTCGGGGGACCAACGGAGCGGCGACGCTTTAGCTGTATTTGTATCCCGCCCGCAAGTTGTCAAGATTAACGCGGCGGCTTTCGAGTGGGCATTGTGCCCCGCCTTGTCCCTCAGCGTCAATTCCGCGTGATTTTCCTGTTCAAGCTGTTGGCCCGCCTGCCGCTGCCGCTGCTGCATGGCCTGGGCATCGCGCTCGGCTGGCTGATCTACTGGGCGCCGGGCCGGCATTCCGGCCGCATGCGCGAGAACGTGTTCGAGAGCGGCCTGTGCACGCCGGGGCGCGATTGCAGGCGCCTGCTGCGCCAGGCCATCGGCGAGTCCGGCAAGGCCATTGTCGAACTGCTGCCGGTTTGGCTGCGCCCTTACGAAAATGTGGTGAAGCTGGTCAAGGGCACCAGCGGCTGGGCGCAGATCGACGCCGCGCGCGCAGCGGGCAAGGGCATCATCCTGATCGGGCCGCATGTCGGCTGCTTCGAAATCATCAACCTGTATTACGCGTCGCTGCATCCGTTCACCGCCATGTACAAGCCGCCGCGCAAAGAGGTGCTGGCGGCCCTGATGCTGGCCGGCCGCCAACGCGGCCAGGCGACGCTGGTGCCGACCGACATGTCGGGCGTGCGCGCCCAGCTGGCGGCGCTGAAGCGCCACGAAGCGATCGGCATCCTGCCCGACCAGGTGGCAACCGGGGGCGACGGCGTGTGGGCGCCGTTTTTCGGACGCCCGGCCTACACCCCGACGCTGGTTGCCAGCCTGCAGCGCAAGACCGGCGCCGCCGCGTTTTTCGTCGCAGCCGAACGGCTGAGCTGGGGGCGCGGCTACCGCATCCACGTCTACCCGCTCGACGCCCCGTTGCCGGAAGACAAGACCGCAGCCGCCACCCTCATCAACCGGGGCGTGGAAGACGTGGTGCGGCGCTTCCCGGCGCAATACCTGTGGAGCTACAACCGTCACAAGCGGCCCGGCGGCGTGGCGCATCCCGACGACCCACCCGCGGAATGAAGCGCACCCGCGACACTTTGCTGCGCCCCGCGCTGCTCCCGGTCTGGCTCAGCGTGGGCGTGCTGTGGCTACTGCACTGGCTGCCGTTGCCGCTGCAGGCAGCCATCGGCAACGCCCTGGGCTGGATGCTGGCGCTGCTGCCCGGCAAACGGCGGCATATCGTCGCCACCAACCTCGCCTTGTGTTTTCCCGACACCCCGAAGGCGGTGCGCGACCGCTGGCTGCGCCAGACCTTCCAGGCATCCATGCGCGCCGTGCTCGAGCACGGGCTGCTGTGGTGGGGGAACGAAGCGCGGCTGCGGCGCCTCATCCGGATCGACAACCCCGAAGCCGCCATGGGCGATGGCGTGCGGCCGGTGATCTGGCTGGCACCGCATTTCGTCGGGCTCGACATGGGCGGCGTGCGCCTCAGCATGGATCGCCAGATTGCCTCGATGTACGCGCCCTCGAAGAACCCCGCCTCGGACTGGCTGATGCTGCGCGGGCGTTCGCGTTTCCATGCTCCGGTGCTGATCGCCAAGTCGGACGGCATCAAGCCCGTACTGAAGGCGCTCAGGCAGGGCCTGCCTTTCTATTACCTGCCGGACCAGGATCTCGGCCGCCTCAACGCCATATTTGCGCCCTTCTTCGGCATCCCGGCCGCCACCGTGTCGGCGCTGCCACGCCTGGCGAAGCTCACCGGCGCGCAGATCGTCCCCGTCGTCACCCGCCAATTGCCAGGCGGGCATGGCTATCGCGTTCGCATCTGCCCGCCCTGGGCGGATTTCCCCAGCGATGACATGGAAGCCGACGTCGCGCGCATGAACGCCTTCATCGAGGATCGCGTACGCGAAATGCCGCCGCAGTATTTGTGGCTGCACCGCCGCTTCAAGACCCGCCCGGAAGGCGAAGCCAGCGTCTATGAATAAGCGCTCGCCGGATCTGCAGCCGCTGACCCCGGACCGGGTTGACGCCGTCGCGGCGCTGGCACGCGTGGTATGGCAGGCCACCTACCCGAGGCTGATTTCGCAGGCGCAGATCGATTCGATGCTGGCCGACCGCTACGCCGCCGCCTCGATCCGCTCGCAACTCGACGACCCGCACCATGCCTGGCGCGTCGCGCTGCAGGGCGCGACGTTGGCCGGGTTCGCCCATGCCGTGCTGGACGGCGCGGATTGCAAGCTCGACAAGCTCTACGTTCATCCCGATCATCAGCGTCAGGGCATCGGCGCCGCCCTGCTGCACACCATCCAGGACTGGGCGCGCGCGCGGCAGGCGCACCGCCTGTGGCTGCAGGTCAACCGCGGCAATACGCAGGCCATCGCCGCCTACCGAAAATACGGCTTCCGCATCGTCGGGTCACGCGTATTCGACATCGGCCATGGCTTTGTGATGGATGATCACGTGATGGAACTGACGCCATGAGCTTTGCCAACCCCGACGACGCCACCCTGCGCACCCTGCTGGAGCGCGTGAAAACCATCGCCGTGGTCGGCCTGTCGCCGCAGCCCGCTCGCCCGAGCTACCGCGTGGCGCAGGCGATGCAGCGTTACGGCTTCCGCATCGTCCCGGTGCGCCCGCTGGTGGACGAGGTGCTGGGCGAGAAGGCGTATGCCAGTCTTGCCGACATTCCATTCGCGGTCGACCTGGTCGACGTGTTCCGCGCCGCCGAGCACGTGCCCGCTATCGTCGAGCAGTGCCTGGCGCTACACTCCATGCACCGGCCATTTTCGACGGTGCCTCATTTACCGAGCGCTATCTGGATCCAGGAAGGCATCGTCCATGAATCCGCCGCGCGGCAGGCGCAGGCCGGCGGCATCACGACGGTAATGGACCGCTGTCTGCTCAAGGAATACGTCAGACTCAAAACCGAATGAAATTGAAATTCACCAAAATGCACGGCCTCGGCAACGACTTCGTCGTGTTCGACGGCATCAGCCAAGCCGTCGCGCTCACGCCCGAACAGTGCCGGCGCATCGCCGACCGCCATTTCGGCGTCGGCTGCGACCAGATCCTGCTGGTCGAGGAGCCCAGCCGCGACGACGTCGATTTCCGCTACCGCATTTTCAACGCCGACGGCGGCGAAGTCGGGCAGTGCGGCAACGGCGCGCGCTGCTTCGTGCGCTTCGTGCACGACAAGGGGCTCACCGCCAAGACCGCGATCCGCGTGGAGACCGCATCCGGCGTCATCGAGCCGCGCCTGCTTGCCAACGGCGAGGTCACGGTCGACATGGGGGCGCCCCGCTTCGCGCCGGCCGACATTCCGTTTGCCGCCGAAGCCGAGGCGATGACCTATGCGCTCAAGGTCGGCCAGCACGTCCTCGACATCGCTGTCCTGTCGATGGGCAACCCGCACGCGGTGCTGCGGGTGAATGACCTCGACAGCGCGCCGGTGGACATTCTCGGCGCGGCGATCGAATCGCATTCGCGCTTCCCGCAGCGGGTCAATGCCGGCTTCATGCAGGTCCTCACCCCGCACGACATCCGCCTGCGCGTGTACGAGCGCGGTGCCGGCGAAACGCTGGCCTGCGGCACCGGCGCCTGCGCCGCGGCCGTTGCCGGAATCCGCCAGGGCTGGCTGCACAGCCCCGTCAGCGTGCACACGCGCGGCGGCGACCTCGTCATCGAATGGGCGGGCACGGGCCAGCCGGTCTACATGACCGGGCCGGCTGATACGGTTTTTGAGGGAGAAATAGAAATCTGATGGACATGCAACCCGAACACGTCGCCGAGTTCCTGACCCGGCACCCCAATTTCTTCAACGACTTTCCCACCCTGCTGGCGGACCTGCACATTCCGCATCCGCACGGCACCCACGCGGTGTCGATGAGCGAACGGCAGCTGATCGCGATGCGCGACAAGGTGCGCATGCTGGAAAACAAGCTGGCCGAGCTGATCCAGTTCGGCGAGGAGAACGACGGCATTTCCGACAAGCTGCACGCGCTCACGCTGGCGCTGCTGGCCGCGCGCGCCCCCGAGGACATCCTCGCGGCGCTGGGCCTGCACCTGCGGGAAGGGTTTGCGGTGCCGCACCACGCGGTGCGGGTGTGGACCCTGCCCGCCGACAGCGTGCCGGGGCTCACCGACCCGGTTTCGTCCGCGGCCCGCGCCGGCATCGAGGCGATGGCGCAACCGGTCTGTGGGGCGCTCGCCGTCAATGAAGCCAGCGACTGGTTCGGCGAAATGTCACCGCACCTGCGCGCGTTTGCCTGCATCCCGCTGCGGCCCGCTGCCATGGCCGCCCCCATCGGTCTGCTGGTGCTGGCGTCCGAGGAGCCCAAGCGCTTCTATGCCGGCATGGGCACGCTGTATCTGGAACGGCTGGGGCAACTGGTCGGCAGCGCGCTGGTGCGGATGCAGGCGTGAACGCCGTCGCGTCCTACCTGCAATACCTCGCCGCCGAACGGCGGCTGTCGCCGCATACCGTCGCCGCCTATCAGCGCGACCTGGCGAACCTGTCTGGCCTGGTCGCAGGCAAGCCGCTGGCGGAGCTCGGCGTGACCGACATCCGCAGCGCCATCGTCAAACTGCGCAGCCAGAACCTGGCAGCCACCAGCGTGGCCCGGCAGCTGTCGAGCTGGCGCGGGTTCTACGCCTTTGCCTGCCGCCGCCTCGGCTTTGCCAGCAATCCCTGCACCGGCCTGCGCCCGCCCAAGGCGGCCAAGGCCCTGCCGCAAATCCTGTCGCCCGACACCTGCACCCAGCTGCTCGACGGCGACACCTGTGCGGCAGCCGACGGTGCGCTGCTGGCGCGCGACCGCGCCATGTTCGAACTGTTCTATTCGTCCGGCCTGCGCCTGGCGGAACTGGTCGGGCTCGATCTCCCCGCCCTCAACCTCCAGGCGGGCGAAGCGCAGGTCACGGGCAAAGGCAACAAGACCCGCATCGTGCCGGTGGGGCAGCAGGCCCTGGCCGCGATTGCTGCCTGGCTGCCGCAGCGGCTCGCCTTGGCGCGTGCCGACACGGCCGCCGTCTTCGTCAGCCAGCGCGGCACCCGCCTCACCCCGCGCAGCGTGCAGCTGCGCCTCAACCGCTGGGCGCTGCAGGCGGGCCTGAACCAGCATGTCCACCCGCACATGCTGCGCCACGCGTTTGCCACCCATGTGCTGCAATCGTCCGGAGACCTGCGGGCGGTGCAGGAAATGCTCGGCCACGCGAGCATCAGCACGACCCAGGTCTACACCCATCTGGACTGGCAGCATCTGGCCAAGGTGTACGACCAGGCGCATCCGCGCGCACGCAAGAAATCCTGACGCCGCAGCGGCCTGTCAGACGATCCTGGTATCCACTGCGCCAGGCACCGGGTCCGGGTAGCGCATGTTCAGGTTTTCCAGCGCCTCGATCAGGAGGCTCGACACCATCAGGTTGCGCGCCAGCTTGCTGTTGGCGGGAATGACGTGCCACGGCGCGTGTGTCGTGCTGGTGGCCGACAGCGCCGCCTCGTAAGCGTCCATGTAGTCGTCCCACTGCGCCCGCACCGCAAGATCGCCGGGCTGGAATTTCCACTGCTTGTGCGGGGTGTCGCGTCGTTCTTCCAGGCGCTTTTTCTGCTCGTCCTTGGAAATGTGAAGATAGAACTTCAGGATCGTCGTGCCGGTTTCCGCAAGCATTCTCTCGAAATCGTTGATCTGCCGATAACGGCGCTTGCATTCGGCCGCATCGATCCAGCCGTTCACCCGCGTGATGAGCACGTCTTCATAGTGCGAACGGTTGAAGATGGAAATTTCGCCTGCGCCCGGCACATGCGGATGCACCCGCCACAGGAAGTCGTGCGCCAGCTCGGCTGCGGTCGGTGCCTTGAAGCACGCCACGTTCACCCCCAACGGGTCGACCCCCTGGAACACATGGCGGATGGTCGAATCCTTGCCTGCCGTGTCCATTGCCTGCAGCACGATCAGGAGCTTGTGCCTGCCCTCGGCGTACAGCAACTCCTGCAGGGTTTCCAGCCGCTCGCGATGCTCATCCAGACGTTCGCGCGCGTCGGATTTTTCCTTGCCGATGATCGCGTCGGCGTCGGCATCCCATTTCGACAGCTTGACCTTGCTGTCCGGCGCAATGCGGGTTTCAGAGGGCTTCATAGCATCTCCTTTGGCGGGACCAGCGTCATCCGGTCGCCCAGCGCGCCACGGATTTCATCCAGGGTGAGATGGCGCATCAGCGGGCGGTTGCCGGGCGCCATCTGGTCCCACATGCAGGTCATGCCGCGCAGATTCGGCTGGGCGGCATCGCGCAGGCGGAATTCGGTTTTGAAATACAGAAACGACGGCCCACTGTTGTCGACCCCAAGCCCTGCCTTGACGTAAGGAGAAGCCGCAGCGGCGATGGTGCTGACACTGCGCGTGACCCGCTGCACCGCGAAGCGCCCCGGCCGCAGCGTCTGAGGCGCGTCACTCACCGTGTTCAGCTCGACCACGCAAAACGGATCCTGCTCCTGCACGCCGTTTCGCGCGACGATCCGGCCATGTTGCAGCCGCACCGTCGCCGAGTCGGCCGGAATCGTCAGCGGCCGGTTCAATTGCGCCACCCAGCCGGTCGAGTATGCGTAATACGGCGATGCCGGGTTCGGCGATTCGAGCCCGACACATCCGCCGAGCACCAACACGAGTCCGATCACGATCGTCTTCATCCCGCACCTCCTCCTGTGTTTGACAGGCACCACCCTACCCGGTTCTCACGCGAAACCACGTCGCATAGAGCGCGGGCAGAA
>JAJXTE010000073.1 GCA_021784115.1 Pseudomonadota bacterium | reverse complement strand
AGATAAGCGGGCAGGCCACGTGTTATCGGTACGGCTATCAGTTCAGGTATGTCGTAAGGGTGATGCGTGCGGACGATCGCTTCGACCAGCGGGTAGTTTGCCGCGGTGGTCTTGATCAGCAGCGGGATTTCGCCGGCCGTTTCCACTGCATCCTGCCAGCGGTAGATGGAGCGGCACGCCGCCAAAACGTTCACGCACGCCGCCGCACGGCGTTCGATCAGTGCGTGCGCCAGTTTCTCGGCGCCCGCAACATCGGGTACATTCGTCAAGACTAACAAAGGTTCCATGTCATGCGCTTTGGTTGGATTGTGCTAGTGCTGTTGTCGTTTCCGGTTCTGGAAGCCATCGGCATCTTCTGGGTGGCCAGCGCCATTGGCGGCTGGGTGCTGGTGTGGCTGCTGGCCGACGTCATCGCCGGCATTGCACTGATTCGCATCGAGCGCGTCGCCTGGAGCACGCGCCTGTTGTTCTCGCTGCAGTCGGGAGCCAACCCGCTCGCCTCGCTGTTCGCCAGCAGCCGTATTCTCCTCGCGGGCGGCCTGCTTGTCTTCCCCGGTTTCATCAGCGATGCCGTCGCGCTGGTGCTGCTGCTGATCCCCGGCACCTGGACCGGGCGCAAGTCTGATCCGCTGCGCCCGGCAAACGACGATGTTCTCGAAGGCGAATTCAGGCGGGAACCTGACGACCTGCTGCGCTGACTGCCGCCCCTCAAAACAGCTTCATCTGTGCGCGTTCATGCCCTTCAGGAGACGTCTGCCCGATTTCGCGCAGCAGATCGTCCGAGGTCGGATAACGGTATTTCAGCCGCAACTCGCGCGTGGTGCGTGCATTCGACAACTGGCGCGATTCGCGCAAGAACGACAGCAGCGCCTCGGACAGCACCTTCTCCGCTTCGGCACGGTTCACCCGAGGCGGCCGCGGCAGGCCGAAGGCGTCGGCGCAACTGTCGAACCAGTCGCCCATTTTCAGTGGATGCGCATCGACCGCATGGTAGATGCGCTGCGAACGGCCGCGGAACAGCGCCGCCCATGCCAGTCGCGCCAGGTCGTCGGCATGGATGTGGTTCGTATAGCTGTCGTCTTTGGCAATCAGGGCCGGCGTGCGGCGCTTGATGCGTTCCAGCGGCAGGCGGTCGGCCGCGTAGATGCCCGGCGCGCGCAGAATGCTCACCTGCACGCCCAAGGCCTCGCCCCATGCGCGCAGCTGGCGCTCGGCGTCCACCCGCCGCACGGCGCGGCCGTTCACCGGCGCCACCGGGCGTGTCTCGGCGACCCAGTTGCCGCCGCAATCGCCGTACACGCCACTGGTGCTGATGTACACGAGCGCGCCGGGCGTGCCGCGCCGCGCCAGTGCGTGCAGCAGATGGGCCGTGCGCGGATCGGTCGTGCCCTCGTTGGGCGGCGGCGCGAAGTGAAGCACGCCGTCGACGCGCGGCAAGCGCTTCAGCGTGGCGGGCACGTCGAGGTCGCCGACGTAAGGCGTCACCCCCAGCGCGCGCAGTTCTGCGGCGCGCTCGGTCCGGCGAATCATGCCGATGAAGTCGGCCTGGCCGGCGTACCGCGCCACCAGCCGTTCTGCCACATCGCCGAATCCCACGATCAAGATTTTTTTCATCGCCCCTGCCTGTTGATCCGCACCGGCCTGTAACCCTGCAGGTGCAAGGGTGAAAACCTCGCCCGCTCAGGCGATAATTCACCGGTTCACACCGCATTTTAAGCGCACATCATGCCGTTCCAGGTCACCATCCAGCCCAGCGGGCATCAATTCACCGTCAATGACGACGAAACCGTCCTCGAAGCCGCGCTGCGCGAAGGCTTTGCACTGCCGTACGGCTGCCGCAACGGCGCCTGCGGCGCCTGCAAGGGCAAGGTGCTGTCCGGCCAGGTGGACTACGGCCAGCATTCGGCCAACGCGCTGAAGGACGAGGAGAAGGCGCAGGGCCGCGCGCTGTTCTGCCGCGCCACGCCGCTTTCCGACCTGACCATCGAGGCCAAGGAAATCGGCGCGGCCAAGGACATCGTGGTGAAAACCCTGCCGTGCCGGGTGGAAAAGCTTGAGAAGCGCGCCGATGACGTCATGCTGGTGAAGATCAAGCTTCCGGCCAACGAACGCCTGCAATTCCTCGCCGGTCAATACATCGACTTCCAACTCAAGGACGGCAAGTCGCGCAGCTATTCGCTCGCCAACCCGCCGCACGACGACGCGCTGCTGGAACTGCACATCCGGCACGTCCCGGGCGGCCTGTTCAGCGACCAGGTTTTTTCCACGCTGAAGGAACGCGACATCCTGCGCCTGAAAGGGCCCCTCGGCAGCTTCTTCATGCGCGAGGACTCCGACAAGCCGATGCTCTTCATCGCCGGCGGCACGGGCTTTGCGCCGATCAAGGCGATGCTGGAACACGCGTTTGCCGAGCATACCGATCGTGAACTGGTGCTTTATTGGGGCGTGCGTTCGCTGAAGGACCTGTACATGGCCGAACTGCCGCAGCAGTGGCTGGCCGAGCGCCCCAATTTCAGTTTCATTCCGGTGCTGTCCAACCCGCAGCCGAGCGACCACTGGCAGGGCCGTACCGGCTACGTGCACGAGGCCGTGCTGGCCGATCTTCCCGACCTGTCAGGCTACCAGGTGTACGCCTGCGGCGCGCCCGCGATGGTCGACAGCGCGCGCGACAGCTTCGTGAAAACCCGCAACCTGCCAGAAGACGAGTTCTTCGCCGACGCCTTCGTCTACGCGGCGGACGCCGAAACCGCGTCCGCCGCCTGACAGCGGCCTTGCCGCCCTTCCAATAAAAAACCCCGGCGTCTGCCGGGGCTCGGATTGCGTCAGGACACGCTTATTACAGCTCGCCCTTGGCGCCCGCCTGCATGATGTCGACCAGCGACTTGCGCACGGCGTTGACGCGATCCTTCAGCACCTGCGGCAGGCGCTTTTCCTTCGCCACCGCATCGACGTTCACGTCCATCATCACCAGCCAGCCCTGGCCCTTGGCGTCCTCGATCAGGGCGATGCGGCAGGGCATGTATACGGCGAAATCCAGGTTCACGTCGATCAGGTCCTTGGCGAGGACGGCGTCGCAAAACTGGTAGATGGTGACGGTACGCTGCGGCTGACCGGTGATGGCTTCCACCTGCTTGGACAGCGGCAGCTCGGCCACCAGCTTGAGATTCAGCGCATTGGCCCGCAGGCGCATCGATTCGGCGGCATCCGCCAGGCTGACACCGTGATCAATGGCCACCTTGTAGACGTCAGTCTGTGTCGACTGTTTGGCTACGGGCGCTGCGGCCCGGCTCGCAGGTGCGGACAGTACCAGGCTACCCAGCACGACACCCAATACGGCAAGAAAATGACGGCGCATGAACCTACTCCCGATGAATATTAGACAACACTAATAATACACGCTGTGCGCTGCGAAAAACCCGTACAAACGTGCCAGCCGGACGCGGGAACGTTCTCCGAATCCTACGGCGCGCGGCACAGCGCGAGCGCCTTCTGATAATGCTGGCAGGCCTCGCCGGGCTGGCCGCTCTGAGTCTTGAGTTCGGCCATGCGAATATGCCCTTCGGCGCTGGCGGCGATGGCCAGGCTGGCCTCCAGGTAGCTCTGCGCCTTGCCCCACAATTGCTGGACGCTGCACAGTTGCGCCAGCGCAAGCAGCAGTTGCGCATCGCGCGGCCGGGCATGCAGCCATTTCTCGGCCTGCTCGATCTGCCGGGTCGGGCTGCTGCCGCGCACCTCGCCATACAGCGCCACCAGATCCTCGTTCCACTCGCGGCCAAGCGCGGCCTCCAGCACGTCGAGCGCGGTGTCGTGGCCGCCGCGCTGCATGAAGGCCCGCGCGGCGGCGCGCGCCACCCAGGGGTCGACCTTGAAGTCGGCCGGAATCTTCTTCCAGTATTCCAGCAGGCCGCGATCGTCTTCGGCGCGCCGCCTGAGATTTTCGGCGTACGCCATGCGCCGCTTCTGAGTGGCGACCCCGGGCTCCAGCGCATTGCTGCGGACCAGTGCATCGAGCAGGCGATCGACTTCATCCCACTGCCCCGTCATCTGCCGTGCCTTGAGTTCGAGCCGCAGCAGCGCCGTGTGCTGCGGCGCAATGTCCTTGGCACGGTTGATCGCCACAAGCGCTGCCGTGGCATCCTTCGCATCGAGGCGCGCCTCGGCCTCGAACAGCTGCGCCGCGAGCGAGGCACCGTGCTCGCTCGCTTCCTGAAGATGGCGTTCGCGCTGCGGAATGGCCCGCATTTCCTGCGCCGCGCGGGCAGCCAGCACGCGCGCCAGGCCTAGCCGGGACTCGTCGCCCGTCCATTGCCCCAGGGATTGCTCGGCATCCTGGTAACGGTATTCGGTATACGCCCGGATCCCGCCGACGAAATTTTCATCGCGCTTGCGCGCGGCGCGGCGCTCACGCTGCGCACGCACAATGCTGGGCAGATTGAGGGTGAGCATGGCCAGACGCAGCAGCACGATGCCGCCGACCACCATCCCGATCACCGCCAGCACGAAGCCGATGAAGGATATTTCCAGCCGCCACGGCGGGTACACCAGGACCACGTAACCCGGGTCGTAGCGCCCGGCCATCGCCAAGGCGACGGCCAGCACGGCGATGATGAGGATCGAGATCAGCCAGCGCAATTTAGTGCTCCCCCTTGTAGGCATCGAGCGCGGCAAGGCTGGCGTCGATGCCCGGCAGCTTGGTCGCGATCTGCAAACTGGTCAGGCGCTTGACCTCCTTGATCGCATCGGCGACGCCGGCATCGCGTGTATTGAAGTAGCGCTCGAGTATGCGCGACACGGCGTTCAGGTCCGCGCGGAACGCCGCCTGGTCCTGCGACAGCAGCGCCAGTCGCGCCGACAGCAGGCGCAGACGCAGATTCTCGCGCAGGAAGTAGGCCTGGTCGGGCGGTAACAACACCGCCTCGTTGCTGTCCACACGGCGGATCTGCACCAGGTGCTTCAACTCCGACCACACTTCCTGGCCAAAGTTGGACGCCTGCATGCTGCGCGGCGCAGGCACCGCCTCGGAGGCCTGCGCGCTGGCGAGCGGCCAGCTGGCGTAATGCGCCACGAGTGCCTCGATGCGTGCGCTCGCCCCCACCTCGTCGAGCGAGGGCACCGCGCGCAGATTGGCCAGATCAGAGGCAATGGCGCGCCGCAGCGCGGTGAACTGCGGCTTGTTCAGGCGCTGCAGGCGGGTGTCGGCGCCTTCCAGCGCGATGATCGCCGCCTTCACATTGCCAGCCAGCTGCAATTGCTGCGCGGCGGTCAGCAACACCTGCTCGATCTCGGCCAGGGTCCATTGATCGCGTCCCTGCGCCAGGTCCTTGTACAGGGACTCGAGCGCCAGTTGCTGTTGCTGCGAGGTCGCCATCTGGCTTTCGATATGCGCGACCCGTTCGCCGATCTGACGCATCGCGTCATCGGCATTGCGCGCCAGCAGAACGGATTCGTTGACGTCCTTGCCCGATTCGGCCAGACGGCGCCCCAGTTCGGTCTTCAGGTCGCGGATGCGTTCGCGACTGTCGGACCACGACCACGCCGCCGCGGCCAGCGCCAGGACGGCGACCAGCATGGCGACGAGCGGCACCACCTGGATGCGTGCGTGCGGCGTTGTCAGGGGGACGGCAGGAGGGGACGCGGAGGACGTTACGGGGGTGTCATTCATTTTTAGAACCTGTCTCATTCCTGAACCAGTTAACCAGGCCATCCAACAGGCCTGCATCGCCGCCCGGGGTGGCGATGACGTGTGCGATGCCGAAGCGGCGGGCCGCCACGGCGATTTTCTCATGCGGGGCGAAAAGCGGCGTGGCTGCCAGCAGCGGCGCACCCGCCGCGCCGAGCAGCGCCGCCAGGTTGTGCAGCGTCTCCGCGCTGGCGACCGTCACCGCGTCGATCCCGCCGGCCTGCCAGCGGGCCAGCAGCGGCGCCGCGTCGGCGTGCGGACAGGTGCGCCGGTAGCACTCGAGGAACCGCACCTCCGCCCCGCGCGCGCGGAGGGTGTCGGCCACCAGGGCGCGCCCGCCGACGCCGCGCACGATCACCGCGCGCTTGCCTGCCACCGCCTGCAATTGCGGCAAGGCCAGCAGCGCCTCGCTGTCCTGGCCGTCGGGGGTGATGACGCCTTCGACACCCTGCGCGGCCAGTTCGCGCGCGGTACCGGGGCCGACGGCACACACCCGGAGCCCGCCGGGCAGGCCGCCGTGCGCCCGGATCGCCGCCATGCCGAACTGCGCGGCATTGGGGCTGATGAAGATTGCGATGTCGGCCCCCACCAGGTACGCAAGCGTATCCGCCAGACGGTCCGCTTCAACCGCCTCGATCTCGAGCGCAGGAAACACGAACGCCTCGCCGCCCGCCGCTTCTACCATCCGCGCCTGCGCGGCCGCCTGATGGGCAGGCCGCGTCACCAGCACGGTGCGGCCGGCCAGCGGCTGCGTCATGCGGCCGGCAGTGCGTCGAGGATGGCGCGCGCGCCCTGCGCCAGCAGCTTGTCGGCCAGCATCTGGCCGACCGCCTCGGGGTCGGCCGCATCGCCCTCGGCGCGATCGTGAATGAAGCCGCTGCCGTCCGGACGAGCCACGAAACCGTTCAGCACCAGCCGCCCGTCCTGCAACACCGCGTACGCCCCCAGCGGCACCTGGCAACTGCCGCCGAGCACGCGGCTGACCTGGCGCTCGGCACGCACGCAGGCCGCGGTTTCGGGGTGGTTCAGCGCAGTCAGCATGGCGGCGACGGCCGCGTTGCCGCTGCGGATTTCGATGCCGAGCGCGCCCTGTCCGGCAGCAGGGATGCTGTCTCCGACATCCAGAAGGCTCTTGATGCGGTCACCCAGGCCGAGGCGCTTGAGGCCAGCGGCGGCCAGCAGGATGGCGTCGAACTGGCCGTCGTCGAGCTTTTTCAGCCGCGTGCCGACGTTGCCGCGCAACGGCTTCACCGTCAGGTGCGGGTAGCGCGCCCGCAGCTGCGCTTCCCGACGCAGGCTGGAGGTGCCGACGACACCGCCGGGCGGCAGTTCGGACAGACGGGCGTAGCGATTGGACACGAAGGCGTCGCGCGGGTCCTCGCGCTCGCCGATCACCGCCAGCTCGAAGCCCGACGGCAGTTCCATCGGAACGTCCTTCATCGAATGCACCGCCAGATCGGCCTGGCCGGCTTCCAGCGCGACCTCGAGTTCCTTGACGAACAATCCCTTGCCGCCCACCTTGGACAGCGTGACGTCGAGGATCTGGTCGCCGCGCGTGGTCATGCCCAGAATGTTCACCGTGCAGCCGGGGTGCAGCGCCCGCAGGCGGTCGCGAACGTGCTCGGCCTGCCACATGGCAAGGGCACTTTCACGGGAAGCGATGGTCAGGGTGTGCATGGCAGTAGGAATAAACTGTTTGATTTGGCAAATGATGGCGCGATACTCACAAATATGACGTGTACGAATCCATCGAGAGGGATGACAGCAACCGCGCGACTGATCGCAGCCAAGGTCCTGATTTTAGCATGGGGCCTGGCGCTGTCCGGCGCTGCCCGCGCGGCGGACAGCCTGGTTCACGCGACCAATCTGCAGGCCGACGCGCGCACGGCGGCCAAACGGCAGGTGCCCATCCTGGTGGTGTTCACCAGCCCCCACTGCCCATATTGTGAGCGCGTGAAACGCGACTACCTGATTCCCATGCACAAGGACCCGGCGTACCGCAACCGCGTCCTCATCCGGGAAGTCACCATGGGCGCCACCACCCCGCTGACCGGCTTTGACGGCACCCCCACCACCGAAGGCGCGTTTGCCGCTGCGCACAAGGTGTTCATGGTGCCCACCGTGCAGGTCTTCGACACGCAAGGCAACGACGCCAGCGAGGCCATCGTCGGCCTGCTGATCCCGGACTACTACTTCGGCTATCTGGAAGCCGCCATCGACCAGGGCGGCAGCAAGGTCCGCGGCAAATAGAAAAGCGGCAGGGCGAGCGTTAGAATCCCGTCATGCAGGGAGCGTCCATATGAAAACCCTTCTGGCCGACGACCATCCGCTGATGCGCGAGGGGGTGCGGCAGGTCTTATCGCAGCTGGAGCCGCCGGTCGAGATCATCGACGCCCACGATTATCCCAGCCTGTTTGCGCAGACCGCGCTGCACGCCGACCTTGATCTGGCGCTGGTGGACCTGAACATGCCAGGTTTCGTCGGCATGCAGGGCATCACGCAGTTCCGCAGCCGCTTCCCCGACATTCCGCTGGTGGTCCTCTCCGCCTCCGAGTCGCCGCACGATATCCGCAATGCGCTGGAAGCCGGCGCGCTCGGCTACATCCCCAAGGCCGCGTCCTCTGCCGTGATGCTGGCCGCGTTGCGGCAGGTGCTGGCAGGCGACATCTACGTGCCGGCCTGCCTGAGCAACAGCCAGGCCGGGCTGCATACGGTGGCGCCGGCCGATTTCGAGGCCTTGCAGGACAGCGGTCTGACGGCACGCCAGCTGGAAGTCGCGCGTCTGCTGGCGCAGGGCTGTGCCAACAAGGCCATCGCCGGCATGCTGGCGATGTCGGAAAGCACCGTCAAAGTGCACATCGCGGCAATTTTTCGCGCGCTCGACGTCACCAATCGAACCGAGGCCGTGCTTGCCATCCAGCGGCTAACCCACAGTTCGTGACCTTCCTGCGCGCCCGGCTCAGCCGTCTGTCGCTTTCAAGCATCCGCTTCCGGATGCTCATGATTGCCCTGCTGCCTGCGCTGCTGGCCGAGTTCGGGATGGTCGCCTACTTCACCACACAGGCACTTGCGACCGCCGAAAAATCGCAACACGCGCGGGCCACCAATGCCGCCCGCCATCTGGCCGACACCCTGCCGTATGCACTGGTCAGCGGCGACACGGCAGGCGTCCGCAGCCTGCTCGAAACCGAAACCCGGAACAGCCAGCTCGCGTTTGCCCGCGTCACCGATACCGAGGGCCGCACGCTCGCCAGCGCCGGCGACAGCCTGAGTGCGGCGAGCCTCGACGCGCGCCACCGCCTGAGCGCCCCCGTTCGGCTGCCTGTTGCCGGTTTCAACGACAATGCCCTGTTCGCGGCCAGCACCGCCTCCGCCAGCGACCTGCTGGGTCAGGTCGAAGTCGGCGTCACGCTCGATCATATCGGCACCTTCAAGCGCGACACCCTGATTCATGCCGCGCTGCTGATGCTGGTGGCCCTGGTGCTCACCGGCGCGCTGGCTTGGCGCCTCTCCAACCGGCTCGCCGGGCAACTGCGCCACGTCGGCCAGGTCGTGGGACGGCTCGCCTGCGACGACCTCACCGTGCGTACCCAGCTGCCGCCCGAAGGGGAAGTCGGCGCACTTGCCACCGGGGTCAACGACATGGCCGAAGCCCTGCAGACGCACCGCAGTCAACTGGAAAGGCGCATCCGCGAGGCCACCGCCGACCTGGCCGCGAAAAAGGACATGGCCGAGCGCGCCAACCAGGCCAAGTCGCGCTTCTTTGCCGCGGCCAGCCACGACCTGCGGCAACCGCTGCACGCCCTGTCGCTGTTCGTCGCCGCGCTGAAGGCGCGCAACCGGCAGCCCGAATCGGAAACCCTGATCGACAACATCGAAGCCTCCACCGCGGCGATGGAACTGCTGTTCAACGCCCTGCTCGACATTTCGCGTCTCGATGCCGGCACCATCGAAGCGCACCCGGTGCACTTTCCGCTGCAAAAGATGCTGCTCGACCTCAATCACCAGTTCAGCGCGCTGGCAGCAGAGAAGCAGCTGCGGCTGCGGTTCCGTCCGTGCGACCTCACCCTCTACAGTGATCCGCTGCTGATCGAGCGCATCCTCGCCAACCTGATCGCCAACGCCATCCGTTACACCGACGATGGTGGCGTGCTGGTGGCCTGCCGCCGCCGTGGGCGCTCGGTGCGGTTGAGCGTGATCGACACCGGGCGCGGCATTCCGCCGGACCAGCAGGAAAGCGTGTTCCAGGAATTCGTGCAACTGCACAACCCGGCGCGCGACCGCAACAAGGGGCTCGGTCTCGGACTCGCCATCGTGTCGCGCCTGGGCCGGCTGCTGGGACACCGGGTGGATTTGCGCTCGCGTCCGGGGCACGGCTCGGTATTCAGCATCGACGTGCCCTGCGGCGAAGCCCGCCTTATCCAGACGCCCAGCGTCGCCAGCGCGCCCGGGCCCATCCCGGACGACGCGCTGGTGCTGCTGGTCGATGACGAAAGCGCGATCCTGCGCGGCATGGCCGAACTGTTCGACAACTGGAACATCGACCTGGTCACCGCGCACAGCGCGAACGAGGCCGAACACTGGCTCACCAGCATCGGCCGCGTGCCCGACGTCATCGTGTCGGACTATCGGCTGCCCGACGACATCGACGGCATCGAGGTCATCACCCGCCTGCGGGAGAAATTCGGCCG
>JAJXTE010000072.1 GCA_021784115.1 Pseudomonadota bacterium | reverse complement strand
ACACCGAGGCTGAACGAATGTTCCGCGAGTCGGTGGCACGCATGCAGACGCTGGGCGGCACGCTGGTCGAGATCGACCTTGCGCCTTTTCTCGACACCGCGCGCCTGCTCTACGGGGGCCCCTGGGTCGCCGAGCGCTACCTCGCCACCCGCGATTTCTTCGACGCGAACCCGGACAAGGTCTTTCCGCCGGTGCGCGAAATCATCGCCGGCGGTCGCGACATTAGCGCCGCCGATACCTTCGCCCATCTCTACAGGCTGCGCGCGTTCAAGCGGGTGTGCGATGCGGTGTGGAAAGACATCGACGTGATGCTCACCCCCACTGCCGGCACGATCTACCGAATTGATGAAATGGAAGCCGACCCCATCCGCCTCAATTCCAATCTCGGCTATTACACCAACTTCATGAACCTGCTCGACCTCGCCGCCACCGCCGTGCCGGCCGGGTTCCAGAACAATGGCCTGCCGTTCGGCGTCACCCTCATCGCGCCGCCGCATCAGGACGGTCCGTTGCTGCACCTGGCTTCAAGCATGCAGCAGGCGCTCGGCGGCAAGCTGGGCGCCACCGATCATGTTCTGCCTGACGCCGAAAAACTCAACCTGCTTCCAGGTGGTCAGGTCCGGGTCGCTGTCGTCGGCGCCCATCTCAGCGGTTTGCCGCTCAACCATCAGCTCACCGAGCGCAACGCCCGTCTGGTAGCCACGACGCAGACCGCGCCGACATACCGCTTCTACGCCCTGTCCGACGGCAAGCGCCCCGGCCTTGTCAAAGTGCACGAGGGCGGCGCCGCCATCGCCTGCGAAGTCTGGGAAATGCCCGCCAGCCCGTTCGGCTCCTTCGTCGCCGGCATCCCCGCGCCGCTCGGCCTCGGCAAGCTGGATCTGACCGACGGTTCAGTCGTGAATGGATTTATTTGCGAAGGCATCGGGGTGGCCGATGCGCAGGACATCACGGAATACGGTGGATGGCGGGCGTGGCTGGCCGCACGGGAAAAAGCGCTTATTTGAGCAGGAACAGCAGTTTTTCGTCCCCGACTTCGATCACGTCGTTGGGCGTCAGGGGGTGGGGTTGCAGGCCAATGGATTTGCCGTTTACGCGCGCCGGTTTTTTTCCCTCGACGTGGGTGATGAAATAGCCGTGCGGGCGGGCATTGATCACTGCGACCTGTTTTCCGGGAATGCCAAAGGTATGCAGCACCCGGGACAGCTCGATCTCCTTGCTGGGGCCGCCGCCGTTGAACACACGGATCAAGCCCATGCGGGCGCCGGCTCTGAAACGGTGCTCTTTTTTTGCCGTCGCCAGCGCATAGGCGCCAACCGGTTGGGCGGGCGCGCCGCCCTCCGGGGCGGATGCCTGAATGATCATCGTTCGGTCGAAGCTGGGGCCGTCGATCGCTTTATGGTTGCGGTAGCGGATCTGGACGTCGGCAATCTCGATGACGTCGTCGTTCTGGAGGATGTGCCGGGTGACTGGCTGGCCGTTCACCAGCGTGCCGTTGGTGCTGTCCAGGTCCTCCAGGATGTCATCGTTGCCCACCGAGGTGATGCGCGCATGCGACCGGCTGACCCCCTGAACGGCAAGGCACAGGTCACTGTCGGGCCGACTGCCGACCGTGAAGCTGGGCGCGTCGAGGAAGCGGTTGTCGATGACCTCGCCGTTTTGACTGACGATCAGTTTTGCCATGTTGGTTCAGCGTCCGAATAGCCAGGCGACAAACCCATTCTTCTTTGCGGCCGGCATGGTTTTCGACCTGACTTTTGCCAGGATCACGGAAATATTGTCATCGCCGCCGTTGTCGTTGGCGATCATGACCAGTTGGCTGGCGGCAAGCGGCAAATTGGCCTGGAGCGAATTCAGCACCAGTTCAATATCCGTGTTGTCGACCATGTCGTTGAGGCCGTCCGAGCAGACCAGATAAATGTCACCCGGCAGGACCTCGCGCGCATCCAGCGCGACCGCGACGTCGGCTTGCAGGCCCAGCCCGCGCGTCACCAGATGGCGGTTGTGCGACGTGGCCGCGGCCTCGGTGCTGAGTATTCCCTGGTCGATCTGTTCCTGCAACAGGGAATGGTCATGCGTCATCAGTTCCAGGCGGTTCGCGCGCAGGCGATAGATTCGGGAGTCGCCCACATGCGCCATCGTGACCTGGTTGTTGCGAAACAGCAGAAGCGCCAGCGTTGCCCCCATGGCCTGCTGCTGGTTTTTATGGGCACGTTGTGCGCGCTGTAGGCCTTCCTGATAAATCGCCGTGTTGGCCCTTTTTACGGCATTTTCCACAACCGTGGCGACCTCGCCGTCGTCGAGCTTGCCCTGCAATTCCTGGGCCAATCCATCCACGATGATCTGTGTGGCGAGGTTGCTGGCCACGTCGCCGGATTGGTAGCCGCCCATGCCATCAGACAGGACCAGCAGGCCCAGGTCGTTGACCGTGGCAACGCTGTCCTCGTTCAGGCTTCGCAGTACGCCAGGGTCGGTCTTGACGGCGATTTCAAGGGAAAGGGGGGCGCTGGAGGGGCTGTTAGTCAAAACGAGAGTCTCTTTTCGTGTTTGTTATACTTTGCTTCCAAAGATTCTCTCACCAGGAATTGCCCCAAAGCAAGCCGTCCGGCCAGCCTTCTGCATGCTCAGTCAAACTAAAATTGGTCGTTACGACGTCGTGTCCGTGCTTGGGCAGGGTGCGATGGGGACGGTCTATAAGGCGGTGGACCCGCTGATCGAGCGTGCCGTCGCCATCAAGACAATCAACCTCAACCTCTCAAAAGAAGAGCGCGCCGAGTTCGAGGAACGCTTCTACCGCGAAGCCAAATCTGCGGGTCGCCTGAGCCACGCCAATATTGTCACCATTTATGACGTGGGCGAGGCCGACGACATCGCCTATATCGCAATGGAATATCTGGAAGGCGAGTCGCTGCGCGAGACGCTCGATTCTGGCGTGGTGCTGCCAATTGAGATGATCGGCAGGATCGCGGCGCGTGTTGCGAGTGCGCTCAACTACGCGCACGAAAATCACGTGGTGCACCGCGATATCAAGCCTGCGAACATCATGATCACGACCGTCCGCGAGGTCAAAATCATGGATTTCGGCATCGCCCAGATTCCTACGGGTTCACGCACGCAGCTTGGTACCGTTCTGGGTTCCCCCAAGTACATGGCCCCGGAACAGGTGGCGGGCCAGTCTACGGATGGCAGAACGGATATTTTTGCCCTGGGGGTCGTGTTGTACGAAATGCTGACCGGGACGACGCCGTTCAATGGCGACAACCTGAGCGCCATCATGTACAAGGTATTGAATGAAGAGCCTGCGCCGCCCAGCGCGGTCAACGCCCGTGTGCCGCCTGCGTTCGATCGGATCATCAGCCGGGCGCTGGCAAAGCGCCCTGAGGATCGTTATCAGACCGCTCGAGAGTTCGCGCGGGATCTGAGGAAGCTTGATGCAGCCTCCCCCCGAAAGGCGCCCGACTCTGCTGAAAGTGCCAAGCGGGCAAGAACCCTGCAGGCAGGCAGAATGCCTGAGGAGGAGCCCACCACCCTATTCCTGGGGTCCAGCAAGTCCCGGGAAGGCGTTACAATCCCGCCCCCAGGAAAACCGGAGCGGATCAGGGAACACATATCATCGCTTCTGCGGGGACCACTGCACGGCCGCACGCCACTCCTGCTCGTGATCCCGATATTGATTGTCGCTGCGTTCGTGGCTTATTCGCGAGGCCATCAACCCGATCGGGCCAGGCTGGAAGCCACCGTGGCGCAGGCCCCGGGCAACGCACCGCAGCCGGAAAGGGCGCCGGCAAAGGTGATTGCAGCCCCCTTGGCCAAACCGGCAGTCAAGTCTGCGGTTCGTGTGCCTGCAGCGGAAAGCGCACCCGCGCCGGTTCGCGCGACGCAGGAAAAAGCGACCGTGATATTCGCGATTTCCCCTTGGGGCGAGGTGTATGTCGATGGCGAACGCGTCGGCGTCTCGCCCCCGCTTGCCACCCTGCAGTTGGGACCGGGGAAGCACCGGGTGGAAGTCCGCAATCAGGCATTTTCCCCCTACCGTGATACCGTGAACCTGGAGTCCGGCCAGACGCTCAAGATCCGGCACAAATTCAGATAAGGATATGACCATGAGGCAGATTGGTGCGCTGATTTGTGCGGCACTGCTGATGACCGCCTGTGCTGCGCCCGTCGTGCGGGATGTCGGCCTGGACAAGTTCGCACCGCGCAGGGCGGAACAGGACTTGTCGTCGGGCATCCGGGCGTACGAAAACGGGGATTACAGAAACTCCGTCCGCTTATTGCAGAACGCGCTCTCGGAAGACCTGCTCCTGGTGTCCGATAAAGTGCAGGCGCACAAGTATCTGGCTTTCATCCATTGTGCCGAGTCGCGTGAGAAATTGTGCCGCGATAATTTTCGCAAGGCGCTGGAGCTCGATCCGAAATTTGACTTAACCCCGGCAGAATCGGGCCATCCTTCATGGGGGCCCGTCTTCCGATCGCTCAAGCCCGGAAGATGAAAAGCACTGATCCGGGTCAGTGCGTATCCAGGACGGCCAGAAGGCCCCGCGTCACCGATGGAGGGACATCACGGCGGCGATCCGCTTCCCGGACATGGCGGACAGGCAGGATCGGCCCGAGTGCGGGGTGGCAGGGCGGCGACGCTGCTTGCCCCCGCTTCTGAAGACGCTGCGCGCGCAGCCTTCAGCGCCTCTGTGCCCTGGCGAGCCTGGCCTTCAGCTCCGGCATGACGGCGGCAGCCGCCTTTTCCCCCTCCAGAATGGCCAGGTGCCGGTCGACGAAATCGGTACTGCTGACCGCTGCCGTCTTCGGCCGGATGACGACGTCCGCATCCTCCAGTTCATGGCGGCTGATGGCATGGCCCATGATGGCGAAGGTTTGCAGCAGCACGTCCACCGTGCCGGTGAGCCTGTCGCGGCGGCCCACGCTGGAAATGTCCACGGCGATGACGAAGTCGGCCCCCATGCTGCGCGCGGCCTCGGCCGGCACCGGCGAGGTGAGGCCGCCGTCCACGTAATCCCGGCCGTTGATCTCGACCGGCTGGAACACCCCGGGCACGGCGCTGGACGCCCGCACCGCCATGCCCGTATTGCCCTGGCGGAAGAGCACCATCTCGCCGCTCTGCAGGTCGGTGGCCACCACGCCCAGCGGCTTCGGCAGCTTCTGGATCGGCAGGTTTCTGACCTTCTGGTTGATGAGGTCCTGCAGGGCCTCGCCCTTCAATACGCCCCGGTTGGGCAAGGTCCAGTCCGCGACCATGTCCTCCTGCATCCCGAGGGCAAGTTGTTGCAGCTCGAACCCGCTCATGCCCGCGGCGTACAGCGCCCCCACCACGGCCCCCGCGCTGCTGCCCACCACCATGCTGGGTACGATGCCCTGGGCCTCCAGCGCCTTGATCACGCCGATGTGGGCGAAGCCGCGCGCCGCGCCGCCGCCGAGGACCAGCGCGATCTTGAGCGGCGGCTTCGGCGTCGGAGGCGGGACGGGTGGCGTCGGGGGGGTGACCGCACAGGCGGAAAGCAGGACGGCGAGCAGGAGCAGGGTGAGGCGGCGCATGGATAAACCGGATTTTTTGGGAAACCGGATTATGGGGGGAGGCGAACGAACCGGGTAGAGGCTTAACGCCCCCGGCACCCATTCCCAGGGCGTAGTACCGTCACACAGTATCGAGCGCGAGCAGCTTGTCGACGTGGCAATGGCAGCCGTAGTCTGCTATTGCAGCGGCGGGTTGGAACGGGCTTGTCAGTTTGGTCCCAGTGACGAATAGCGGAAAGCCCGCGGCGAATCAAGCTCCAATGCAGGCCTTGCGGCGCATTGCGGCAAGACCCAGCAGTCCGACCCCAGCCAGCAACATCACCCGGTTCGAGGGTTCCGGCACGGCTGCCACATAGAATTTCTGCTGCATGGACCCGTCATAGAATCCTGCGTATTGGTAGCTCCATTCCGAGTAAAGCATCGCACGGTTGTCCAGCGGATTCGTCAGCATCGTGGCGGATGTGCCCATATTGACGTACTGCAGGCCAACCAGATTGAAATCGATGGCCACGCTGCACTCGATGCAGCTCAGATAAGGGTAGCCTGCGTCGCCTTTGATCGCATGCAGCTTCAGCCCGCCCTGTTCGGCGTAATTATTGAGGTAGTCGATGGAATAGCTGCCGCTGCCGGCCAATAATTCGGCTGTATCGATGCTGATGATTTTCTGGAGTGGATGGTCACTCCAGGCCCACAGGTTGTCTGGGGTCGGAGTCACCTTGTCCAGGTAAAGGGTGAAGGTATGCTGGGATTCTGAAAGGCTGTAATTGTCATTCGCCGTCAGCCAGACGGTACCGCTCAATGCGCTGTGTGAGTAATCGTCGTATTGGCTGTCATACGTGGAAGCCAGTGCGTGCGATTTGGCTGTAGGGGGCGTCAGGGTATACCGGACCAGTTGCATGCTTGTGTAGCCTGTCTGCGGGGAATAGATCTGATAATTGAAGAAACTGACGTTGCCAAAGTCGGTGTTACTGCTGGTGGAGACCCCGCACGTGCCAGCCTGGAGGCAACCTTGAATATCGCCGGGCAACTCGGAGAAGGAGAGCGTCGAGGCTTGAGCAGAAAGGCAAGAGGAGAAAAAGAGAAGGATGAGGACATAAAAGCTTTTCACGGGTTACCTCCGGGGTTGTTTTTCCTGCGTCCACGAACCTTTTGAGCGCATCTGTAAGACGGGTACGCATTCAAGCAATTGTTGTGCCCGTGACATCATGTCATGGCGTCATGCGGGTTGTACGCGGAGCATCGAGTGGCAGTCTGGGGTGCGCGTAAAGAATCCCGACATACTATTGCTATTGCGACTCAAAATCCGGTTCGGCTTTTGCGTCGTCGTGTATCGCCACGCCACTGGTAATTGGAAAGCTGAACCAGACTGGATCAAGCATGAGTGGCCTCCCTGCATCGGCGCCTGAGGCGGAACCGGGCTGCAACTTAGTGTACCTGCCTACTTTTTCTTTCTGTAATACCCCACCAGTTCGGTCTGCGCCAGGATGTGCCCCTGCATCGCTTTTTCCAGCGCGGCCTTGCTCGCCGGTTGCAGAACCGGCAGCACGGTGTCGAGCGCATACAGCTTGTGAACGTAGCGATGGCGGCCGATCGGTGGACAGGGCCCGCCGTAGCCTGCGCGCTTCCAGTCGTTGAGGCCCTCATGCGTGCCGGCCGGCAGGTCCGACGGACGGGACTTGCCGGCGTCGAGTCCGCGGGTGTCGGGCGGGATGTTGTACAGCACCCAGTGCACCCACGTCATCTTCGGCGCGGCCGGGTCGGGGGCGTCGGGGTCATCGACGATCAGCGCCAGGCTTTTGGTCCCGGCAGGCACGCCGGTCCATGCCAGCGGCGGCGACACGTCGCGGCCTTCGCAGGTGTAGAGGCTGGGAATGTCGGCATTCGCCCCGAATGCGATCGAGTTCAGTTCCATGATGGCTTTCCTTTCCGCGGCGCACGCGATCCCACCGGCCAGGGCGAGCACGATGATCGCTTCGATCAGCTTGCGCGTCGAATTCCACATGAGCAAGTCATCCGTTCGGCTGAAAACAGGGGCCGAAAAACCTCATTCCGCAACCCCGAGTTCCGCACAAAGCTTGCCCACCAGGCCTTTCAAGGCCGCGACCTCGGTCTCCAGTCGCGCCACCTTGGCCTTGAGCGCGGCGATCTCGCTCACGCTGACGTCACTGCCGGGCTGCGCGGCCGAGGCTGCGGCCGTAACGGTCTCGGCTTCCGGCGTGCCGCTGAGCAAATGCGCCCAGCGGTTCTCGCGGGCGCCGGGCTGGCGCGGCAGTTCGACCACCATGGCGCCTTCGGGCCGTTCTGCCAGTTCCCGCAGAAAACCTTCCACGGCCGAGATGTCCGCGAAGCGGTGCAGGCGTTCGCTGTTGCTGCGCAGCTCAGCCGCGGTCTGCGGTCCGCGCAGCATCAGCGCGGTGAGCAGGGCGACGGACTGCGAGGGCAGGCCCAGGCCACGCTCCATGTTATGAGCGTAGCGGGTGACGCGGCCGCCGCTGGATTCGATCATCAGGGCCGGGCCCTTGAGGCTGTCGATGGCGCCCAGCACGTCGGCCTCGCCGACTTCGATCACGGGGTGCCGGCTGGTCTTCTGGTTGCAGCCGGCCACGAGCGCGTTGAGCGACAGCGGATAGGTGTCGGGCACGGTGTGCTGCTTTTCGCACAGCACACCGAGGACGCGCGTTTCGAGCAGGGACAGGACGGGCAGGCGGAGGGTCATGGCGTCAGGTGGGGCGTTGGAAGGGGCCATTATGCCCCGCCGCGACGGGGTGTCCTGGATGAAGCGCTGCTGCGCGGAACGCGGGCCGGCTGACTCGTCTGGCCACGCGTCTATACTGACGCAAGGGAACGGCGCGACCATCAAAGGGGGAGACCGGATGCGATTTCTGGGCGCGGCAATACTTGTGGCACTGTTTTTACTGGCGGTTTTCACGCTCGCCAACTGGTCGCTTCTCACCGCGCCCACGCTGCTGTCGTTCGTGGCGTTCCAGGTCGAGGGGCCGCTGGGCGTGATCATGCTTGGCGTCACGCTGGTGCTGGTGGCGCTTTTCGTCCTGTATGCGCTGATGCTGCGCACCAGCATGCTGATGGAGTCGCGCCGCCACACCCAGGAGTTGCAGGCGCAGCGCAAGCTTGCTGAACATGCCGAGGCCTCGCGCCTCAGCGAGTTGCGCACGCAGATCGAGCGGGAGTTTGCGCAATTGCGCGCTGCGATCGGCGCGACCGACGTCCGCATGGACAAGATGGAGCAGTCGATGAAACAATCACTCGACGAAGCCGCCAACAGTCTGGCCGCGCTGGTCGGCGAGATGGATGACAAGATCGATCGCGCGCTTGCGCGGACCGACAGATGAATGGGCCTGACACTTCAAAGGAGGAAGGTATGAGCACCCGCGACGAATATGTCCGCAAGATGCATTCCCTGCTGGACAAGGGCAGCGCCGAAATCGACGCGCTGGAGGCCAAGGCCCAGCATGCCGAGGCCGGGGCCCGCGAGGCGTACCAGAAGCAGATCGCCGCGCTTCGCGTCCGCCAGGATGAGGCCCGCGCCAAGCTGGAGTCGCTGCGCAACGCGGGCGAGGGCGCGTGGCAGGATCTGAAGGCCGGGGTCGAACTGGCCTGGGATGCCATTGGCGAGGCAATCGAATCCGCCAAGACCCACTTCAAGAAATAGCGTGTTGCATGCCCGGCCGGCTCACGCGGCCAGGCACGGGACAGGATCGCCAGGTCTATTAGGACGCCGATGGCGACGCTGCTGAGGCCGCCAGCAGGGCGGACACGAATGCCTGATCGTCGAACAGCGTCTTCATGCCATTCTCGAGCGCCCGCTCCAAAGCGATCCGGGCGTTGTTGCCGGTCGCCAGTTGCGTGTTGGCTTCCTTGCCCTGCGCGACGATCTGCTTCGAGTACAGCAGCGCACCATTCTTCGATTTTACGGTGACCGACAGGTTCAGGTCGGCCACGGCGTCGCCGGCGAAGAAGCCCATCTTGTGATCATTGTAGAACCGGGTCACGTCGGCGGCGACCTTGACGAGCGCCGCATCCGAAGCGAGCTGGAAGCCGCGCGCCTGCAATTCCTTCTCGATGGCCTTGCGGACAGTCACGGCCACATCCTCGGTGGCAGTGATGGGCGCCATCTCCATGCCGAAGCCGTTCTTCTTGCTGCTGACCTTGCTCTTGTCGAGGCGCTGGTCGGCGACTTGCACGTTCACCGAAACGTTCTCGGCGCCGGCGATTTTGGCGACGCCTGTCTGCTGGGTGTAATTGATCGCGATCTGCTCGGTGGTGAGCGCGCAGCCCGACAGGCTGGCCACAGCCACGCAACAGGCGACTGCCAGTGCTTGCATTCTCATTTTCCTGTTCCCCCTGGTGATAAATGGCGCTGAAACCATTTTCAGCGCGGCTATTATGCTTGAGCGGTTTTCCGGCTAACAAGGGGACCTCGAGTGCCCGTGTTCGAAAGGCACGTTCGCCACCGTGTCAGGTCGCGCCGCATAATCCAGCGGTCGACAGGATTGGGGGAATAGTCTCGCAGCGAGGGAATAAAGCGGGCGGTGCCGGTGTTTACGTTCATGCAGGCTAGCTGCAATCCCTCAATTCTCGAAAAGGACATCCCATGAAAACCCTATTGACCTCCGCCCTGGCAAGTCTTGCCCTGCTCGCCGCGTGTGCCACGCCGTACGCCGCCCCTGTGGACACGCAGGCGGGCGTGCTGACCAATCCCGACGGCATGACGCTGTATGTGTTCGACAAGGACCCGGCCGGCGCCGGCAAGAGCGCCTGCAACGGCGACTGCGCGATGAACTGGCCGCCGCTGACGGCCGCCGCCGGCGACAAGGCAAGCGGCGACTACAGCATCATCACCCGCGACGATGGCAGCCGGCAGTGGGCCTACAAGGGCAAGCCGCTGTATCGGTGGGCCAAGGACCAGAAGCCGGGCGATGTCACCGGCGACGGCGTCAAGAACGTGTGGCATGCGGCTAAGCCCTAAGCCGGATCTGATCGAGCATCTGCCCCGCCTGCGCCGCTACGCCCGGGCGCTGACGGGCGATGTCGCGCGCGCCGACGACCTGGTGCAGGACACGCTCGAACGGGCGCTGGCCAAGCTCGACCTGTGGCAGCCGGGCAGCGACCTGCGCGCCTGGCTGTTCACGCTGATGCACAATCTTTTCGTCAACCAGTTGCGGACCCGCCGCCCGCAGGACACGGCGCTCGACGAGG
>JAJXTE010000071.1 GCA_021784115.1 Pseudomonadota bacterium | reverse complement strand
GCGGTGGATTTGTCGATGCGTATCGACACGCAATGATCGCGGTCGTTCGCGCGCGCTACGATGACCCGGCGCACGCGGCTGCGCTGGTCGGCCTGCTGGACGCCTATGCACGCGACCCGGCGGGCGGGGGCGAACCACTCAGCGACTTCGCCCGCACCCATCTCGTGGACGAACTCGCCGCACGGCCCTTCATCTTCAGCGTGCTGGCGTTCGAGGGCGGCAATCCGGTGGGTCTCATCAACGCCATCGAGGGGTTCTCGACCTTCGCCTGCCGCCCACTGGTCAACGTGCACGACGTCGTCGTATTGCCCAGCCATCGCGGTCGCGGCATTGCGTCGCGATTGTTCGCCGAGGTCGAATCCATCGCCCGCGAACGCGGCGCCTGCAAGCTGACACTGGAAGTGCTCTCCGGTAACTTTTCCGCGCGGGCACTCTACGAGAAGCTGGGTTTCGACGATTACCGCCTCCACCCGGCGCTGGGCGCGGCGCAGTTCATGCAGAAGTGGCTCGACTAAACGGGCCCCCGGCTTGCGGGGGGCGCAAGAAAGGCGTCAGCCGCCGGCAAGCGCTAGGTCTTCTCGCGACGCAGCGCCCGTTCGATGCGAGGATCGGGCACCAGCCAGAGGATCGCCACAAATACATAGATCGCCTGCGCGACCCAGGGGGCCCGAAACGTGGCGGCAATGGCGATGGCGTAAAGCACGGGCGACAGCTTGCCTTTCCAGTCCCTGCCCACGGCGCGCTTGAGCATCGAGGCTGCCCCCTCGGAAGCGATGATCGCCTGCTCCAGCAGCCAGTAGGCAATCGCCGCCATCAGCAGCACCAGGCCATACAGCGCCGCAGGCATGGGGGCAAAATGGTTCTCGCCCATCCAGCCCGTGGCAAACGGAAACAGCGACAGCCAGAACAGCAGGTGCAGATTCGCCCACAACATGGGCCCGGTGACCCGGGTGGCGGTGTGCAGCATGTGATGGTGGTTGTTCCAGTAGATGCCGATGTACACGAAGCTCAGCACGTAGCTCAGGAAGGTCGGCAGCAGCGGCAGCAGGGCATCCGGCGTCTCGCCGTGGGGGACCTTCAACTCGAGCACCATGATGGTGATGATGATCGCCAGGACGCCGTCACTGAATGCTTCGAGCCGGTTCTTCCCCATGCCTCCGTTCCCTCCTGCCAAGGTTTTCAGCGGGTTTATGCCAGCCAGATCAGCGCCGCCATGCGGCCGGTCACCCCGTCGCGGCGGTAGGAATAGAACCGCTCGGCCTCGGTGAAGGTGCAGCGGCCGCCCCCGTGGCTCGCCCGCACGCCCGCGTGGCTGAGGCGAATGCGCGCCAGCGCAAAGATGTCGGCAAGCCATTTGCCCGGTGCGTGCGGCACGAAGGCCACGGCGGCTTCGGCGTGCCGGTCGACGAACGCCTGCCTCACCTCGTCACCCACTTCGAACGCCTGCGGGCCGATCGCGGCACCCATCCAGGCGAGAATCTCCTCCGGCGGCGTCTGCATCGCGGCGACCGTGGCCTCCAGCACGCCATTCGCCAACCCGCGCCAGCCGGCATGCGCAGCGGCGACGACGCTGCCGGCACGGTCGCAGAACAGCACCGGCAAGCAGTCTGCGGTGAGCACCGCACTGACCTGCCCGGCCTGGCGGGTGAACGATGCGTCGGCTTCGGGATTCAGCTCGCGCCCGAGTTCGACCACGCGGGCGCTGTGAACCTGCCTGAGCCATCCCGGCTCGGCCGGCAGCTGCCGGCGCAGGCGCGCGCGGTTGGCGGCGACGTGGGCCGGATCGTCGCCGACGTGATCGCCGAGGTTGAGGCTGGCCCAGGGTTCCCGGCTCACCCCCCCCGCGCGGGTGGTCATCAGGCTCTTGACCCGCGCCGGTGCGGGCCAGTCGGGCAGGATCACCCTTACGTGTTCCAGCCCGTGTTGTCGCGCAGCGCTTGCAACAGCGAGGCGAAATCGGGCGGCAACGGGCACTCCCACTGCATGTATTCCTGCGTGACCGGATGGATCAGGCCCAGCCGCTCGGCATGCAGCGCCTGGCGCGGGAACGGGATCTTGAGGTGGCTGCGGCGGCTCGCACTGTAGACCGTGTCACCGACCAGCGGATGCCCGATGTGCTGCATGTGAACCCGGATCTGGTGGGTGCGCCCCGTTTCCAGCGTGCAGCGCAGCAGCGTGAGTCCGGGAAAACGCTCCACCACGTCGTAATGCGTGACCGCGTCCTTGCCCTGGCTGTGCACCGTGCGCTTGGTCCGGTTGTGGGGATCGCGCCCCATGGGCGCATCGACCGTGCCCGAGCGGTCAATTTCGCCATACACCAGAGCCAGGTACTCGCGCTTGACCGTGCGCGCCTGCAGCTGCCGCACCAGGTCGGTGTGCGCCCGCAGGGTCTTGGCGACGACCAGGAGACCTGAGGTGTCCTTGTCGAGGCGATGAACGATGCCGGCGCGCGGCAGTTCGGCCACCTGCGGTACGCGGTGCAACAATGCGTTCAGCAAGGTGCCGCGCGGATTCCCGCTGCCGGGGTGAACCACAAGACCGACCGGCTTGTGGATCACCATCAGCATGGCATCCTCGAACACGACGTCGAGCGGGATGGCCTCCGGCGCATCGGGCGTCTCGTTCGGATCAGGCTCGATCTCGACCCGTACCGCCTCGCCGCCGCTGACCTTCATTTTGGTGGTGCCCCAGACGTCGTCCACCGCTATCTTGCGCGCGCGAATCCAGTTCTGGATGCGGTTGCGCGAGAATTCGGGCAGCATGGCCGACAGGGCCTGATCCAGGCGCTGGCCGCCGTGCGCATCCGGGATGACCAGTTGGCGGACGCCGCCTGCCGTATTTCCCTTATAATCGTTCGACAAATTTTCTGTGTCTTTTCCCATGCTTAAGCAATGTTCATCCGGTTCTAACGCATTCAATCGGGCGCGCGGCCTCAATCGTGTTCTGGGCAGCGTGCTGCTGGCTGCCACGCTCACCCTGGGCGGCTGCGGACTGTTGCCCGAGGTCAAGGATGAAACCGCGGGTTGGTCGGCGCAAAAGCTCTATGCCGAAGCCAAGGATAATCTCAACGACGGCAACTACGAACGCGCAGTCAAATTATTCGAGACGCTGGAAGCGCGCTACCCCTTCGGCCGCTATGCGCAGCAGGCGCAACTCGAAGTGGCCTACGCGTACTACAAGGACAACGAGCCGATTTCGGCCATTGCCGCATGCGACCGCTTCATCAAGCTGCACCCCAATCACCCTAACGTCGATTACGCCTACTATCTGAAGGGGCTGGCGAATTTTAACGACGATCTCGGGCTGTTGGGCAATCTTGTCGACCAGGACATGAGCGAGCGCGATCCCAAGGCCGCGCGCGACGCATTCCTGGCATTCAAGGAACTGGTTACCCGCTTCCCCGACAGCAAGTATGCGCCCGACTCGACCGCACGCATGAAATACCTGGTCAATGCGCTGGCCGGCAACGAAGTCCACGTCGCCCGCTATTACATGAAACGCAAGGCCTGGGTGGCTGCCGCCAACCGCGCAAAGGTCGTGCTGAAAGACTACCCCGAGGCCCCCGCCCTGGAAGAGGCGCTTGGAATCATGGTGGTGTCCTACGACAATCTGCACCTCACTGCTTTGCGCGACGATGCGCTGCGGGTACTGAAGCTCAACTTCCCCAACAGCAAATACCTCAAGGGCGTGGCCATCAAGGACAAGGCGTGGTATCGCTTCTGGTGAAGCGGAATCCGGATTGAATCCGGCTGATTCCGCCCCACAGCGGGCCGAGATCAGATCGCCGCTTCGCCCGACTCGCCGGTGCGGATCCGCACCACCTGTTCCACCGTCGTCACGAAAATCTTGCCGTCGCCGATCTTGCCGGTGCGGGCAGCATTGATGATCGCCTCCATCGCGCGTTCCAACAGGCTGTCGCCGACCACCACCTCCAGTTTCACCTTGGGCAGGAAATCCACCACGTATTCGGCGCCGCGATACAGTTCGGTGTGACCTTTCTGGCGGCCGAATCCCTTGACTTCAGTGACGGTCAGGCCGGTCACGCCGATCTCGGACAGCGCTTCGCGCACTTCGTCCAGCTTGAACGGCTTGATGATGGCTTCGATCTTCTTCATGGCAGGTCTCCTTCGGGTCGGTATTTCGATGTTATGGGATAGCGGCGGTCCTTGCCGAAATTGCGCGGCGTGATGCGCGGGCCGGGGGGGGCCTGGCGACGCTTGTATTCGGCGAGGTCGACCATGCGGATGACTTTTTTCACCGTGGCCGCATCGAACCCCGACGCAACGATCTGGCGTGCCGACAGGTCGCGCTCGACGTAGGCCTCGAGGATCGCGTCGAGCACGTCGTAGGGCGGCAGGCTGTCCTGGTCGGTCTGGTCGGCGCGCAGTTCGGCCGACGGCGGGCGGTCGATGATGCGCTGCGGGATCACCGCCGAGAGGCCGTTGCGGTAATTCGCCAGCCGGTACACCCGGGTCTTCGCGACGTCCTTCAGCACCGCGAAGCCCCCCGCCATGTCGCCGTACAACGTCGCGTAGCCGGTGCCCATCTCGCTCTTGTTGCCGGTGGTCAGCACCAGGGTGCCGAACTTGTTGGAAAGCGCCATCAGCAGCGTCCCGCGCGTGCGCGCCTGCAGGTTCTCCTCGGTGGTGTCGGCCGCCAGCCCCGCAAACTCGCCGGCGAGTTGTCCCACGAACGCATCGAAGATCGGCCGAATGGCGATCTCCGAATAGCGCACGCCGAGGCGCCTCACCATGTCGCGCGAATCCTCGACGCTGATGCTCGCCGTGTAGTCCGACGGCATCATCACCGCATGCACCCTGTCGGGCCCGATCGCATCGGCCGCGATCGCCAGCGTCAGCGCCGAGTCGATGCCGCCCGACAGCCCCAGGTGCACGCCCTTGAAGCCGTTCTTGCCGACGTAGTCGCGCACCGCCAGCACCAGCGCGTCGTACACGGCGGCGTCTTCGCCGGGCAGGACATCCTTCGGCCCGCTGCACGTTTTGCCGTCGATCTCGAAATAGAACAGTCCTTCCTGCCAGCCCGGACACTGCGCTGCCACCGCGCCGTCGGCGTCGAGCGCAAATGACGCGCCGTCGAAGACCAGTTCGTCCTGGCCGCCCACCATGTTCGCGTAGATGATCGGCAGACCGGCCTCGAGAAGCCGCGACCGCGCAACAGCGAGACGCTCGCGCTCCTTGTTGAGATGGTAGGGTGAGGCGTTGGGCACCAGCAGCCAGTCGGCGCCCGCTTCCATCGCACGCGTTGGCGGCCCCGGTTCCCATATGTCGCCGCAGATATTGAGCCCGAACTTCACCCCGCCGCAAGCGAACACGCAGGGCGCGTCGCTGCTGTCGAACACGCGCTGCTCGTCGAACACGGAGTGGTTCGGCAGGTGGTGCTTGCGGTATACCGTCTCGATCGTGCCGCCGCGCAGCAGCGCGGCCGCGTTGAACAGGCCATCGTCGCTGCGCTCGGGATACCCCACGATCAGTGCGAGTTGGGGCGGTGCGTCGACGGCCAGTTGCCGAACGGCCACCTCGCACGCCATCGTGAAGTCGCGGCGCAGCACCAGGTCCTCGGCCGGGTAGCCGCAGATCGACATCTCGGGCGTAAGCAGCAGTGTCGCACCGGCGGCATCCGCCTCGCGCGCGGCGCTCAGCACGCGTGCGGCGTTGCCGGCGATGTCGCCGACGACGAGATTGAGCTGCGCGATGCCGAGTTTCATCGGGCTGGTGTCAGCGCGCTGCCAGCGCCTGCCTAACCGTCTCGCCCAGGCCTGCCGGGCTTTGCGCGACGACGACACCGGCGGCCTCGAGCGCACGGATCTTGGCGTCCGCCGTGCCGGCGCCGCCGGCGATGATCGCGCCCGCATGCCCCATGCGCTTGCCCTTGGGCGCGGTGCGCCCGGCGATGTAGGCGGCGACCGGCTTCTTCATGTTGGAGCGGATGTACTCGGCCGCCTCTTCTTCGCGGCTGCCGCCGATCTCGCCGACCAGGATCACCGCCTCGGTTTGCGGATCGGCCTCGAACATCTCGAGGCAGTCGATGAAGTCAAGGCCCTTGATCGGGTCGCCGCCGATGCCGACGCAGGTCGACTGCCCCAGCCCCAATTGCGTGGTCTGGTGCACCGCTTCGTAGGTCAGCGTGCCGGAGCGCGAGACGATGCCGATCCTGCCCTTCTGGTGGATGATGCCGGGCATGATGCCGATCTTGCATTCGCCCGAGGTGATGATCCCGGGGCAGTTGGGGCCGATCAGTTTCGCGCCGTTGGCGCGCAGCGCGGCCTTCACGTTCAGCATGTCGAGCACCGGAATGCCTTCGGTGATGCAGACGATGACCTCGATCCCGGCGTCGGCCGCCTCGAGGATGGAGTCGGCGGCGAACGCAGCCGGCACGTAGATCATCGTCGCCTGCGCGCCGGTCTGCCGCACCGCGTCGCGCACCGTGTTGAACACGGGCAGGTTCAGATGCGTCTGCCCGCCCTTGCCGGGGGTGACGCCACCGACCATCCGCGTGCCGTAGGCGATCGCCTGCTCGGAATGGAAACTGCCCTGCTTGCCGGTGAAGCCCTGGCAGATGACTTTCGTGTCTTTGTGTACCAGAATGCTCATGCTGCCTTCTCCACTGCGAGCCGGGCGGCATGGGTCAGGCTTTCCGCGGCGAGGATCGCCAGCCCCGATTCGGCCAGCAACTTGCGGCCGAGTTCGGCATTGGTGCCTTCGAGCCGCACGATCACCGGCACTTTCACGCCGACTTCCTTCACCGCCTGGATGATGCCTTCGGCGATGACGTCGCAGCGCACGATGCCGCCGAAGATGTTGATCAGCACCGCGCGCACGTTGGGGTCGAGCAGGATGATCTTGAAGCCCTGCGCCACCGTCTCCGGGGTGGCGCCGCCGCCGACGTCGAGGAAGTTGGCGGGTGTGCCCCCTTCCAGCTGGATCAGGTCCATCGTCGCCATCGCGAGGCCGGCGCCGTTGACCATGCAGCCGATGTTGCCGGTGAGCGCGACGTAATTGACGTTGGCCGCGTTGGCGGCGGCTTCCTTGGCGTCGATCTGGCTGTCGTCGCGCAGCTCGGCGAGATTCTTGCGGCGGTACAGCGCGTTGTCGTCGACGCTCATCTTGCAGTCGAGCGGAAGCACGCGATTGTCGGTCGTCACGACCAGCGGATTGATTTCGAGCAGGCTCAGATCATTGGCAACGAATACACGGTACAAAGCGGGAAGCAGACGGCAGAAGTCCTTGTAGGCCTCGCCGGTCAGTTCCAGCGCGAAGGCCAGCGCACGGCCCTGGAAATCCTGCACGCCCAGCAGCGGATCGCAGGTCTCGGTCAATACCTTTTCCGGGGTGGCGTGGGCGACCTCCTCGATGTCCATGCCGCCGGCGGCGGATGCGACGAGGGCGACACGCTCGGTTTCGCGATCGACCAGCAGCGACAGGTACAGCTCGCGCGCGATCGGCAGAGTTTCCTCGACCAGCACCTGGTTCACCGGCTGGCCGTCGGGCGCATTCTGGTTCGTCACCAAATGCTTGCCGAGCAGCGATTCCGCCAGCGCGCGCACGTCGTCCAGGCTCTTAACCACCTTGACCCCACCTGCCTTGCCGCGCCCACCTGCATGGATCTGCGCCTTCACGACCCAGGCGCTGCCGCCCAGTTCGCTGGCGGCATTGACGGCGGCGTCGGCAGTCGCTGCAGCCAAGCCGCGCGGCGTGTTAATGTTGCCCGACCGCAGGATGTGTTTGGCCTGATATTCATGCAGGTTCATTTGTTTTTCGATGGAAGCTCGCCAAAACGTGCATTTTGAAGCAAACCCTTCCGATGCGGAAGCCGTCATCCGCGTCGTCCCAAGCATTGCAGACCTTCCTGCCGACGCCTGGAACGCCCTGGCCGGCAATTCGCCCTTTGTGCAGCACGCTTTTCTGCATGCGCTGGAAGCCACCGGATGCGTCGGCCCGGACATCGGCTGGGAGCCGGTGCACCTGGCGCTGTTCCGGGGCGACCAGCTCGACGCGGCGATGCCGCTCTACGTCAAGCACCATTCCTGGGGCGAGTTCGTGTTCGACTGGGCGTGGGCCGACGCCTACCGCCGCCAAGGCCTCGCCTACTATCCCAAGCTGGTGTGCTGCGTGCCTTTCTCGCCGGTGCCCGGGCCGCGCCTGTTGGCGCGGAACGACGCCGACCGCGCCAGGCTGATCCAGGCGGCGCTGACGCTCACCCGCGACGTGAATTGCTCGTCGCTCCACATCTTGTTCCCCACCGAGCCGGACCATGGCGCGCTCAAAGCGACGCCGTTGATGCACCGCAGCGGCTTCCAGTTCCATTGGTTCAACGCGGGCTACGCCAGCTTTGACGACTTTCTTGCAGCGATGACGCACGACAAGCGCAAGAAGATCCGCCAGGAAAGGAAGAAGCTCGCCAGCCTGGGCGTCACCTTTCGCTGGGTCGAGGGCCGCGACAGCAGCGACGCAGACTGGCACCATTTCTATCGCTGCTACGCCGACACCTACGCCCGCCATCGCAGCGAACCGCATCTCAACCGCGCATTCTTCGCGGCGCTACGCGAGACGATGCCGGATAACCTGGTGCTCATCATTGCAGACAGGAACGGCGAGCCCACGGCCTGCTCCTACTGCATGAAGGACAGCCAGCGGCTGTACGGGCGCCACTGGGGCACGCTTGAATATGTGCCCGGCCTGCACTTCGAGACCTGCTACCAGCAGGGTATCGAATACGCGATCGCGCACGGATTTCAGGTGTTCGAAGGCGGGGCGCAGGGTGAGCACAAGCTGTCGCGCGGCCTCGTCCCCACCGCAACCCATTCCTGGCACTGGCTGGAGAACGCCGAATTCCGCGAGGCGGTCGACCGCTTCCTCGAACGTGAAAGCGACGCCATCAGCCATTATATCGACGAACTCGACGGCCCCTTCCGCCGCGACCCGCCCGGCTAAGTGAGGCCGTTCAGACCAGAACGGCGGTCAGATACGTCACATACAGCGCGCCGTTGACGAAAAGATGCCACACGCGCAGGCCGCCGCTCAGCGCGGCCCAGCGCAGCCAGAATGCCGCGACCAGCGTGATCACCACGCCCAGCAGCACTTCCTTCTGCGGCACCCACGGCGTGAGCGAAATGCCGATGGCAGGCAGGAGCGTGCCCTGGAACACCATGGCGCCGGTGATGTTGCCGAACGCCAGGGTGTCCTTGTGCTTGCGGATCCACAGGATCGAATTCACCTTCTCGGGCAGTTCGGTCGCGATCGGGATGATCATCAGGGACAGCAGCAGCGCGGAAATGCCGATGATGGGTGCGGCGAGTTCGACGCCGTGGATGAAACCCTTGGCGCCGCCGACCAGCAACGCAAGCCCCAGCGCCAGTTGCACCACGATGAAGAACAGGTTCTGCGGCAGGCCCAGGCGCGTCAGCAGCATGGGGGATCCGGCCTCGGTGGCATGCCCCTCTTCCACCAGTTTGCTCGACGCGCGCAGGGTCAGCATCACGTACACGAAGTAGATCAGCACCATGACGAAGGCCATTCCGACGCGCGCCCAGCCGTCGCCGTGGGGCACGAACATGGCGGCAAACGCCAGCAGGAACGCCATCAGGAAAAAGTCAAGGTCGCGCTTGAGACCGGTTTTCTCGGGCGTGAGGTGGCCCCGAATGCCGCGGCGTTTCAGCACCGCCACGCCCATCAGGGACAGCGACAGGGTCGACAGCATCAGCGGGGCACCCAGAATGGCCCCAACGCCGATTTCCTCGTTGGTGACGTTGTTGCCGGTACCGGCAAAGATCGCCAGCAGCGGCACCAGGGTTTCCGGCATGGCGGTGCCGATCGCGGCAAACAGCGAACCCGTCACGCCTTCCGAGATTTTGAGCTTCTCGCCGAGATGCTCGAGCGCGTTGACAAAGATTTCCGCCGCAACGAGGATGATCAGCAGATAGCCGAAGAGTTCGAGAAACAGCATGAGAGAAAGCCGCGGGGAAAACCGCGATTCTACCAGCCCGGCCCCGCTTGCCCCGGCCGGGTTTTCGCGATTGACTGAGGGCAGTTACCACGCACGTCTCGCCGCCGCGTCCGGCGTAGCGGTGGCGTTGTTCAGCGCGCCGCATTGCGGTGCGTGCCGGGCGTGGAAACGCCTGCTTCCGGACGCGTTAGCCGGTCTGGCCGGCGCGTTTTATGAAGTCGATGTCAGCGAGGCCACCGGTGTGGCGCGCTACTTCGGGATATTCCACCTGCCCACGGTCTACCTGTATCGCGACGGGCAGTTTCATGCCGAACTGCAGTGCGAGGCGCGGGCCGACGCCATCCGGCAGGCCACGCACCAGCTGCTGGCAGCGCCGGCACAGGATGAGCCCTAGAAGTCTCCCATCCCCGACGCGCTGAAGTCCTGCAAGTCGGGACGGATTCGTATGCCTTAATTCAGCGCCAGCGCACGCCCGACAAAGACCACCACAATCGTAACCAGTCCGATGGTGAGATTGATACCGATCAGCCTGCGGATTTGTCCCAGCGCCGCTCCGCCCGCCTTCCAGTCCTGCTGGCCCACTGCGCGCTTGAGCTTCTTGTACGATGCGAAAAACACGTGGGCAAAAATCAGCATCATCGCCACACCCAGCACCAGCATGGTCAACGTATAGTGCGGCGCCGACGCGCCGCCAAGCAGCATCAGCATGTACAGGCCGCTCAGCAGAATCAGAATGACCGACGCCCACACCCAGGGGAAGAACTTGCCGAACACGCCCGACCACAGCGTCAGCCGTTGCGGCGGCTCGAGCACGCTGGCGGCCACCGGGCGCAGCGCCATGTAGGCGAAGAACATGCCGCCCACCCAGACGACGACGCTTACAACATGCAGGAGCAGAAACAGATTCATCGGGTTGCCTTTCAGAACAAAGTGGCCTGGTCGAGGACGAGTTTAACCGGCGCAAAGCTGCGCCGATGGTGTGGGCAGGCGCCGTTCGCCTGCAAGGCTGCCAGGTGTGCGGCCGTTCCGTAGCCCATGTGCCGGGCGAATCCATAGGCAGGATAGTCTTCATGCAGCCTGCACATGAACTGGTCGCGCGCCGTCTTGGCAAGTATCGAGGCGGCGGCGATGGCGGCCACCTTGTCGTCGCCCTTGACCAC
>JAJXTE010000007.1 GCA_021784115.1 Pseudomonadota bacterium | reverse complement strand
CCGAACTTTCGCACCGCTACATCACCGACCGCTTCCTGCCCGACAAGGCGATCGACCTGATCGACGAGGCCGCCGCGCGCATCAAGATGGAAATTGACTCCAAGCCGGAGGTGATGGACAAGCTCGACCGCCGCATCATCCAGCTGAAGATCGAGCGTGAGGCGGTGAAGCGTGAAACCGACGAGGCGTCGAAAAAGCGTCTGGCCCTGCTGGAAGGCGAGATCGAGAAGCTCGGCCGCGAATACGCCGATCTGGAGGAAGTCTGGAAGTCCGAAAAGGCCCAGGTGCAGGGCAGCGCCCACATCAAGGAAGAAATCGACAAGCTGCGCGGTGAAATGGTCGAACTGCAGCGCCAGGGCAAGCTCGACAAGGTGGCCGAGATTCAGTACGGCAAGCTGCCGCAGCTGGAGGCCCAGTTGAAGCACGCCGAAGCGGCCGACACCAAGCCCGTGTTCAAGCTTCTGCGCACTGAAGTCGGCGCCGAGGAAATCGCCGAGGTCGTCTCGCGCGCCACGGGCATACCGGTGTCCAAGATGCTGCAGGGCGAGCGCGACAAGCTGCTGCACATGGAAGACAAGCTGCACAGCCGTGTGGTGGGACAGGACGAAGCCGTGCGCGTCGTCTCCGACGCGATTCGTCGTTCACGCGCGGGCCTGTCCGACCCAAACCGGCCGCTCGGCTCCTTCCTGTTCCTCGGCCCCACCGGCGTCGGCAAGACCGAACTGTGCAAGACGCTCGCCGAGTACCTGTTCGATTCCGCCGACCACATGATCCGCATCGACATGAGCGAGTTCATGGAGAAGCACTCGGTGGCGCGCCTCATCGGCGCGCCGCCCGGCTACGTCGGCTACGAGGAAGGCGGCTATTTGACGGAAGCGGTGCGCCGCAAGCCTTACTCCGTCATCCTGATGGACGAAGTCGAAAAGGCGCATCCGGACGTCTTCAACGTGCTGCTGCAGGTACTCGACGACGGTCGCCTGACCGACGGCCAGGGCCGCACCGTGGACTTCCGCAACACCGTGATCGTGATGACGTCCAACCTGGGATCGCAGATGATCCAGCAGATGGCGGGCGACGATTACCAGGTGGTGAAGCTTGCCGTGCTGGGCGAAGTGAAGTCCTACTTCCGCCCCGAGTTCATCAACCGTATCGACGAGGTCGTCGTCTTCCATGCCCTGAGCGAGCAACACATCGCCCGCATCGCGCGGATCCAGTTGCAGGCGCTGGAACAGCGTCTGGCGCAGATGGAGATGAAGCTCGACGTCACCGACGCGGCGCTGGCCGAAATCGCCAAGGCCGGCTTCGACCCCGTCTACGGCGCGCGGCCGCTCAAGCGCGCGATCCAGAGCGAGCTCGAAAACCCGCTGGCCAGGGAGATCCTGGGCGGACACTTCGGGCCCAAGGACACCATCCGGGTGGATGTGCAGGGCGGGGTCTTCAGCTTCGAGAAGGCCGCAGCACAGGCGGCCTGATCAGGACAGGCGGTCATGGAGAGGGTGGGATTCCACCCTCTTTTTTTGTTGGGCGGTGGTCCAGGCGAGCGCCGTCGATGGCAGACGTTCTGGTCGACAGGATGACACTCGGGTCCGCATAAAGGCGCGGATCTTCGATGATGCACATGCAAGACAGTTGAAGCACCCGCATGGCCTGCGCCCGCCATCGGTGCCACGGCACCCGGATGTCCACAGTTTTGCCCGATCCCGGGGACACCCCCTAGAATGGACTGACGTCTTCTTTCGCGTGGATCGTCTTGCCTGCTCGCCTTTTCAACACCTTGCTGCTTCTTGCCGCGCTGTTCGCGACGCCGGCGCACGCGCTGACGGTGGAGGTGGATGCGCCGAACGAGGTCAAGGCGCTGCTGACGCAACACCTGGAAACGGCACGCGCGGCGCGCCAGGGCGAGAAGCTGGATGCGGAGGAAATCGCGCGGCTGCAGCGGCAGAGCGAACTGACGGCGCGCGATCTGCTGGCGACCGAGGGCTATTTTTCGCCGCGGGTGGAGAGCACGGTGGAACGGGTGGGGGACGACTGGCGGGTGGTGTACCGGGTCGATCCCGGCGCGCGCACCACGGTGCGCAGCGTGAAGCTGGTTTTCGACGGTGAACTGAAAACGCATGCCGATGCGGCCGGCTTGCGTGGGCGTATCGAGCGCAGCTTTTCGCTGAAGCAGGGGATGCCGTTTCGCCAGGCGAACTGGACGGCAGCCAAGCTGGCGGTGCTGCAACCGCTGCTGGCAGTGCGTTATCCGGCAGCGCGATTGGCAGCGAGCGAGGCGCGCATCGACCCGGCCGCGCGGGCGGCCGACCTGACGCTGACGATCGACAGCGGGCCGGCATACTTCTATGGCGAGCCGGTCATCAGCGGCGTTCAGCGCTATCCCGTGTCGATCGTCCGCAATCTCAATCCGGCCAAACCGGGGAAACCGTTCCGCCAGCGGGATTTGCTCGATTACCAGGTCGCACTGGAAACGAGCGGCTATTACGCGCATGCCACGGTCAGCATCGAGCCCGATCCCGCCCAGGCGGCGGCGGTACCGATCCGGGTCGAGGTGGTGGAGCGGGCGGAGAAGCGGTTCAGCGTGGGCGCGGGGGTGAGCACGGACACTGGCGCGCGGGTGCAGGTGGGATGGCTGGCGCGCGACATCGCCGACCGCGGTTTGCGCCTGAAACTCGACGCGCGCATCGAAACCAATCGACAGTCCGGCGCGGCGGAACTCGCTTGGCCGCGCACGTCGGCAGGCTACGAGAACAGTCTCGGCGCGCAGTTCAAGCAGGAAGACATCGAGGGGCAAAGAACCCGTTCCACGGTGGCGGCGGCCAGGCGCACCCGCAGGCGCGGGCAGATCGAGACCACTGTTTCGCTGCAATACCAGACCGAACAGCAGACCATCGGCGATGTGGTCGACGTGCGCAACCGGGCGTTGAGCGCCAACTACGCGTGGACCCAGCGCGCGGTTGGACGCGCCTTCTATCCGCGGCGCGGCCATGTGCTTACCCTGCAGGCCGGCGGTGCGGCCGAGGCGCTGCTGTCGGACACCAGCTTCATTCGCCTGTATGGGCGCCATACCCAGTATTTCCCCGCCGGCAACAACGGGCGATGGGTGCTGCGCGGCGAAGTCGGCAGCGTGCTGGCCGACACGCGCGACGGCATCCCCACCGATTTCCTGTTCCGTGCCGGCGGTGACAACTCGGTGCGCGGCTACGCCTACCAGAGCCTGGGACGCACGCTGGAAGGCGGGGTCGCGTCGGTGCGCTATCTCGCCACCGGCAGCGTCGAATACAACTATTTCTTCAACCGCACCTGGGGCATGGCGCTGTTCGTCGATGCGGGCGATGCCGCCGACAGCCCGGGCCAGCTGTCGCCGGTGTTCGGCTACGGCCTCGGCGCGCGCTACCGCTCGCCGGTGGGTCCGGTGAATCTCGATGTGGCGTATGGCGAAGCCACCCAACAATTCCGTCTGCATTTCTCGCTCGGGGTGTCGTTCTGATGCGCGTTGCAAGGGGACTGGCGGGTTTGCTGGCACTGCTCGCAGTGCTGGCCGCGGGCGCGTACTGGATCGCGTCCACGCCCACCGGTTTGGGCCTGCTGACGAAGATTGCCATCAAGCTCAGCAGCAGCCAGGTGACGCTTGAGGGGGTCGAGGGCACGCTGAGCGGACCCATCCGTATCCGCAAGCTGGTATTCACGTCGGAGACGAAGCGCATCACGCTGGAACGTGTGCAGCTGGAATGGCAGCCGGGCGCGTTGCGGCAGCGGCGGCTCGACATCGGCCTGCTGGCCGCGCAAATCATGCGGGTGGAAACCCTGAAAAAGGACCCGACGCCGTTGGCGCGTCCCGCCACGTTGCGCCTGCCGGTCGACGTGCAGGTGGCCGCTTGGGATGTGGCGCAGCTCGATGTCGTCAACGCCGGCCAGACGCTCAGCTTCAAGCGGCTGCATGGTCGGCTCGACGACAACGGCGACCGCTATCGATTCACCGGCATGGCGGCCACCACGCCCTGGGCGGAGGTGAATGGCCAACTCGAACTCGGCAAGGACGCGCCATTCACGCTGCAGGGCCGCTTCGATGCCGCGCGTAACGATCCCATGCCGATCAACGGCGCGCTCGCTGTGCAGGGGCAACTGGCGGCGATCGTGTTCAGGTTCGATGCCCAGGCCGAAAAGATGAGTTTCATGGCCAGCGGTGAAGCGGCGCCGTTTGCTCCCGTGCGCTTGCCCCGTCTTCTGGTGGCCGGGCAGGGCATCGACCCGCGTCAGTTCGCGGCGGGCGCACCGGCTGCCGATCTGGCGTTTTCCGGCGTGTTCGAAGGCCAGTCGGGCGAACGTCTGCTGGGCAACTTCAGTCTCAGCAACCGGCAGGCCGGGCGACTCGATCAGAACCGCCTGCCGCTCGCCAACCTGACCGGTGCGGTGGTCGGCGACAGCGCGCGTGCCGATTTCAGCGAACTGGCGATCGACCTGGGCGCAGCTGGCCAGTTGAGCGGAACGGGACAGTGGCGCAACGGCCGCCTGAGCATGAACCTGAGCAGCCCGCATCTCAACCTGGCCGGGCTGCATCGCCAGCTGTACGCCACGCGCCTGCAGACGAGCCTGCAGCTGGACGGCGACGCGACGCGGCAGACGCTCACGGCCGACGTCGGCGAAACCTGGGGGCAGGGCCGTTTCACGCTGTCGCATGCCGGTGCGGCGCTGCGGCTGGAATCGGCGAATTTCGCCGGACAGGCGGGGCGGCTGACTGCCGAAGGCGCATTGCAACTCGACGCCACGCGCGCCTTTACCGCCGCGTTCGACGCCGGCCAGATCAATCCGGCGCGCTTTGGAAGATTTCCCCGCGGACGACTCAACGCGCGCGGCCAGATGAGCGGGGCACTGCTGCCCGCGCTGCGCCTGCAGGCGCAGGTCACCCTGCCGCCGGGCGAACTCGAGGGCCGACCGGTGAAAGGGCAGGCGCGGTTGCGTTACGAAAACCAGCATCTCGCCGACGCCGACATCGATCTGGACCTGGCCGGCAATCGGGCGAAGCTGAAGGGCGCGTTCGGTCGGCTGGGCGACAGGCTTGTCTGGGACGTCGACGCGCCGGCGCTGGCGCGCCTGAATCTGGGCCTGGCCGGGCAACTGACCAGCCGCGGCAATGCCAGCGGCGAGCCGGCCCAGTTGCAGATCGAGGCGCAGGTCGCCGCCAGCGGCCTGCGCCTGCCCGGCGATATCGCCGCCGACACCCTGAATCTGAGCATGAATCTTCAAGCTGCGGCCAACGGCACGTTCAGCGGCCAGCTCGATGCGAGCGGGATGAGGCTGGCCGGGCAACGCGTGAACACCGTGCGTGCGAACCTGCAGGGGCGCCGCAACGCGCACACGCTGACGCTCGATGCTCGCCTGCCCGAGTGGCGGGCGATGGCGACCCTGGCAGGCGGACTGGACGCGAATCGGGTCTGGCGCGGGCAATTGAATCAGGCTGAGTTGGAGGGTGCATGGCCGATGAAACTGACGGCGCCCGCTACCCTGGTGCTGTCACGCGACCAGCAGCAGGTGAACGGCCTGGCGCTGACGGTGGCGGGCGGCCGACTGACGATCGAACAGTTCGATCGCCAGGGAACACGCCTCGCCAGCCGCGGCACCCTCGCCAATCTGCCGCTGGCGCCGCTTCTGGCACGGCTGCAGACCGCGCCTCCCTTCACCACCGACCTGCGCATGAATGGCGACTGGGAACTGCGCGCGGGCGAGTCGCTCGACGGCCAGTTGCGGCTGCGCCGCCAGTCCGGCGACGTGCGGCTGACCGAGCCCGCGCTGACGCTGGGCCTGACCGCCCTGACGCTCGATCTCGACGCGGCGGCCAGCCAGGCCAACATCCGCATCGCCGTCGACACGCGCGAAGCCGGCCAGCTTCGCCTCGACGGCCGGGGGGCGCTGGTGCGCGCAGGCGCCCTCTTTGCCCTGTCGCGCAGCGCGCCGCTGGCGTGGAATGGGCAGTTCGACGTACCGGACTTGCGCCTGCTGAGGCCGTTCATCCCGGTCGGCATCCGCGCCGATGCGCGCGTCAATGCGCAGCTGACCGGCAGCGGCAGCCTGGCGGCCCCGCGCATCGACGGCCGGATTGCCGCCGACGCCGTCCGCTTCTCCATGCCCGAACAGGGCGTGGCGATCACCGACGGCACGCTTAAGCTTCTGCTGGCGGACGACCGGGTGCAGGTGCAGGAAGGCGTGCTTAAAGGTACCAGCGGCCGCATCGTCGTGAGTGGCGACGCCCAGTTCAGAAACCCGCAGGCCGGACTCACGCTCACGTTTGAGAAGTTTGCAGCGACGAACCGCAGCGACCGTCGCGTGATCGTCTCCGGCGTGACCAAACTCAATCTCGACCAGAAACGCCTGCAGCTCACCGGCGAACTCGCCGCCGACCGCGCCCGCCTGGAAATGCCCGAGGCGAGCCGCCCCCAGCTGTCGAGCGATGTGGTCGTCGTCGGCCAGGCGCCGCGCGAGAAGCCGGTCGCGCAGCGTTTCCCGCTGGCGCTCGATCTGATCCTCAAGCTGGGTGACGATTTCCTGTTCAAGGGCGCCGGCCTCGACGCGCGGCTGGGCGGCCAGTTGCGCGTGTTCACCGTGAACCAGACACTGCGCGGCGAGGGCACGATCCAGGTGGAAAAAGGGCGCTACGCCGCCTATGCGCAGACGCTGGATATCGAGCGCGGCGTCTTGCGCTTTGCGGGGCCCATCGACAATCCCGGCATCGATGTGCTTGCGGTGCGCAAGACACCGACCGTCAAGGTGGGGGTGCAGGTCGGCGGCACGGTGCAGCGCCCCGTGGTGACGCTCTATTCCGACCCCGCGGTGCCCGACACCGAAAAGCTCGCCTGGCTGGTGCTGGGGCACGGCCTGGAAAACAGCGGCCAACAGGAATTCGTGCTGCTGCAGGTGGCGGCGGGCGCCTTGCTGAGTCAGGCCGAGTCGGTGAACCTGCAGGCGAAGATGGCGGAAACCCTGGGCATCGATACCTTCGACGTGCGCGCAGGCAGCGGCGAAGCCCTCACCAGCACCGTCGTCAGCGTCGGCAAGCGCTTGTCGTCGCGCGCGACACTGAGCTACGAGCAAAGCCTCGACGGGCTGAGCCAGGTGGTGAAGGTGCTCTATCAGCTGTCGCCACACGTGCGGCTGGAAGCGCAGGGCGGCCAGCCAAGCAGTTTCGATGCGTTCTATACGCGGGAATACGACTGAATCCATCAAAACCCGATGGTAGAATCGGGCGCATGTTCGACGTTTGCATCACCGCCATGAGTTCCCCGCGCCGAATGCCGGCCCCGCACGGAGGCTGCCGCTGATGCGCATCCTGCTGTCCAACGACGACGGTTACTTTGCTCCCGGCCTCGCCGCGCTGGCGCAGGCGCTCGCGCCGCTGGCCGACGTCACCGTGGTGGCGCCCGAGCGTGACCGCAGCGGCGCGTCCAATTCGCTCACGCTCGACCGCCCGCTGATGCTGCGCCAGGCCCCCAGCGGCTTTTATTACGTCAATGGCACGCCCACCGATTGCGTTCATCTGGCTGTCACCGGCATGCTGGACCATATGCCGGACATGGTGATTTCCGGCATCAACCACGGCGCCAACATGGGCGACGACACCATTTATTCCGGCACCGTCGCCGCGGCCACGGAAGGCTACCTGCTGGGGATTCCGTCGATTGCCGTCTCGCTCGCCAACCACAACGCCCAGCACTTCGACACCGCGGCGCGCGTGGTCGCCGACCTGGTGCAGCGTATCCAGACCCGGCCGCCGACCGAGCCCATGTTGCTCAATGTCAACGTGCCGGACTGCGCCTCGCCCGCGTTGAACGGCGTGTCCGTGACGCGCCTCGGCAAGCGCCACAAGGCCGAATCGGTGGTGAAGACCACCAATCCGCGCGGCCAGATCGTGTACTGGGTGGGTGCCGCCGGCGCCGCGCAGGACGCGGGCGAGGGCACCGATTTCCATGCCGTCGCCAATGGATATGTATCAATCACCCCGCTGCAAATGGACCTCACCCGTTTCAGCCAAATGGACAGCGTCAACACATGGCTGAAACCCTGAACCCGCGCGCCGGCATCGGCATGACCTCGGCGCGCACCCGCGGCCGCATGGTCGAGCGTCTGCGCGAGCAGGGCATCAAGGACGAAATGGTGCTGGCGGCGATGGGCAGCGTGCCGCGCCACCTGTACGTCGACCAGGCGCTGGAATCGCGCGCCTACGAAGACACCGCGCTGCCGATCGGCTTTGGCCAGACGATTTCCAATCCCTACATCGTGGCGCGCATGGCCGAGCTGGCGCGCCACGGCGAGAATGGCCAGGGCCGCGCGCTCGGGCGCGTGCTGGAAATCGGCCTCGGCTGCGGCTATCAGGCGGCAGTGTTGGCCAAACTGGCGCGCGAGGTGGTGTCGATGGAACGCATTGCCTCGCTGGTCGGCAAGACGCGCGTGCGGCTGCGCGAACTCAGGGTCAACAACGTCAAGCCGAAGCACGGCGACGGCATGCATGGCGCGAAGGATTTCGCGCCGTTCGACGCCATCGTGATCGCGGCGGCGTTCGGTGAGGTGCCGCACGCTCTGCTGGAACAATTGGTCGACGGTGGGCGTCTGGTGATGCCGCTCGGCAACGCCACGCAGACCCTGTGCGTGATGGAACGCCAGGGCGATGCGTTTACCGAGCGCAAACTCGAAGGGGTGAAATTCGTGCCCCTGCTGCCGGGGGTGGCGTAATGAAGCCGACGGCCGGAGACTGCGTGCGCGCGGCCTGGCTGGGCGCACTGCTGCTGGGGCTGGCAGGCTGTTCCTCAACCGGGATGGCGCCGGTGGACGAGCGCTCGCCGGCGCACCGCGCGGCCCGGGCCGAGGGAACGCGTCCCGTCACGCCGCAGATCGCGCCGTCCCCCAATGGCCTGCATACCGTGGCGCGCGGCGAGACGCTGTATGCCATCGCCTTTGCCAACGGCCTCGATTACCGCGAGATCGCGATCTGGAACCAGCTCGAGTCCGCCGACCGCATTCTGGTCGGCCAGGTGTTGCGGCTTGCGCCGCCGACGGATGCAGTCGAGATCAAGCCGCTCGACGACGAGCCCGCGCCGAGCGCCAGCCCGCTGGCGGACCCGCCCGTGCTGCGCGAACCGCAGGCGCAGTTGCTGGTCTATTCGGAGGCCAACTGGACACAGGTATCGGGCGCACGCCCTTCTGCGCCTGCCACCGCCATCACGGCCAGCCCGGCGCCTGCCACACCTGCGGGAGCCGTCGCCCCTGCGGCGACGGCTCCCGCCTCGACAGCATCCGGCCAGGGTGCATCGGTCGACACCTGGCTGTGGCCGGTGGACGGCACGCTGATCGGCCGCTTCGGTGCGGCGGGCGGCAAGGGCATTGATATCGCCGGGGCACGCAATACGCCGGTGAAAGCCGTGGCATCCGGCAAAGTGGTATACAGTGGCAGCGGTTTGCGCGGCTACGGGCGCTTGCTGATCGTCAAGCATGCAGGCGAATTTCTCTCGGCCTATGCGCACAATGAAACGATCCTGGTCAAGGAAGGCGATATGGTGACTGCCGGACAGAAGATCGCCCTGATGGGCGACAGCGATGCCGACCGCGTCAAGCTGCATTTTGAAATCCGCCGTTATGGCAAACCGCTCGATCCACTGACTTATTTGCCGGAGCGCTCATGAGCCGCGAACCCAGCGACGAATCGGATGAACTGACTCCTGAGCGGCCTGAAGCTGACGTTGAGCAGCAGGCCGCCGGGGACACCAATGAGGAATTGGCCTCGGCCATCCTCGATGAGCCGCAGGTCGATGTGACCCAGCTCTATCTCAACGAAATCGGCCTGGCGCCGCTGCTGACCGCCGCGGAGGAAGTCGCGCTGGCACGGCGCACCGTGCTGGGGGATTTCGAAGCACGCCAGACCATGATCGAGCGCAACCTGCGCCTGGTCGTCAATATCGCCAAGCATTACTCCAATCGCGGCCTGACCCTGCTCGACCTGGTGGAGGAGGGCAACCTCGGCCTCATCCATGCACTGGAGAAATTCGACCCCGAGCGTGGCTTCCGCTTCTCGACCTATGCCACCTGGTGGATCCGCCAGAACATCGAGCGCGCGATCATGAACCAGTCGCGCACCATCCGCCTGCCGGTTCATGTCATCAAGGAACTCAACATTTATTTGCGCGCGCAGCGCCACCTGGAGACGCACGGCGTCACCGATGCCAGCGCGGACGATATCGCCGCGCTGACCGGGCATTCCGTCGCGGACGTGCGCCGCATCATGCAGCTGAACGAACGGGTGGCCTCGCTCGATGCGCCGCTCGATGTCGACCCCACGCTTTCGCTGGGCGAGGCGATCGCGGACGACAACGCGCACCTGCCGGACGAGATGTTGCAGCTCGAGGAAATCGAGCACCACGTCCATGAATGGCTGACCCAGCTCAACGACAAGCAGCGCTGGGTAATCGAGCGCCGCTTCGGTCTCAACAACTGCGAAGCCTGCACGCTGGAAGACCTGGCGCTCGAACTGCAGGTCACCCGCGAGCGCGTGCGGCAGATCCAGATGGAATCCCTGCGCGTGCTGCGGCAGTTGCTGCGGCGGCGCGGCGTGTCCAAGGACGAGCTGTTCTGAGCGGGAATCGGCTGCGGCGCCTGCAGGCATTGCAATGATCGACTGGACGCACATCGACACCGTCTTCCTTGACATGGACGGTACCCTGCTCGACCTCTATTTCGACAACCATTTCTGGCGCGAGCACATGCCGCGCCGCTACGCCGAATATCACGGTCTGGACGAAGCAGTGGCGCGCGCGCATCTCGATGCCCATTACGAACGGCACGCCGGCACCCTCAACTGGTACTGCCTGGATTTCTGGAGCAGCGAGCTTGCGCTCGACATCGTGCAGTTGAAGGAAGAAGTGGCGCACCTGATCGCGGTGCGCCCGGACGTTCCCGCGTTCCTGCAGGCGGTGCGCGCATCAGGCCGCCGGATCGTGATGGTGACCAACGCCCATCCGAAGAGCCTCGGCCTGAAAATGCGCGAGACGGGAATCGACGCGTATTTCGACGCGCTGATCTCGTCGCATCAGGTCGGCCTGCCGAAGGAGCATCCGGATTTCTGGGATGGCCTGCAGGCCATCGAGCCGTTCGACAGGACGCGCACCCTGTTCGTCGACGACAGCCTGCCGGTGCTGGAGAGCGCGCAGGCCTACGGGATCGCGCAGCTGCTGGCAGTGTGCAATCCGGATTCGCGGCAGCCGCACAAGGATTGCGGGGAATTCAAGGCGATCACGAGTTTTGAGCAGGTGATGCCGGGGTGAGCAGGATGGGCCTTGCTGTCTGCGTTTGATTGCTGATCGAATAGGGCGCCACACTCAATTCCGTTCGTTCTGAACCGGCCGAAGCGCGCTGGCCTCGACACCGTTCGCCCTGAGCTTGTCGAAGGGCTGTCAACACTAGCGGAGAACTTCGCAGGACCACTGACCGTTGGCCCGGGGTAGCCCGGCAGCTAGTTCCTTTTCTTGTCTCGCCAAGAAAAGGAACCAAAAGAAGGCGACCCCGACATCCCCGAATTCCCGGAAATCGAGCCCGCCGGACGGGCGGCGAAGAACTCGCCCCGCCTTGCTGCTTTTAATTGGCTTTTTGTGGGCGGGGCTCAAACACCGTCGCCGCTGATCCGCCCGGTAGGCTCGATTTTCGGCGGGGCTGTAAGGGGAAGAAAGTCAAAATCACGTCGGTGATGACGGGGTGGTTGTCGTTACGATTTGGCATCGCGGACCAGCCTACTTGTTACGCTGGCTGTCCCTTGACGGACTCAATCAGCACCGCCGCCCCCACACTTCTCCCCTCTGCCGCCAGAATATTGTAGGTCCGGCACAGCGCCCCGATGTCCATCACTTCCAGCCCGATGCGTGCCTCCACCAGCGCGCGCGTGAGCGAAGGATGGGGAAAGCGCAGCCGGCTGCCGGTGCCCAGCAGCAGGATGTCGACCTCGCGTCGTGCCACCCATTCGAAATGCGCGGCGGTCAGCGCGTCGAAGCCGAGGCCGGCCCACGGAGCGATCTCGATGCCCCGTGCCGTCAGCAGCAGGCTGGTTTCATGGCGATGGCCGTTGATCAGAACATGATCCTCGCCATACCCGGTGAAGAGCAACTGGCTGGAGTTGGTATTGAGATGAAGCTTCATGCTGAAACCTTAGCAGATTCGGCCGCACGGCGAACCGAATGCATCCCGGATTCCGCGCGGTGGCACCCGGTTTTGTTTGCCGGGGCAGGGCGCGTCCGGTAAAATCGGGCGTTTCCCAAGGCTTTGTTTTGCCTTGGTTTTACGCAGGTTGACCAGGAAGACCGCCGTGACGGCCGACAACAAGCCACGTTTGCGCACCATCCATAAATCGTCCAAGCTCGACAATGTCTGCTACGACATCCGTGGCCCGGTGATGGCGCGCGCGCGGCAGATGGAGGAAGAGGGCCATCGCATCATCAAGCTGAACATCGGCAATCCGGCGCCGTTCGGCTTCGAGGCGCCCGAAGAAATCGTGCAGGACGTGATCCTCAACCTGCCGAACGCCTCGGGCTACAGCGATTCCAAGGGTCTCTTCTCGGCGCGCAAGGCGATCATGCACGAGACCCAGCGCAAGGGCATTGCCGGGGTGCAGATCGACGACATCTTCATCGGCAACGGCGTCTCCGAACTGATCGTGATGTCAATGCAGGCGCTCCTGAACAACGGCGACGAGGTGCTGGTTCCGGCGCCCGATTATCCGCTGTGGACGGCGGCGGTGAGCCTGGGCGGCGGCAAGCCGCGCCATTACCTGTGCGACGAGGGCGCCGGATGGCTGCCCGATCTGGATGACATCCGCGCCAAGATCACCCCCAACACGCGCGCTATCGTCATCATCAACCCGAACAACCCGACCGGCGCGCTGTACCCGACCGAACTGTTGCTGGAAATCCTGGAGATCGCGCGCAAGCACCAACTGATTGTGTACGCGGACGAGATCTACGACAAGGTGCTGTTCGACGGCGTCGTGCACACCTCGATCGCCTCGCTCGCCGAGGACGTGCTGATCGTGACGTTCAACGGCCTGTCGAAGAACTACCGCGCCTGTGGCTACCGCTCGGGCTGGCTGATCGTGTCGGGCGACAAGCGTCACGCCAAGGATTATCTGGAAGGCCTGAACATGCTGGCGTCGATGCGCCTGTGTTCCAACGTGCCGGGGCAGTATGCGATCCAGACGGCGCTCGGCGGCTACCAGAGCATCAACGACCTGGTCGCGCCGAGCGGGCGGCTGACGCGCCAACGCGACCTGGCCCACGAACTGCTGACCCTGATTCCGGGTGTCACCTGCGTCAAGCCCAGGGCGGCGATGTATTTGTTCCCGAAGCTCGACGCCAAGCTGTACCCCATCCACGACGACCAGAAGTTCATCCTTAACCTGCTGGAAGAGGAACGCGTACTGGTGGTTCAGGGAAGCGGCTTCAACTGGCCGCATCCGGACCACATCCGCGTGGTGTTCCTGCCGCATGAGGAAGACCTGACCGAGGCGATTTCGCGCATGAGCCGGTTCCTCGAACGCCAGCGTGCGCATCGCTGATTTTTAATTGAACGAGATTACTAGATGAAACCCATCAACGTCGGCCTGCTGGGCCTGGGAACGGTCGGGGGCGGCACGCTCACCGTGCTGCGCCGCAACGCCGAAGAAATCACCCGTCGCGCCGGGCGCGAGATCCGCGTGCTGCGTGCTGCGGTGCGCAATCTCGACAAGGCGAAGGCGCTGGCCGGCGACCTGCCGCTGACGACCAACCCGTTCGACGTGGTCGACGATCCCGATATCGACATCGTGGTGGAGCTGATCGGCGGCCTCGAACCGGCGCGCGAACTGGTGATGCAGGCGATCGCCAACGGCAAGCACGTGGTCACCGCCAACAAGCATCTGGTGGCCAAGCACGGCAACGAGATCTTTGCCGCGGCACAGGCCAAGGGCGTGATGGTTGCATTCGAGGCGGCGGTCGCGGGCGGCATCCCCATCATCAAGGCGCTGCGCGAAGGCCTCACCGCCAACCGCATCGAGTGGCTGGCCGGCATCATCAATGGCACCAGCAACTTCATCCTTACCGAGATGCGCGACAAGGGTGCGGCCTTCGACGACGTGCTGAAGGAGGCGCAGCGGCTGGGCTACGCCGAGGCCGACCCGACCTTCGACATCGAGGGCATCGACGCCGCGCACAAGCTCACCATCCTCTCCGCGATCGCCTTCGGCATCCCCATGCAGTTCGACCGCGCCTACACCGAGGGCATCTCGAAGCTGACGCGCGAGGACGTACAGTACGCCGAAGAGTTGGGCTACCGCATCAAGCTGCTGGGCATTGCGCGCCGCGCCAAAAATGGCATTGAACTGCGCGTGCATCCAACGCTGATTCCCGAGCGCCGCCTGATCGCCAACGTCGACGGTGCCATGAACGCCGTACTGGTGTTGGGCGACGCGGTCGGCCCGACGCTGTATTACGGCGCCGGCGCCGGCGCCGAGCCGACAGCGTCCGCCGTGGTCGCCGACCTGGTCGACGTCACCCGCCTGCATACCGCCGATCCGCACCACCGCGTGCCGCACCTGGCGTTCCAGCCCGACCAGCTTGCCGATACGCCCATCCTGCCGATGGACGAGGTGCGCACCGCCTACTACCTGCGCCTGCGCGCCTACGACCGCCCCGGCGTGCTGGCCGACATCACCCGAATTCTGGCCGACAGCAACATCTCGATCGACGCCATGGTGCAGAAGGAGCCGGCCGAGGGCGAGGAGCAGGTCAACATTATCCTGCTGACCCACGTCACGGTGGAGAAGAACGTCAACGCCGCAATCGCCAAGATCGAGGCGCTCGATACCGTGGCGGGCAAGGTGATGCGCATTCGCCTCGAAGAACTGGCATCCAAGTAAAAAAGGTCAGGCAATGAATTACCTCAGCACGCGCGGACTCGCACCGCACCTACGCTTCTCCGAAATCCTGCTCGGCGGGTTGGCCAGCGACGGCGGTCTGTACGTGCCGGAGGCCTATCCGCGTTTCAGCGCAGCCGAACTCGCCGCGATGCGCGGCATGAATTACCGCGAGCTGGCGTTTGCGGTGCTGTCGCGCCTGATCGACGATATTCCTCACGATGATCTGCGCAAGCTGATCGACAAGACCTACACGGCTGAAACCTACCGCTACACCAACCCGGGCGAGCGCGCGGCGGACATCACCCCGCTGAAGACCCTGGAGCCCGGCCTGCATGTGCTGGCGCTGTCGAACGGCCCGACGCTGGCGTTCAAGGACATGGCGATGCAGTTGCTCGGCAACCTGTTCGAGTACGTGCTGGCGAAGACCGGCGGCGAACTGAACATCCTCGGCGCGACCTCGGGCGACACCGGTTCCGCCGCCGAATACGCGATGCGCGGCAAGCGCGGCATCCGCGTCTTCATGCTGTCGCCCGAACACGGCATGACGCGCTTCCAGCAGGCGCAGATGTACGCCCTGCAGGACGCCAACATTCACAACCTGGTGATCCGGGGCGTGTTCGACCAGTGCCAGGACATCGTCAAGGCGGTGTCGAACGATCTGGACTTCAAGGCGAAGCACGACATCGGCGCCGTCAACTCGATCAACTGGGCGCGCGTCGCCGCGCAGAGCGTGTACTACTTCAAGGCCTATTTCGCGGCGACCCAGAGCGACGACCAGCAGGTCTCGTTCTCGGTTCCGTCGGGCAACTTCGGCAACGTCTGCGCCGGCCACATCGCCAGGCAGATGGGGCTGCCGATCGCCAAGCTGATCGTCGCCACCAACGAAAACGACGTCCTCGACGAGTTCTTCCGGACCGGCGTCTATCGTCCGCGCCCGGAAACCAGGCACACGTCCAGCCCGTCGATGGATATTTCCAAGGCGTCGAACTTCGAGCGCTTCGTGTTCGACCTGGCCGGGCGCGACGCCGCCAAAATTCGCAGTCTGTGGGGCGCCGTCGAATCCGGCGGCAGCTTCGATCTCAATACGGACGGGCTCTTCGGTCGCGTGGCCGATTTCGGCATGGTTTCGGGCTCGAGCAGCCACGCCAACCGGATGGACACGATCCGAACGGTCTATGAGGTCTACGGCACGATGATCGACCCCCACACCGCCGATGGCCTCAAAGTGGGCCTGGAACACCGCGAGCCCGGCGTGCCGCTGATCTGCATGGAAACCGCGCAGCCCGCCAAGTTCGAGGACACCATCCGCGAGGCGCTCGGCATCGATCCGGTGCGCCCGGCCGAACTGGCCGATCTGGAAGCGCAACCGCAGAAGAAGCACGTCATGGGCGCCGACATCGATGCGGTCAAGCAGTACATCGTCGATCACGCACGCTAAAGCGAAGCCCCAGGCGCTTGCCGACCTGGTGGAGCAGGCGCAGGCGTGCGCGGTGTGCGCCGCGCACCTGCCGCATCCGCCACGCCCCGTCCTGCTCGCTTCCCCCACCGCGCGTCTGCTGATCGTGGGCCAGGCACCGGGGCGGCGGGTGCACGAAACCGGCCTGCCGTGGAACGACCCCTCGGGCGACCGGCTGCGTGAATGGCTGGGAATGACGCGCGAACAATTCTACGACGTCTCGCGCATTGCCATCATCCCCACCGGCCTGTGCTACCCGGGAACGGTCAAGGGCGGCGACCTGCCGCCGCGCCCGGAGTGCGCGCCGCTGTGGCACCCGCCGCTGCGTGCAGCCATGCCTGAAATCCGCCTCACCCTGCTGATCGGCGCCTACGCGCAGGCGTACTACCTGGGAAGACGCCGCGGCTGCACGCTCGCCGACACGGTGCACGCCTGGCGCGATTTCCTCCCCGACTATTTCCCGCTTCCGCACCCCAGCCCGCGCAATCGTCTATGGTTCAAGCGTCATCCCTGGTTCGAGCAGGAGGTGTTGCCGGCCCTGCGCGAACGGGTTGGAGCGCTGCTTGCGACAGGCGATAATGACGGTGCGCCTAAGCAGACCTAGTCACTACGCATCAGGAATCGAACCCGCATGAAACTGATCACCTCGCTCACCAGCCCCTACGGCCGCAAAGTCCGTGTGGTCCTGCTGGAAAAGAAAATTCCCTTTCAGCTCCAGGTCGAAAACCCCTGGCTTCCGGATAGCCCCGTTCCCGGCTTCAACCCGCTCGGCAAGGTGCCGGTGCTGGTGCTGGAGGATGGCGAGTCCGTATTCGACTCGCGCGTCATCGTCGAATACCTCGACCATGTCAGCCCGGTTGCCCACCTCATCCCCAGTGAGCTCAAGAGCCGCATGGTGGTGCGCGGCGTCGAGGCGCTGGCCGACGGCGTCACCGACGCTGCCGTGGCGGTGTACCTGGAGAAGAAGCGCGCGCCCGAACAGCAGAGCAGCGACTGGCTGATGCTGCAGGAAAAAACCCTGTTCCGTGCCCTCGAAGCGCTTTCGGAAGCACTGGGCGAAAAGTCCTGGTACCTCGGAAACAGCATGACGCTGGCCGACGTCGCCTGCGGCTGCACGCTCGGCTATCTGGGCCTGCGCTTCCCCGAGATCGACTGGCGCACCGCGCATCCCAATCTGGCCAGGCTCTACGACAAACTGATGACGCGCGCGTCGTTCAACGAAACCGTACCCGTCGTCTGAACGGAGACTCGCATGGCCTACGCGGTAGCGACCCTCGCAGGCGGCTGTTTCTGGTGCATCGAGACGGTGCTCAACCGGTTGCGTGGTGTCGAATCCGCCGTGTCCGGTTACATGGGCGGACACACGGCGAATCCGACCTACAGCGACATCTGCGACGGCGACACCGGCCACGCCGAAGTGGTGCAGGTGACGTTCGACCCCGCCGTGATCTCGTACCGCGATCTGCTGGACGTCTTCTTCACCCTGCACGACCCGACCCAGCGCAACCGCCAGGGCAACGACGTCGGCACCCAGTACCGCTCGGCGATCTTCTGGCACTCGCCAGAGCAGAAGGCCGAGGCCGAAGCGGTGATTGCCGAGCTCACGGCATCAAAGCAGTTCGGCGCGCCAATCGTCACGGACGTGACCGAGGCGACGAGCTTCTACCCGGCCGAGGACTACCACCAGCGCTACTTCGAGCAGAATCCTCAGCAGCCCTACTGCCAGTACGTGGTGGCGCCGAAGGTGGCGAAAGCGCAGGTCAAGTTTGCGGATCGGTTGAAATAGACAGGCCGGTCGGGCAACGGAACAATTTGATTGATCGTTTCCGTTTGCGAGAGGCAGATTCGGCCCCAACGCTGCCTGATGCCAAATAATGGTGCTTGGTCCGCTGACCGAGTACAAAGCAGCGAGTCAGAGAATCCGATCATTCGTCGGAAAAGCGGAGTTGCAGAAGGGCAATCCGGCGCGAGTAATGCCGAATTGCCCGAATACGCGACTGTCAGCGTGCGGGTTCTGCCACGAAAATCTCGACGCGGCGGTTCTTTGCACGGCCTTCCGCCGTGTTGTTGTTGGCGATCGGCTCGCGCGAACCGCGGCCATCGATCGCAATTCGGCTTGTCGCCACCCCGCGGGCTACGAGGTAGTCGCGCGTTGAGGCGGCGCGATTGATCGAAAGCGGATTATTGATCGCATCGGTTCCGGTGCTGTCCGTGTGACCGATGATGGTCACCGTCGTCACCGGGTTTTCATTCAGGGTGGTGGCGAAGCGATCGAGGATCGGACGCAGGTTCGGTTTGACGTCATAGCGGTTGGTGTCAAAGGACACATCGCTCGGGATGTCCAGCTTGAGCCGGTTGTCCGCGGTCTGGCTCACGGTCACGCCGGTTCCCTGGGTGGCCTGCTCCATCTCCATCTTCTGTTTCTCCATGTGCTTCGACCACAGATAGCCGCCACCCGCACCCACCGCCGCGCCGATCGCCGCACCGGTCGCGGCGCGCTTGCCGCCACCCGTCGCGGCGCCGATCACCCCCCCGGCGACTGCGCCGATCGCCGCGCCAGTTCCCGTGGTCTTTTGAGTTTCGGTCATGTTGGCACAGCCGGAAAGGCCGCTGAGACCAATTGCGATGGCGCTAAGAGAAACAATGATCTTTTTCATGGAATCACTCCAGTTCGTTTAAGGACGATCTAATTGTAGGCAAGTATGCAACGCTTGTGCGTCTACCCTGGCCTGGGAACGGCCGTTCGCCGTCGCCAGTCCCTCAAGCATTATGGGTCCCCACGCCAGGTTCCGGAAACGCTATTTCTCCGCCTTCACCCAGGAATCCTTCAGCGTCACGGTGCGGTTGAACACCGGCGTGCCGGCATGCGAATCGACGCGGTCGGCGACGAAGTAGCCGTGGCGCTCGAACTGGAAGCGGTCTTCCGGCGCAGCGTCTTTCAGCGCAGGTTCCAACTGGGCGCGGATGGCGGCCACCGATTCGGCGTTCAGGTCGTTCAGGAAATCGCCGCTTTCGCCGCCCGGCTGCGCGGTGGTGAACAGGCGGTCGTACAAACGCACTTCGGCTTCATATGCGTGCGTGGCTGACACCCAATGGATATTGCCCTTGACCTTGACCGAGTCAGCGCCGGGGGTGCCGGACTTGGTGTCGGGCAGGTATTCGCAGTGCACGGCGGTGATGTTGCCGTCAGCGTCCTTGTCGCAGCCAGTGCACTTGACGACGTAGCCGTAGCGCAGCCGTACCGAGTTGCCCGGGAAGAGGCGGAAGTAGCCCTTGGATGGCGTTTCCATGAAGTCCTCGCGCTCGATCCACAGTTCTTTCGAGAGGGGCACGGCGCGCTTGCCCAGGTCGGGCTGCTGCGGATGGTTGGGGGCGAAGCAGTCTTCCGACTGGCCTTCGGGATAGTTGTCGATGACGAGCTTCACCGGGTCGAGCACGGCGATGCGGCGCAATGCGCGGTCGTTCAGCACGTCGCGCTGGCAGGCCTCGAACACGCTGTAGTCGATCCAGCCGTCGGACTTCGACACGCCGATCTGGTCGGTGAAGCGCTGGAAGCCTTCCGCCGTGTAGCCGCGGCGACGTGCGCCGACCAGGGTAGGCAGGCGCGGGTCGTCCCAGCCGCTGACGTGTTTTTCGTCGACGAGCTGAATCAGCTTGCGCTTCGACAGCACGACGTAGGTCAGATTCAAGCGGGCGAATTCGATCTGCTGCGGCAGAGGGCGGGTGAAGAAGCCGCCGTCGGCGAGCTTGTCCAGCAGCCAGTCGTAGAACGGCCGCTGGTCCTCGAATTCCAGGGTGCAGATCGAGTGTGTGATGTGCTCGATCGCGTCCTCGATCGGATGGGCGTACGTGTACATCGGGTAGATGCACCAGGTGTCGCCGGTGTTGTGGTGATGCGCTTTTTTAATTCGATAAATCGCCGGGTCGCGCATATTGATGTTGGGCGAGGCCATGTCGATCTTCGCCCGGAGAACGTGGGCGCCGTCGGGGAACTCGCCGGCGCGCATTTTCCGGAAGAGGTCGAGATTTTCCTCGGCGCTGCGGCTGCGGTAGGGGCTGTCCTTGCCCGGCTCGGTCAGCGTGCCGCGGTAGGCGCGCATGTCCTCGGCACTGAGCGAGTCGACGTAGGCATGGCCGGACTGGATCAGGTATTCGGCGCAGGCGTACATGGTGTCGAAGTAGTTCGACGCGAAGTAGAGGTGGCGGCCCCAGTCGAAGCCCAGCCACTTCACCGATTCGGTGATGGCGTCGACGTATTCCTGCTCTTCCTTTTCCGGATTGGTGTCGTCGAAGCGCAGGTGGCATACCCCGCCGTAGTCGCGCGCGAGACCGAAGTTGAGGAAGATCGACTTGGCGTGGCCCAGATGCAGATAACCGTTGGGCTCCGGCGGAAAGCGCGTCTCCACGCGGCCGCCCCATTTTCCGGCGGCGTTCTGCTCGTCGATGATGTTGCGGATGAAGTTGGCGGCGGGTGCGGGGGCTTCGTGCGACATGATGGGGTGTGATGCAAGAAAGCGGGAATTGTAGCGGGTTCAGGTGATGATGCCGCCGCCGAGGCAGACTTCGCCGTCATACAGCACGACGGACTGGCCGGGCGTGACGGCCCATTGCGGGGCGGCGAACGCGAGTTCAAGCGTGTCGGCTTCCAGGTCCGTGATGCGGCAGGCGGCGTCGGTCTGCCGGTAGCGTGTCTTGGCGGTGTAGGGCTTGGCCGGATCGGGGGCGACGCCGCTGATCCAGTTGAGCTGGCCGGCGGCGAGCGTCGAGCGCTGCAGGAGCGGATGGTCGTGCCCTTGCACGACGATCAGCGTGTTCGTTGACATGTCCTTGGCCGCGACGAACCACGGCTCGGTGCTGCCGTCTTTCTGCCCGCCGATGCCGAGTCCCTGGCGCTGCCCCAGGGTGTAGTACATCAGGCCCTGATGGCGGCCGACGACACGGCCCTCAGGCGTTTTCATGTCGCCGGGGTCGCGCGGCAGGTAGCGCTCGAGAAATTCGCGGAAGTTGCGCTCGCCGATGAAGCAGATGCCGGTGCTGTCCTTCTTGGCGGCGTTAGGGAGGCCGATCTGCGCGGCGATCCTGCGCACCTCGGGCTTGGGCAGACGCGCCAGCGGAAACAGGGCAGGTGAGAGCTGCGCCTGGCTCAGGCGGTACAGGAAATAGCTCTGGTCCTTGTTGGCGTCCGCCGCTCTTAACAGCGTGGCGTGGCCGGCGGCATCCTGTCCCTTGCCGACGTAGTGTCCGGTGGCAATGTATTCCGCGCCGCGCGCGAGGGCGTCGTCGAGGAAAGCCTTGAACTTGATCTCGGCGTTGCACAGCACGTCGGGGTTGGGGGTGCGACCGGCCTGGTATTCGGCGAGGAAGTAGCTGAACACGCGTTCCTTGTATTCGGCGGCGAAATTGACCGCCTCGACCTCGATGCCGAGCACGTCGGCGACCGCCAGCACGTCGAGAAAATCCTGACGTGCGGTGCATTGCTCGGTGTTGTCGTCGTCGTCCCAGTTCTTCATGAAGACGCCGAGCACGTCGTAGCCCTGCTGCTTCAAGAGATACGCGGCGACCGCGGAGTCGACGCCACCCGACATGCCGACGACGACCTTGGTGCTCATGCGTGTCTTACGAAATCGAGCGGAAAGCGGCGCCCGGCCAGGTAGTCCTCGACGCAGCGCATGACCAGCGGGCTGCGGTGCGGAACGGAGCTGGCGGCGAGTTCGTCCGGCGTCAGCCACACGGCGCGCACGATGCCGTCGTCGAGCGTGCGTTGCGCGTCGAAGCCGGCGACACGGCAGACGTAGGCGAAGCGCAGGTAGGTGATGTCGCGCCGCGGGTAGTGCGTCGTGTAGCAGCCGAGCAGGGCGGTCGGCTCGACGTGGTGCGCGGTTTCCTCCAGCGCCTCGCGGCGCACCGCCTCGACCAGCGTCTCGCCGCGCTCCCAGTGGCCGGCCGGCTGGTTGAGACGCAGGCCTTCCGCCGTGTGCTCTTCCACCAGCAGGAACTTGCCGTCGCGCTCGACGATGGCGGCGGCGACCACGTGGGGCATCCAGGTCTCAGACATGCAGTTCTTTCCATTCTCCGGGCTGCAGATTGCCCAGGCTCCATTCGCCGACGGCGGCGCGGATCAGGCGCAGCGTCGGAAAGCCGATCTTTGCCGTCATCCGCCGCACTTGGCGGTTTTTCCCTTCGCTGATCCTCAGTTCGATCCAGCGTGTCGGGATGGCCTGGCGAAAGCGGATCGGCGGGTTGCGCGGCCACAGGCCGGCGGGTTCGTCGATCAGCCGTGCCTGCGCCGGGCGGGTGACGAAGTCGCCGAGGTCGACGCCGCGCCGCAGCGGCTCGAGGTCGGCCTCGCTCGGCGCGCCCTCGACCTGCGCCCAGTAGGTTTTGGGGAGCTTGTGCCTGGGATCGGCGATGCGGCTCTGCGTCGCGCCGTCATCGGTTAAAATCAGCAGTCCCTCGCTGTCAGCGTCCAGCCGTCCGGCCGCGTAGACGCCGGGCACGCTGAGGTGGTCGCGCAGGCCCTGCCAGCGCCCCTCGGGGGTGAACTGGCTCAGCACGCCGTAGGGTTTGTTGAACAGAATCAATCGCGCCACGCTGCAGTACATTTTCGAAAAGACGCCCATTTTACCGTTACCCGAGCATCCACCTTAATCAAACCAGCCATGACCTACCAGCACATCCAGATACCCGCCACCGGCCAGAAGATCACCGTCAACGCCGACAACACGCTGAACGTTCCCGACACGCCGATCATTCCCTTCATCGAGGGCGACGGCACCGGCGTCGACATTACCCCGGCGATGCGCCGCGTGGTCGATGCCGCGGTGGCCAAGGCTTACGGCGGCAAGAAGCAGATCGCCTGGATGGAGGTCTATGCCGGCGAGAAGGCGGTCAAGGTCTACGGCGGCGACCAGTGGCTGCCGGACGAGACCGTGCAGGCGGTGAAGGACTACGTCATCTCCATCAAGGGCCCGCTCACCACGCCGACCTCGGGCGGCATCCGTTCGCTTAACGTCGCGCTGCGCCAGATGCTGGACCTGTACGTGTGCCTGCGCCCGGTGCGCTACTTCGCGGGCGTGCCCAGCCCGGTCAAGGCGCCGGAGAAGGTCGACATGGTGATCTTCCGCGAGAACACCGAAGACATCTACGCCGGTGTCGAGTGGGAGGCCAATTCCGATGCGGTGAAGAAGGTCATCGAATTCCTGCAGCAGGAAATGGGCGTGAAGAAGATCCGCTTCCCGGAATCTTCCGCCATCGGCATCAAGCCGGTGTCGGTCGAAGGCTCCGAGCGCCTGATCAGAAAGGCGATCCAGTACGCGCTGGATAATGGAAGAAAATCGGTGACGCTCGTACATAAGGGCAACATCATGAAGTTCACCGAGGGCGGGTTCAAGAAGTGGGGCTACGAGCTCGCTGCACGCGAGTTCGGCGCCAAGCTGATCGGTGAAGGCCCCTGGATGGAGTTGCCGAACGGCATCGTCATCAAGGACGTGATCGCCGACGCCTTCCTCCAGCAGATCCTGCTGCGCCCGGACGAGTACGACGTGATCGCCACGCTGAATCTCAACGGCGACTATATCTCCGACGCGCTGGCGGCGGAAGTCGGCGGCATCGGCATCGCCCCGGGCGCCAACCTGTCCGACACCGTGGCGATGTTCGAAGCGACCCACGGCACCGCGCCCAAGTACGCCGGCAAGGACTACGTCAACCCGGGTTCGCTGATCTTGTCGGCCGAGATGATGCTGCGCCACCTGGGCTGGGGCGAGGCGGCCGACCTCATCGTTGCCAGCATGGAAAAAGCCATCGCCGCGAAAACCGTGACCTACGACTTCGCGCGCTTGATGGACGGCGCAACCGAGGTGAAGTGCTCGACGTTTGCCGAGGCGATGGTCGCGAAGATGTAGGCATTGCGACAGCCAACAAAAAACCCCGCCGAAGCGGGGTTTTTTTGATTCAGCTCAACTACTCAACCTTGCGGCTGGATGTTGGACGCCTGCTTGCCCTTCGGGCCCTGGCTGACTTCGAAGCTGACTTTCTGACCTTCCTTCAGGGTCTTGAAGCCGTTGGACTGGATGGCAGAGAAATGCGCGAACACATCCTCGCCGCCGTCATCGGGGGTGATGAAACCAAAACCCTTGGCGTCGCTGAACCACTTGACAGTACCTGTTGCCATTAAAACTCCCTCCTTGGCGTAACACTAAACACAACCGCTGACGCGGATGACAGGACGGCATGATTTTTATAGCCGTCGGTCTGAATTCAAGCGCGCTACCCGGTAATGCCCCTGCGGTAATGCCAAACCTGCACGGTTCTTGAAACCAAACTTTTTGCTTTTTACTACCGCGCATGAGTTTTTACAAGGGGAAAACGTGAAAAAACAATGGCCTCGGCTAGACTATGGTTTCCATTCAACCAAAGGAGATAGACGATGAAAAGGATAATACTGATCGGCCTGATGGCGGGCGCCCTGCTGGCCACGGGCGCGTGGGCCGACACGGCCCAGCAGACGCGGATGAAATCGTGCAATGCCGATGCGGGCAAGCAAAGCCTCTCCGGCGATGCGCGCAAGGCGTTCATGAAATCCTGCCTGTCCGGCGAGACGCAGTCCGCAGGGAAGGGGATCACGCAGCAGCAACGCATGAAGAATTGCAACGCCGAGGCGACAAGCAAACAAATGAAGGGCGACGCACGCAAGGCCTTCATGAAATCCTGCCTGTCCGGCAAGTAGCCAGAACCGGCCGCTCGAGAGAAGGCCCCGCCAAGGGGCCTTCATCATTTACGGGATGCGGTAGCATGCGCGCCATGCGCACCTGGGACATCTTCTGCAACGTCGTCGACAATTACGGCGACATCGGCATTGCCTGGCGGCTGGCGCGCGGGCTGGTCAGGGAGCGTGGCCTGTGCGTGCGGTTGTGGGTGGATGACCTCGGCGCGTTTCAGCGCATCTGGCCCGCGATCGACGCAGAGGCGGAACGGCAAACCTGCGAGGGCGTGACGGTCTGCGCGTGGCGTGTGCCGTTTGCAGCAACGGAACCCGCGCAGGTGGTGGTCGAGGCGTTCGGCTGCGCCCTGCCGGAATCCTATCTGAACGCCATGAGCGAGCAGTCGCCGCCGCCGGTCTGGATCAATCTCGAATACCTGAGCGCCGAGGCCTGGGTGGCCGAGCACCATGGCCTGCCCTCGCCGCACCCGCGTTTGCCGCTGACCAAGTATTTCTTCTTTCCCGGCTACACGCCGGACACGGGCGGCCTGCTGGCCGAGGCGGGTCTGGCCGAGCGGCGCGCCGCATTCGTGGATAGCGGGAGCCCGGCGTTCTGGCGTGGACTGGGAATGGAAACGCCGCAGGCGGATGAGTTGCGGGTGTCGCTGTTCGCCTACGAGAACCCGGCGCTGCCTGATCTGCTCGACGCCTGGGCAGCAGATCCATGTCCCGTCACCTGCCTCGTCCCCGAAGGCCGGGTGATCCCGCAGCTTGCCGCATGGTTGGCGGTCCCCGCGCTGCAGGCGGGCGAAGTGCACCAGCGCGGCGCCTTGCAACTGCATATCCTGCCGTTCCTGGATCAGGATCGGTACGACCTCCTGCTGTGGGCGTGCGGGCTCAATTTCGTGCGCGGCGAGGATTCCTGCGCGCGCGCGCAGTGGGCGGCGCGCCCGCTGGTGTGGCAGGCCTATCCGCAGGCCGACGAGGCGCACTGGGACAAACTGGATGCGCTGCTGGCGCATTACACGGCGGGACTGGGCAGCGCAACGGCAGACGCGGTGAGCGGGATCTGGCGGAACTGGAATGGCATGCCGGCCGCGGATGGGATGGCAGCCTGCTGGACGGCGTGGCGGGCGCACCAGGCCGTGATCGAACGGCATGCAGAGGCCTGGTGCGGCCGTCTCGAACGGGCCGGGCGGTTGAGCGACACGCTGGTGAATTTTGTGGAAACCAAGTTAAAATAGCGAGTTTTCTCAATCCCTTAGAAGCTCTCGCAGCACAGGACCACACCCATGAAAATCGCACAGGAACTCCGCGCCGGCAACGTCGTGATGATCGGAAAAGACCCGATGGTGGTGCAAAAGGCCGAATTCTCGAAATCGGGCCGCAATGCCTCCGTCGTCAAAATGAAACTGAAGAACCTGCTCAACGGTTCCGGCATGGAAAGCGTCTACCGTGCCGACGACAAATTCGAGACCGTCAACCTCGACCGCAAGGAATGCACCTATTCCTATTTCGCCGATCCGCTGTACGTGTTCATGGACAGCGAATACAACCAGTACGAAGTCGAAGGCGAAAACCTCGGCGACGCACTGAACTACCTCGACGACGGCATGCCGGTCGAAGTGGTGTTCTACGATGGCAAGGCGATCTCGGTCGAGATGCCGACCACTGTCGTGCGCGAAGTCGAATACACCGAGCCCGCCGTGCGCGGCGACACCTCCGGCAAGGTGATGAAGCCTGCGCGCATCAAGCCTACCGGGTTCGAGCTGCCGGTGGCCGCGTTCGTCGAAATCGGCGACATGATCGAGATCGACACCCGCACCAACGAATTCAAGCGCCGCGCTAACTGAGCGCTAGCCGGATTCGAACAAAAGGCAGCTTCGGCTGCCTTTTGTTTTTGGTCGCCCGTACTGCGGCGTTAAAATAGCGGCTCGCTTCTCCGCCTTTTTCCCATGACCGACCCGCGTTTCATTCACCTTCGTCTGCATACCGAGTATTCCGTCGTTGATGGTCTGGTGCGGGTGGACGAGGCGATCAAGCGCGCGAAGGGCGTCGCGATGCCGGCGCTCGGCCTGTCCGACCTGTCCAATACCTTCGGCTGGGTGAAGTTCTACCGCGCGGCGCGCGGCGCGGGCATCAAGCCGGTGTTCAGCTGCGACGTCTGGATGAGCAACGTGGCGGACCGCAACCGTCCCTCACGCCTGCTACTGCTGGTGCAGCATCGCGAAGGCTATCGTCGCTTGTGCGAACTGCTTACCCGCGCCTACCAGGACAATCTCCATCGTGGCCGCCCCGAGATCGATCCCGCCTGGCTGGCAGAGGGTACGGATGGCCTGCTGGCGTTGTCCGGCGGCGACGCCGGCAGCGTCGCGCAGGCGATTCTCGACGACAAGCCCGATGCCGCGCGGGCGGCGGCCGCTGCCTGGGCCGCGCTGTTCCCCGGGCGCTATTACCTGGAGCTGCAACGCTTTGGCCAGCCGCACAGTGAACGCCTGATCGACGGACTGCTCGACATCGGTGCGGCGCTCAACCTGCCAGCAGTCGCCACCCATCCGATCCAGTTCCTCGCGCAGGAAGACTTCAAGGCGCACGAGGCACGCGTGTGCATCGCCGAGGGCATGATGCTGGGCGATCCGCGTCGCCCGCGGCCGTTCACCGCCGAACAGTACTTCAAGACGCCGGAAGAGATGGCGGAACTGTTCGCCGACCTGCCCGCGGTGCTCGCCAACAGCGTCGAGATTGCCAAGCGCTGCAACCTCACGCTGGAGCTCGGCAAGAGCAGGCTTCCCGACTTTCCGACGCCGGATGGCATGAGCCTCGACGACTACATGCGGCAGCGCTCGTTCGAGGGTCTGCATCAGCGCATGGCCCATCTCTATCCCGACGAGGCCGAGCGCGCCGCCAAGCTCCCCGAGTACACCGAGCGGCTCGAGTTCGAACTTGGGACCATCATCCAGATGGGCTTCCCGGGCTACTTCCTGATCGTGTCCGACTTCATCAACTGGGCCAAGAACAACGGCGTGCCGGTGGGGCCGGGGCGAGGTTCGGGCGCCGGCTCGCTGGTGGCGTACTGCCTATTGATCACCGACCTCGATCCGCTGCGCTACGACCTGCTGTTCGAGCGCTTCCTCAACCCCGAGCGGGTGTCGATGCCCGACTTCGACGTCGACTTCTGCCAGGACGGCCGCGACCGCGTGATCCAGTACGTGAAGGACAAGTATGGCCATGCGGCGGTGTCGCAGATCGCCACCTTCGGCACCATGGCGGCCAAGGCAGTGCTGCGCGATGTCGGACGCGTGCTCGACCTGCCGTACCTGTTCGTCGACAAGTTCGTCAAGCTGGTTCCCAACGAGCTGGGGATTTCGCTGGCCGAGGCGCGCGAGAAGGAGCCGCAGATCGACGAGCGCGCGAAGAACGAGGAGGAGCTTGCCGAACTGCTGCCGCTGGCGGAGAAGCTCGAGGGCATCACCCGCAACGTCGGCATGCACGCCGGCGGCGTGCTGATCGCGCCGGGGCGGCTCACCGACTTCTGCCCGCTGTACCGCGCCGAGGGCTCGGAAGCGATGGTGTCGCAGTTCGACAAGGACGACGTCGAGGCGATCGGCCTGGTCAAGTTCGACTTCCTTGGCCTGCGCACGTTGACCATCCTCGCCGAGGCGGTGCGTTTCGTGCAGCGTCATCCAGGCAGGGAGAACTTCCGCCTGGAGGACCTGCCGCTCGACGACCCCGCGGTGTACAAGCTCTTCGCCGACGGCAACACCACCGCGGTGTTCCAATCCGAATCGCGCTCGGCCAAGGACCTGGAAAAGAAGCTCAAGGGCGACTGCTTCGAGGACATCATCGCGCTGATGGCGCTGAACCGTCCGGGGCCGCTCGGTTCCGGCATGGTGGACGACTTCATCGCGCGCAAGCAGGGCAAGCAGAAGCCCGAGTATTTCCACCCCGACCTCGAGCCGGTGCTGAAGTCCACCTACGGCATCATCGTCTACCAGGAACAGGTGATGCTCGTGGCACAGATCCTGGCGGGCTACAGCCTCGGCGCGGCCGACATGCTGCGGCGCGCCATGGGCAAGAAAAAACCCGAGGAAATGGCCCAGCAGCGCACGATTTTCCTGGAGGGGGCGGCCAGGCGCGGGGCCGACACCAAGGTGGCCGAACGGCTGTTCGACCTGATGGAAAAATTCGCGGAATACGGCTTCAACAAGTCGCACTCGGCAGCCTATGCGCTGGTGGCGTACCACACTGCCTGGCTCAAGGCCTATTACCCGGCCGAATTCATGGCGGCGACGATGTCGTCGGAAATGTCCGACACCGACAAGGTGCGCGTCTTCTACGAGGACTGCCGCGCCAACGGGCTGACGATGCTGCCGCCCGACATCAACCTGTCGGGCTACCGCTTCGAGCCGGTCAGCAAGACCGAAATCCGCTACGGCCTGGGCGCGATCAAGGGTAGCGGCGAAGCGGCGATCGGTGCCATCGTCGCCGAGCGCGAGGCCAACGGCGCCTACAAGGGCCTGTTCGACCTGACCCGGCGGGTCGACAAGCGCTATCTGAACCGCCGCGTGCTGGAAGCACTGGTGAAGGCGGGCGCGTTCGATGTCCTCAACGACCATCGCGCCAGCCTGATGGCCTCGGTCGGCGCGGCGCTGGAAACCGCCGATCGCGCCGCGCGCAGCGGCGGACAGGTGGGGCTGTTCGGCGAAGCGCTCGACGGCGGCGGCGAAGACCTGATCGACGTGCCGCGCTGGCCGGAGCAGGAAAAGCTGCTGCAGGAGAAATCCGCCCTCGGCTATTTCTTCAGCGGCCATCCCTTCACCTCCTACCTGGCCGAGGTGTCCAGCTTCGCCAAACGTCAGCTTGACAGCCTGGAGCCTTCACGCGATCCCGTGATGCTGGCCGGCATCGTCGTCTCGCTGCGTACCCAGATGACGCGGCGCGGCAAGATGCTGATCCTGCTGCTGGACGACGCGACCGCGCAGGTCGAGGTGGTGATTTTCAACGAACTGTATGAGCAGAACCGCCATCTGCTCAAGGACGACGCCCTGCTGGTCATCGAGGGCAAGGTCAACCGCGACGACTATTCGGGCGGCGTGCGGGTGACGGCGGAGCGCATCTACGATCTCGCCGGGGCGCGCACCCGATTCGCCCAAGGCCTCAGGCTGGCATGCAACGGCCAGTCAAGCGGCCGCAAGCTGGCCGAGCTGCTTGCGCCCTACAAGGCGCAGGAGGGCGGGTGCCCCGTTTGGGTCGATTATCACACTCCCAATGCGCGTTGCCGGGTGCGACTGGGTGAGGACTGGCGGGTACGGCTGGACGACCGGTTGCTCGAATCCCTGGGGGGCTGGCTCAGGCCCGAGGCGGTCAACGTGATTTATTGACCGGATGCGGAGTGGTAAAAAACTACCGACTCGAACCTTTTATGCAAGAAGGGCTTGACAGACATACAATAATATTAGATTATTCTAATAACACTGAGGTCGCCGCAATGGCACTTGGTGTTGTCTCCTCCAATCCTCCTCCTTTGGTGGATATTTGCCCGGCTCTTCACTGAGCCGGGCATTTTTTTGTCCGGATTTCTGGCGCCTAATCAATCAACTTATCGAACGTGCTGAATTGACCCTCGGCGTCCGTCAGGACAACGGACGCCACGCGTGCCTTGGGCGGCCCGACGTGAGCCCAGGCGATGAGCGCGTCGACGGCCGCGTCAGGGCCGTGAACCATCGACTCCACGGAGCCATCGGGCGCATTGCGCACCCAGCCCGTCACCCCCAGCCGTTCGGCTTCGCTGCGCATGGATTCCCGGAACCATACGCCCTGCACGCGGCCCTCAATGCGCAGGTGCAGGGTCTTCATGTCGGGCTCACTTCACCTTCATGCCCGGCTGCGCGCCGCTGTCAGGCGACAGGATGAACAGGCCCGGCGCGTCGCCGGAAGCGGCCAGCACCATGCCTTCGCTCATGCCGAACTTCATCTTGCGCGGCGCGAGGTTGGCGACCATCACGGTCAGCCGCCCCACCAGCGCCTCGGGCGCATAGGCTGACTTGATGCCGGCGAACACCTGGCGCGTGCCGAACTCTCCGAGGTCAAGCGTAAGCCGCAGCAGCTTGTCGGCGCCTTCGACGTGCTCGGCACTGGCGATGCGCGCGATGCGCAGGTCGATCTTCGCGAAGTCGTCGATGCTGATGGTTTCAGCCGCCGGCTGCGCGGCATGCACCTGCGCTTCGGCATGGCGCGCTGGCGCGGGGGGGGGTGTGGGTTCGAGGTTCTGTTTGTTGGCGTCTACCATGGCTTCGATGGATTTGGGGTCGATACGGGTCATCAGGTGGCTGTACTCGTTGATGCGGTGGCGGATGAACAGGCTTTGCGCGTCTTCCCAAGCCAGCGGCGGAATGTTGAGGAAGGCCTCGACCTGCTCGGCCAGTTTCGGCAGCACCGGCTTCAGGTACAGGGTCAGCAGGCGGAAGCAGTTCAGCGCGACCGTGCACACTTCATGTAATCGATAGACCGCTTCGGGTTTTTTCGCCAGCTCCCAGGGCTTTTCGTCCGCCACGTACTGGTTTGCGCGGTCGGCCAGCGCCATGATCTCCCTCAAGGCCTTGGCGTAGTCGCGCGCCTCGTAGTGGGCGGCAATCGTGGCCGCGGCGTCCTGGAACGCGCCGATCAGTTCGAGGTTGGCGACGCCGTCGGCGAGCCTGCCCTCGAAGTTCTTGTGGATGAAACCTGCGGTGCGGCTGGCGATGTTGATGAACTTGCCGACCAGGTCCGAATTCACTCGCGCGACAAAATCGTCGAGGTTGAGGTCGATGTCCTCCATCGATCCGTTGAGCTTGGCAGCGTAGTAGTAGCGCAGCCACTCGGGATTCAGCTTCTGCGCGAGGTAGCTCTCGGCGGTGATGAAGGTACCGCGCGACTTCGACATCTTCTGTCCGTTCACCGTCAGGAAGCCGTGGGCGTACACCGCGGTTGGCAGGCGGTGGCCGGAAAATTTGAGCATCGCCGGCCAGAACAGGGCGTGGAAGTAGAGGATGTCCTTGCCGATGAAGTGCACCAGCTCGGCCTTCGAGTCCTTACCCCACCAGGCGTCGAAGTCGAGGCCGTTGTCCCTGGCGTATTTGGCGAAGCTCGCCATGTAGCCCACCGGCGCATCGAGCCACACGTAGAAATACTTGCCCGGCGCGTCGGGAATCTCGAAGCCGAAATAGGGCGCATCGCGGCTGATGTCCCAGTTGTTGAGGCCGGAGGCGAACCATTCCTGCATCTTGTTTGCGGCCTCGTCCTGCAGCGCGCCCGATTTGGTCCACTCACGCAGGAAGGCCTCGCAATCGCCGAGCTTGAAGAAGTAGTGCTCGGAATCCTTGTGCACCGGCGTCGTACCCGACACCGCCGACACCGGGTTCTTCAGTTCGGTCGGGCTGTAGGTCGCGCCGCACACCTCACAGTTGTCGCCGTACTGATCCAAAGCGCCGCACTTGGGACATTCGCCCTTGATGAAACGGTCCGGCAGGAACAGGTTCTTCACCGGGTCGTACAGTTGGGCGATGGTCTTCACATCGATCAGGCCGGCGTTTTTCAGCGCGAGGTATATCTTCGAAGCCAGTTCGCGGTTCTCGTCGGAATGCGTCGAATAGTATTGGTCGAAGCCGACGTGGAAGCCGGCGAAGTCGCGCGTGTGCTCGTCCCACACCCGGCCGATCAGCGCCTCCGGCGTGATGCCTTCCTTCTCCGCGCGCAGCATGATCGCGGTGCCGTGGGTGTCGTCGGCGCACATGTAGCGGCAGTCGTGGCCGCGCATCTTCTGGAAGCGCACCCAGATGTCGGTCTGGATGTATTCGACCAGGTGGCCGAGGTGGATGCTGCCGTTGGCGTAGGGCAGGGCGGAGGTGACGAGGATCTGGCGGGACATGAGCAGGCCGGAAGGCGCAAAAGCCGCCATTTTAACGCGAGCCGGCTGCGCTGCTCTTCAACGGCCGGCTAAAAACGCGAGCCGGGCTGTTTCAGGAATTCGAGTTCGTCCGGCGTTGAAGGGCGTCCCAGGATCGCGTTGCGATGCGGGAAGCGGCCGAAGCGCGCCACCACGTCGCGATGCTTGCGCGCGTAATCCAGGAAGTTGTCGAACAGCGTACGTTCGTCGGCAGCGGCTTCGTTCGCGAGGGCTTCATACAGCGCCACGGATCGGTCCTGCATGGCCAGAGACTCGGCATGCTCCAGCGGCAGATACAGGAACACGCGCTCGATTGGCGCAAGCTGCCGGTCTTCGCCGGCCGCGAGCGCGTCCAGGCTCAAGGCCAGTGCCTGGGGGTCCGTGGCGAAGGCCTGGGGCTGGTCGCGATGGATATGGTGCGGAAACTGGTCGACCACGATCACCAGTGCCAAGCGCGAGCGGGGGGTGGACGCCCAGTGGTCCAACCGGCCTGCGGTCGCGGCCACCAGCACGGCGGCAAAGCGGTCGATCACCGCCCGGTCGTTTGCAGGCGATTTCCCGAACCACAGCGTGTTTTTCCGTCCGGCGACCTCGGCTGCACTGCCGGGCGGGCCGAACCAGAAGTCGAGCACATTTTCGGGCAGAACGTCCATGGCGGGTTGGTCGGCTCAGAAGATGTCGCCGGGCAGGTCATTGTGGCTGCCGTCGCAGAACGGTTTGTCCTTGGTGTGCTTGCAGTTGCACAGCCACACCGTGCTCTTTTCCTTGACGACGAACGACATCGGCTCCAGGCCTGTGCCTTCGTGCGAACCGTCGCAAAACGGCTGTGTCATCGAGCGGCCGCACGAGCACCACCAATATTCGCCGGGTTCGAGCTGGAGTTCGGCGGGATTGCGGTCATATACAACGGGATCGGACATCAATAGTCTCCTGCGGAAAGGCATGATTCTAGCTGCTTACGTCGGATGTAATCCCGCACGCGCCGTGTGGCAATCCGGATGCGCCATGAATGGCGGGGCAAGGTTCTAATGTGCTGCCGCTGCGCGAATTGTGGGCGAGGTATCCACTCTGATTGCGGGCCTGGGGCCCCTGCCATGTAGCAAGTGACGATGGGCCCTCGGACGTGCGAGCCCCCACTCTGACCTGTTATTCAGCGCCTTCCTACATGTTTAATCGGCACTCGGTAGACGTCCCGGGCCGGTGACATTTCTGAAAATGGTCTTGAGCCGTAAGCCTCCAGTCGATCCGATGTTCTGCTGGATTTCTTCAGAACACTCTGCAATACATCCGAGGGCTTCAAAAAAATGCCGACTGGTCGCTCACGGCTTGGGGGACGCGTCCCCTACGCGCTTGCCACGACTTCCGCGGCCTGCGCTCACAACACTCGTAAAGGAGAAATGCACATGAAAAAGACTCTTCTGGCAGCCGCGCTGAGTGCGTTTGCGATCGGCGCACAGGCCGACCCCGGCTACATGCTGGGCGTCTCGTACAGCCTGAACGGTCAGGCATCCATGAAGAACCTCGGATTTTCCGCCAAGGTCTTGTCTTCCGACAGGGAGGACAAATGGGTTGGGGCCGCGGGCGTATCCGTTTTCCCGTGGGCAGACCGGAAACTCGGGTTGGACGTGGGTGGGGGCTATACCTTCGAGAACTCGACTGCCCTCGTCAGCTACGACTTTCTCCAGGCCTCGCCGCAAGTCAGCGTCGGCTGGACGGATCCGGACCGCTAACTGCAGGTCGAACTGCGTGGGAACCGGGACTCCGGAACGGTATGTGGCGCGAACAAGCAAAAAAACTTGGTCGGGGCGAGAGGATTCGAACCTCCGACTCCTGCGTCCCGAACGCAGTACTCTACCAGGCTGAGCTACGCCCCGAGGCAGATGGCGGGTTCAGTGATGTGCTGAACCCCATTTGAAGAACTACCGGGAAACTACCGAATCAGCGCGGTCAAAAACTACGGTCAACCGCGAAAGCCGCTAATTGTAGCAAAGCTGATTTGGAATTTGAATCCGCCAAGCAAGAAATTGCTGCGTTGGCGGTTTGAACTTCGCGCTGCGCGACTTCACGGGTGTAGTTCAGGGCGCGCGTGTCCTTGATCGCGGCAAGCACGCTCTGGAATTCGGTGAGTCCGCCGTGTTCGATGGCTTGGCGAATGCTGGCGGCCTGCTCCGCGGTGCCGTGCTTCATCGCATACAGCAGCGGCAGGGTGGGCTTGCCTTCGGCGAGGTCGTCGCCGATGTTCTTGCCAGTCTTGAGGAAGTCGCCAGAGTAGTCGAGCACGTCGTCGATCAGTTGGAAGGCCGTGCCGAGGTGCATGCCGTAGCGCGCCAGCGCCTCTTTTTCCTCCTCAGTGCCGCCACCGATGACGGCGCCCAGCCGGCCAGCGGCCTCGAACAGCTTGGCGGTCTTGTAGCGGATGACGCGCAGGTAGTTCTCTTCGTCGATGTCGGGGTCGTGGCAGTTGAGCAACTGCAGCACCTCGCCTTCGGCAATGGTATTGGTGGCGTCGGACAGGATGCGCATGACTTCCATGTTGTCGACCGCCACCATCATCTGGAAGGCGCGCGAATAGAGGAAGTCGCCGACCAGCACGCTGGCGGCGTTGCCGAACAGGGCGTTGGCGGTTTTGCGGCCGCGTCGCAGCTCGGACTCGTCGACCACGTCGTCGTGCAGCAGCGTGGCGGTGTGGATGAATTCGACGACCGCGGCGAGTTCGTGGTGGGCGCCTCCCTGATAATTGAAGCAACCGGCCGACAGCAGCACCAGGGCGGGGCGAAGCCGCTTGCCGCCGCTGTTGATGATGTATTCGGAGACCTGGCGAATTAGCACCACGTCGGAATACAGGCTTTGGCGGATGACATGATCGACGGCGCGCATGTCGTCGGCCAGGTAGGATTGCAGGCTCTCCAGGGACACGTTAGGGGCTTGTTGGTGGAAAATCCTGCAATGGTAGCAGTCTGTCCGTGGTTTTTCACCGCTTGTGTCCGGATAATCGTGCGTGAGGCGAGTCAAATAGTTTGACTCGCTGCTTGTTCACCGCTAGAATCTCGCGCTTTCCTGGGTTCGTATTGGTTGGAGACCCCCATGTACGCAGTCATCAAAACCGGCGGCAAGCAATATCGCGTGAGCGCCGGCGACAAACTTAAAATTGAAAAGCTCGAAGCCGAGATCGGCAGCGAGATCACCTTTGACCAGGTCCTGATGGTGGGCGATGGCGCCGATATCAAGATGGGCGCGCCCATGCTGCGCGGCGCCACGGTCACCGCCACGGTGCTGAACCAGGCACGTGGCGACAAGATCAAGATTTTCAAGATGCGCCGCCGCAAGCATTATCGCAAGAGCCAGGGCCATCGCCAGTACTTCACCGAAGTGCAAATCGGCGGCATCACCGCATAAGGAGCACATAACATGGCACACAAGAAAGCAGGCGGCAGTTCGCGTAACGGTCGCGACTCGGAGTCGAAACGTCTGGGCGTGAAGCGCTATGGCGGCGAACTGGTTCTGGCGGGCAACATCATCGTGCGTCAGCGCGGCACCCAGTTCCACCCCGGCGACAACGTCGGCATCGGCAAGGACCACACCCTGTTCGCCAAGGCTGACGGCACGGTCAAGTTCGAGGTCAAGGGCGCGGCCCGCCGCCGTGTGGTTCGCATCGAACCGGTTGCGGCCTGATTCGAATTGAACTGAGCCCGACTCGTTCGCCAAAAAGCCCTGTCCGCCGGATGGGGCTTTTTTGTTTGTGCGGGATCAATTAGGGTCACACCCATATGAAATTCATCGACGAAGCCAAAATTCAGGTCATTGCCGGCAAGGGCGGGGACGGCAGCGCTTCGTTCCGCCGCGAGAAGTACATCCCCAAGGGCGGGCCGGACGGCGGCGATGGCGGGCGGGGCGGCAGCGTGTACGTGGTGGCCGACTGCAACATCAATACTCTGGTCGAGTTTCGCTTCAAGCGCATCTTCAAGGCGCAAAACGGCGAAAACGGGCGCGGCGCGCAGTGCTACGGCAAGGGGGGCGAGGACCTGACGATTCGCGTGCCGGTCGGCACGGTGTTCACCGACATCAACAGTGGCGAAGTGGTGGCCGATCTGGCCGAGAACGGGCAAACGGTCTGCCTGGCCAAGGGCGGCAAGGGCGGCCTGGGCAACCTGCATTTCAAATCCAGCATCAACCGCGCGCCGCGCCAGCATACCCTCGGCGAACCGGGCGAGGAATGGGAACTGGCGCTGGAACTGAAGGTACTGGCCGATGTGGGCCTGCTGGGGATGCCGAATGCGGGCAAGTCGACGTTCATCCGCGCTGTGTCGGCGGCGCGTCCCAAGGTGGCCGATTACCCCTTCACCACGCTGGCGCCCAATCTGGGCGTGGTGCGGGTGGACAGCGAACGCAGCTTCGTCATCGCCGATATTCCCGGTCTGATCGAAGGCGCCGCAGAAGGTGCGGGCCTGGGTCACCAGTTCCTGCGGCATTTGCAGCGCACCCGTCTGTTACTGCATCTGGTCGACATCTCGCCGCGCTGGGAAGATGGTGATCCGGTGCATGAGGCGCGCGCCATCGTCGAGGAACTGCGCAAGTACGACCCGCAACTCTATGACAAGCCGCGCTGGCTGGTACTGAACAAGATCGACATGGTGGACGAGGGCGAGCGCGACGCGGTGGTGGCCAGGTTCGTGGCGGACTACGAATGGACCGGACGGGTGTTCGCAATTTCAGCGCTGGATGGTTCGGGCTGCAGCGCGCTGACCTATGCGGTGATGGACTATCTGGACACGCAGGCCAGGCCTGTCGAGGTGGCACCTGCGGCAGGTTTGCCCGCCACGGATTCGCCCGCCGCAGACTAGGCGACTTGCGATTCCGGCGGCGCGTCGTCGCCGACCCGCTTCCAGTCGTTTTCCTGCAGCGCCACCTGGTACCTGGCCCAGCGCGCGAATTCCGCCGCGCTGCAATGGCCCTTTTTGCGGCGGCAGGTGCCCGCAACCCCCTTGAAGTGAACCACTGCCTCGCCAGTCGCGGCGTCGGTCGCGATTTCGGCCAGCTGGCGCACGCCCCAGGTGCGGCCGTAGGCACCGTTGCTGTAGAAATATCCTGCTTTCAGTTCGTCGAGGCTCATGTCGTGATGCGGCGGTAGATGTCGGTGACTTTCACCGGCAATTGTCGCACGTCATCCAGAATGATGTAACGCGCCGCGCCGTACATGTGCGGCAGGTAATCGCGCGCGTCGCGGTCCAGCGTGATGCAGAACGGGTGGATGCCGGTGCGCGCCGCCTCCAGTAGGGCCATGCGCGTGTCCTCGACGCCGTATTGGCCACGGTAGACGTCGAAATAATCGTCCGGGCGGCCATCCGAGAGCGTCACCAGCACGCGGGTTTTGGCTTCGACCTGGTTCAGCAGCTTGGTCATGTGGCGCAGCGCGAAGCCCATGCGGGTGTATTCCTGCGGGCGGATTCCGGAGATGCGCGCCTTCACCTCGTCGCCGTAGCGCTCGTCGAAGGTCTTGATGCGGAACAGTTCGCATCTTTTTCGGGTGGTCCCGGAAAAGCCGTAGATCGCGTAGCGGTCGCCCAGCAGTTCCAGCGCCTCGCAAAGCAGGACCAGCGCCTCGCGCTCGGCCTCGTTGATCCAGCCCTTGGTCGAGCCGCTCATGTCGACCAGGAAGGCCACCGCGATGTTGCGCTCGGCGCGGTGCAGGCGCACGAACAGGCGGTCGCTCATCTCGCGGCCATCCTTGGCGTCGGCAAGCGCCTCGATCAAGGCATCGAGGTCGATTTCGTCGCCCTGGGTCTGCCGCTTGTCGAGGCGGTTCTCGTCGCGCAGCGCCTCGAACTTGCGGCGCAGCTGCTTGACCACGCCGGCATATTTGTCGAGCGTGTCGCGATAGAAGCTGTCACGGACCGGGGCGACGGTTTTCTCCCGCATCACGCACCAGTTCTTGCGGTAATGCTGGCGGCCGTGGTCCCACTCGGGAAACAGTTCGGCACCCTTTTCGTGATAGGTGCCGTGCCACACGGCGTCGGGATCCTCGGGCTGGTCGAACACACGGTTCGGGTCGTATTCGCCGTCGCCCGCCGGGGTGAGGTACTCGGGGGGAATCTCCCCGAAGTCGAGGTAGACCGAGGTGAGCAACTGTTTGACGTTGTCGGGCGGCGCCAACGGGGCGCCGTCGAGGGTAATTTCGAAGTCCAGCCGGCCGTTCTCGTCGCGCGGCGTCACCTCCAAGTCGGGCGGCGTGTCGGCGGCGGACTGCGATGCGGGCTTTGCAGCCTCGTGCTCTTCGAGCAGTTCGGCCAACTTGATGCGCAACCGGGCCTTTTCCTTGTTCAAGCGGGCGGCGCGAGCGGCGGCGATCGCCTCCGGACGCAGGCAGCCCTGATCGGTCCATTGGGGACACTCCGCCTCGTCATACGCGGCATCCAGCAGGGCCAGGCTGGCGTCGACTGTTGCCTGGCCTGTGCTGAGCGCCGTTTCGAATCGCCGCCAGGCTGGCGGCAGTTCAGGGTCGAGCCGGGCGCGCAGTCGCATCATTTCGCGATGCAGCCCCGGCAGTTCGCGCGCGATGCGCGCAGTCAGCCGCAAGGTTTCCAACGCATGCAGGCGAGCCAGCGCGCGTTCAGGGTCGGCATAACGCGCGCCGAGCTCGGAAAAGTCGACACGGAGGCTGCCAAAGCGGGTTTGCGCCCACAACAGCGCGACGGTTGCCTTGGCGAGCTGGAAATTGTCGTCCAGATCCGGCAAGGCGGCGATCAGCGGCGGCAGCACGATGCGTTCGCCGTCGGTCCAGGCGGCATCGCCTTCCTCGATGCGCAGCCGTCGTCCGGAGAGGCCGCAGACGAAATTTCCCAGCACCGGCGCGATGTCCTCGAACAGTGCGCCGGCGGCATCGTTCTGGTGCTGCGTTTCGTCGAAGCTGTCGACCTCTTCCATCACCCTGAGCGCGGACTGCAGTCCGGTGCGGTCGAACACGTCGCAGGTATGCACCGCCCACGCATCGAGCAGGCGCCGCTCCATGCGCGGCAACAGGGCTGGGGCACGGCGGCCAAACTGCCAGGCGAGCGTGATGTGGGTGGAGGCGATGCGGCGGATCCAGCCGAGGATGAAATCCTGTTCGTCGCGCGTGAGCGCGGCGAGCTCGGCGGCGAGTTGCTCGACCTTGAAATAGGTGAATTCGGTTTCCAGCCAGACGTGGAGGCTCGCCTCCATCTCGACTGCTGTTAACGGCGGCTGCGCCATCAGAAGATGGACGAGGACAGTTCCTGGATCGCCTTCAGCATGTCGGCATCGTCGGTGACCGCCTGCGCGACCGCCGACTTGCAGGCGGTCACGGGACTGATGCCGTCGGCAATCAGCTTGCCGGCATGCACCAGCAGCCGCGTCGAGGCGCCTTCCTCCAGCCCGCTGCCCTTGAGGTTGCGCGTCATCTGCGCGAAACGCACCAGGCTGTCGGCCAGGTCATCGGACACGCCCGACTCGGTCGCGACGATGCGACGCTCGAGCGCGGCCGAGGGATAGTCGAACTCGAGCGCGACGAAGCGCTGGCGGGTCGACTGCTTGAGATCCTTGAGCACGCTCTGGTAGCCGGGGTTGTAGGAAATGGCGAGGCAGAACTCGGGGGGCGCCTCGACGACCTGGCCAAGCTTTTCCATCGGCAGCGTGCGGCGGTCGTCGGCGAGCGGATGGATCACCACCATGGTGTCCTTGCGCGCCTCGACGATTTCATCGAGATAGCAGATGCCGCCTGCGCGCACCGCCCGGGTCAGCGGGCCGTCGACCCACACGGTCTCGCCACCCTTGACCAGATAGCGTCCCACCAGGTCGGAGGCGGTGAGGTCATCGTGGCACGACACGGTGATCAGCGGGCGCTTGAGCCGCCACGCCATGTGTTCCATGAAGCGCGTCTTGCCGCAGCCGGTGGGGCCTTTCAGCAGCACCGGAATCTGTTGCCGGTACGCGGCCTCGAACAGCTGGATTTCGTCGCCCACCGGTTCGTAGTAGGGCTCTTTCGCGATCAGGTGGTGCGCAGGGTCGAGGGTGCGGGCGTTCATGGTCTGGGCGGTTTTTCAGAAACAGCCGGATTGCTGTTTTTTCTGTTCGAGGTCCTTGACCTCAAGATTCCACTTGTCCATCTGCTCCTGCGTATAGCCCTTGCGGCGCGCCTGATCCATCTTGTCGAACACGCGTCCCAGCTTGTCGGTCAGCGTGTCGCACTCGCTCGCCGCGGCGCGCGCAGCGGGCGGGCGCGTGCGCGTGGGCGTGATGACCGTTGGCGACGGTTTGGGACCGGGGTCGGGTGTGGCCGGGACAGCCGGCGGAAGGGGGGCGGCAGGTTTCGGCGGCATCGGCGCGGGCGCTGCTTGCGGCATCACCGGTTGCGCGGGCGCAGGAGCGGCCTGCGGAGCAGGCTGGGTTTGCGGCAGTGAAGGCTGGGGCGCCGGGACAGGCTGCGGAGCCGCCGTCACGGGCGCAGGTTTCGGGGGTGGGGGCGGCGGGTCGATTTCGACCCGTTTGACTTCGCGGGCACCGCGGCAGGGCAGGTTGGAATAGGTGACCTCCCCATTTGCATCGATGCATTTATTGAGTGTGGCGGCCTCTGCGCTGGCGGCCAGCGCCAGCGCAATCAGCCCGGTCAATACAATCGCGTGCCGCATCCGCTCAATGCTCCCCAGAATATTTGTCATCCTCCAGCGCCATCTTCTGCTGGAAGTCGGCTTCTTTTTCCTGCTCGGCCAGCGCGCGACGGCGGGCCAGACGCTTCTCGTAGGCGTCCGGCCGTTCCTCGACGAATTTCTCGCCAAAGAGCGTATGACGTAGGAAGTTCAGGCCGAAGTCGAGCAGGGCCTCGTCGTCGGCAATCAGCGTTGCCATGACTTCGACCGGGATGTCGTAGGTATCGTTGAAGCTCGGGCTCATGACGAAGGCACGGAAGCGGTCGATATCGTAGCTTGCCATGAAGAAGAGCTGGTTGGACACCGGCGTCGGCTTGCCGATGGCGGGTCCGGCCGACTTGCGCTTGACCACCAGCTGGCGCCAGGCGTGCGCCTTCCGGTCGTACTCGTCGACGCCCTGTTCGTGGCGGTATTCCTCGATGGTCTGGACCTTGTCCTCGAAATGGCCAAGGCAGTGCGGTTCCTTGACCATGGCATAGGCGCTGCGATCGACGTATTCGTCCGAGCGGCGCATGGTCAGCAGGGCAACCGGATAGTAGCGGCAGGCGGTGGGGCGATCTTCATAGACACCGCAGCCTTCGGGTGTCATGAACTGGCACGCGGTCCCGCCTTCGACCGGGTTCAGCTTGATTCCGGGCATGCCATCCTTGTCCATCTCGAATGGTACCGAGTACTGCTTGAGGAATTCGCCCGACGACATGTCCAGGCGTTTTTTCAGGCGCAGGACATCGTAGGGGGTCAACGGGATGTCGATGTTGCTGCAGCAGGCGTTCCAGCACTTGACGTTGCGGTGGCAGCGGAATTGGAACTGCGCATTTTCCGCCAGCATGATCGGTTTGACCGGGTTGCCCGCGAAGGGGGAGTCCTCGATCAAGTCCTTGAATTCATTTTCGTTCATTTCACACGACCTTCCGGGGTCGAACCCCACATCTGTAACACACACACGAAAGCGCAAGGTTACGCGCTTTCGGCTGGATGCTAAACCTTGTTGGTCTTGCAGTTTTAGCTGTTCGAAAAAAACCGGGCGCCAGAAGGCGCCCGGAGTTCACTGCCTACTTGATGAATCAGTGGGCAGCGGGCTTGAACAGCTTGGACTTGTCGACCAGATCCACGTGGGCGCGCTTGAAGCAGTTCCACTGTTTGGAGTTCTTGTCGTACACCGAGTTCACGAAGCAGTGCCAGTTTTCCTCATCGACAAAGTTCTTGTCCATGCGGTAGTAGAAGCCGGGATAACGGCTTTCTTCGCGGAACTGGATGTGCTTCATGTGGGCTTCCGCCGTCAGGATGCGGTGGTAGTTTTCCCAGGCGCGCAGCAGTTCGTGCAGGTCCTTCGCACGCATCTTCTCGGCGTCTTCCTTCAGCATGTTCAACTTTTCTTCCGCCACGCCCAGCATGTTGGCGTTGGTGGTGTAGTAGGTTGCGACGCCGGCAACATACTCGTCCATGATCTTCTGCAGACGGAACTGCAGCATCTTGGGCGTGATGTAGTTGGGGTTGACGTCGATCGCGGTGGTGTAGTCCTTGTGCTCCAGGTAGGTACGCACCGGCTTGTAGATCTCTTCCACCAGTTGTTCGACGGAGGTGTCGAGTTCGGGTTTCCAATCCTTGTTGTCGATGCAGTACTTGACCATGGCCTTGGCGCACATGCGGCCTTCGGCGTGTGAGCCGGAGGAGAACTTGTGGCCGGAGGCGCCCACGCCGTCACCGGCGGTGAACAGACCCTTGACCGTGGTCATCGAGCGGTAGCCCCAGCTCCAGCCTTTGGGCAGGTGAGCCGGAATCTTGGCCGCATCGGCGTGGTTTTCGGAGGTCGGTGCGCCCAGATCGGTCGGACCCGACACCCAGATGCCACAGCAACCGGAGTGGCTGCCCAGCAGGTAGGGCTCGGTCGGCATGAGTTCGGAGTTTTTCTTCTCCGGTTCGACGTTCTCACCCACCCAGATGCCGCACTGGCCGACGCACATGTCGAGGAAGTCTTCCCAGGCTTCGGCTTCCAGGTGCTTCACTTCGCGCGGGGTCAGGGTCTCACGCAGTTTCGCGAGGGCAGTCACGGTGTCCATGTAGATGGGGCCGCGGCCTTCCTTCATTTCCTTCAGCATCAGGTGGTTACGCAGACACGATGCGGGAACGGCTGCCTGCCCGTAGGGGGGGTAGTCGTTCAGCAGTTCCTTGTTCTTCACCATGTAGACTTCGCCGTAGGCGTTGACGGCCTGGGCCTTGAACAGCAGGAACCAGGCGCCGA